>JAISFD010000026.1 GCA_031263815.1 Coxiellaceae bacterium | reverse complement strand
GAAGCGAAGGAGAGTAGTCTGCGGTAGCTGACGATTTTTAGCAGAACGGAGTGAGTGCTAAAAATCTATAGTGAGCGTTAAGTTAATGTAGCGTTTTTCAGCCGCAGGACGGCTGCGGTGTGCGAAGCACAACAATGTATCGCGGCCATGCGAACTGATTTTAGGGGTCACGATGGCCTAAAATCTATAGCGAGCATAGCGACATGCTTGTTTTTGAGGTAAATTTAGCTCGCATTGATACTTTTTTCAATTACTTCAATAAGTTGTAGCCTCATTATGTCGAACTGAGGTTATTATACTTATAAAAGGTTAAGTTACGCATAAATTCCCTTTTTTTGTTAGCTTATCCAAAGCTGATTATAAAAAAAATCAATAAATTCATTGAGATAATTCTTTAATGTTTTCTTAGATGTTTATAATCCAACACGAGAAGGATAAACTAAATTGTTTTGCACTACAGTAATTAGTAAGTGCTAGACGGTAAACTGTGCAATAATCAAAGTGATATTTTCCCATCGAATATTTTAGTTGTTTTTTTAGTACGTGCGGTTAAGCTCATATTATGTGTGATTATAATTATCGTTTTTTCTTGGCTATTAAGTCGTTCAAATAGATTAATAACTTCAAGGCCAGTTTTGCTATCTAGGCTACCAGTAGGCTCATCAGCTAAAATAATTTCTGGAGATGTGCTCAAAAATTTTCCAGTTCATTGGTATCGAATTAATTAAATAAATGACTGGTATCATTATAAGCAAACCTATTATGCCACCAATAATAGCTGTTACTAACGATTCAAAGATATAATGTCTTAAAATATGTTTAGTTGTTGCCCCAAGAGCTATTTGAAGCCCAATTTATTTAGTTGCTCGTGTTACTGAAGCATACATTACATTAGCAATTCCTATCCCAGCAATCAATAAAGCCAAACTGTCAATTATGCCCAAAAAAATCTGCATACCGATAAAGAAATTATTGATTTTTTCTTGTTCTTGGGCCAAATCAGTGAAATTTACAATACCAAAATCACTCAAGTCAGCTCCATGATTCAGCGCCAATACTTTTTGAATTAAATTTTTAGTTTGCGGTAAAAATTTTAAGTTTTGATAAGTAACCTCAATTGTATCAATTTGCTTTGGGTTATTTAATAACTCATAAGTAAAAGCAGGAATCCAAATGATTTTTTTATTCAACAAATATTCATGGCGCTTAAATACTGCTTCGGCTTCTTTTTCTTTAGTGGTAGCGTTGACTAATTCCTGATGTGCTGCGGCATATTCTGCTGGAACCAGCATTGGTTTGATTTTGGCAAGTGGAGTATTTTTGGCTACATATTCCCCTTCCTCGTGATAAATCGCTTCGATAATGCCGTCAACTTGGGATTTAATGACGCTAAAGTGATGGGTTTTGATGTAACCTACAGCTTCGGATTCTTCGGCGATATTACTTTTTGTTACAGTAACAGTTGGAGTAATGACAAGCGGTTTTTTGAAATAAAAAAACGCTAAAACTGTAAGAGCGGTAATGACACCAATTACTAGTAGTCATCTAAATCTAAGCTCATTTTTTTTGTAAAATGAGCATTATTCATGCCATATTTGATTTTCTTAAATCAAAAGTTGCACAAATTGTAACGGCGGATTACCTAAAATTATGTACTAATAAAAATACCGAGGGTCGGAATCGAACCGACACGGTGTTGCCACCACCAAATTTTGAGTCTGGCGCGTCTACCAGTTCCGCCACCCCGGCCAAATTATCATAATCAATAAGCCATATCTTATAGGATATATACCACTCACCTAGTAAATATCCGCATTAAATCATTAGCAGCAGCTTGCAATATTAATAAAACAAAAAATGCTATTCATAAACGAAAAATTAACATTTGAGCACGCATGGGAATTGGACGCCGCCTAATAGCTTCTATTAAAATTATAACTAACTGTTCACCATCCCAAAGCTGGTAATGGCAACAAATTAATCAAAGCAAGAGTCAAACTAAGCATGCCTAAAAAACTCATAAAAAAGAGCTTTACCAGAAGCAGCAAAAGTAGCAATAGGATCTCCCAAAATATGCCAAGATATATTGCCAGTAAGCAATTCACCTAAGATGATTCTATTAAGATCAAAAAATAGCTTCATCTGTTTTATTACCGTAGGCACAGCAGAAATCGGGGTATACTTATATTCACGTAAAGTATCTTCAGGCCATATTATCTTATCTCTATCAACACTAACACCCAAAAAACCAATTTTTTTTCCACCCTTTCTCAAACTTCCAACCTATAGTCACAGGTAAATTAATCTTTTTGCCGCTTCGCTTTAGTAAAATATTAACATTTTTATTAGGATACAATTTTACCTGCTGAATAAAACTTTCCCAATCACCAACTTTATTACCTGCAACTTCAATAACAAGTGTGTCCGCTATGCTCACTATAGATTTTAGGCCATCGTGACCCCTAAAATCAGTTCGCATGGCCGCGACACATCGTTGTGCTTCGCACACCGCAGCCGTCCTGCGGCTGAAAAACGCTACATTAAC
>JAISFD010000022.1 GCA_031263815.1 Coxiellaceae bacterium | reverse complement strand
CAAAAAAACTACATTTGATCTACGGAGATGAATATGCAAGTATAAAAAACTGTTATAGGTTATAAAAAAAGTTGCAGTAGATTTCTAGCGGCTATTTACACAGATTAGATTACTCTCCCGAAAAATCATTGGCTTTTTTGTTAACATGTAGCTATAGTTTGAATATAAATAGAATATTCAGTATTTTTTATGAACCAGTTTGGTTTTATATCTACCCTTTCGTTACTCCGCTGGCGTAGCTAACGCCAACTCTAGAATTTTACCTAATTTTTATCTAACAGTTAGTTTATAACATTCACTTAATTTAATAACTTGCGGAGTTAGTTATGAGAACTTTAATTAATAAATTATTTCTTGTTTTTCAAAGTATAGCATTGATGTTATGTTTTTCTAGCTCTTGTTGTGCTCAAAAACCCCAGCTCCACGTTAAAAAGATAGGGGTTGTTATCCCCATTGAGCATGCAGCGATAAGGGAAATTGCTCGGGCGTTTCGAAAAACTTTACCACAGCTAGTAAAACAACCAATAAAATTTAGTATTAGAAATGCTCAGGGGGATAGTAACTTACAACGTGCAATTATAAGTCAAATGCGTGATGCTAATTATGATCTGATTGTGCCTATCTCAACTACAGTTACTCAGATGAGTATGGCTTTAACTTCTTTCCAACCTATAATTGGGTTGGCAGCTGATGTAGGTACTAAACAAAGTAACGTAGTTATAGTAAATGATGAAATAGATAAAGCAATAAGTATCTCTTTTATCCACAAAATTTATCCTGAAGTAAGGAAATTGATCATCGTACATAGTACCTCCAATAAGATTTTTAATGAGGTAAAACAAGTAGAGAAGGCGTGTAAATTCCATAAGATTGTAGTCCAGCGTTTGATGATTCAAAGTTTAGCTGATCTTTATAGCGCAAGCCAAGCTATGCCAACTGATATTCAAGCGATTTTCATTTTGAAAGATAATTTAGTTGCCAGTGGTATTAACACTTTAGTGCAAGTTACTAAGCAACGAAAAATTCCCTTGATCACTTCTGATGAAGGTACGGTAAAAAATGGAGCGTGTTTTTCACTAGGTGTACATGAAAAGAGTATAGGAGTAGAAGGGGCAAAGTTAGCGGCCAAGATTTTACAAGGAACAACCCCTAATAGTTTAGTGAATATGAAATTAACTAAACCTACAGTATTTGTGAATTTAAAATCTTTGGCTGAAACGGGGCAGAGTATAAAGAAAATCGAACAGATTACTAGACAACTAGGTTATCCATTAGAAAAGGTCAGCTTAGATAATTTATGATTACTCTATTCATTACAACTTTGAATCAGGCCATTACATTTTTACCTTTGGCTTTTGCTCTATATATAAGCTTTTGTATTTTACGTGCAATTGATCTGACTTTAGATGGAAGTTTTGTGTTAGGAGCAGCGCTTTTTGCTCGTTTGATTGAACTAAATGTTTCACCACCTCTTGCAGCTATCTGCGCCTTATTGGGGGGAGCTACAATAGGTTTTAGTATAAGTTTAATACAGCGGGGACAAAAAATTGATCCTCTTCTTGCTGGCGTGTTAGCTACTTTTATTTTGCTAAGTGGCAACTTACTTATTATGGGACGGCCTAATATAAGCTTGTTGTCACGAGTAACCTTGGTTTCAAGTGCTTTTCAGCATAGTCAATCAAGTGGTTGGATGTTAACCGCCTTTTTAAGCAGTATTTTTTGTTTACTAGCCTATCTAATACTCATTACTCGTTGTGGCTTAATTTTGCGAGCATTTGGAGATAATCAGAATTTATTGCAACGTCGAGGACAACCCATAGAAGTTTATAGACTCTGTGGTTTTGCTTTAACTAATAGTTTAGCTGCAATATCTGGTTGCTTGACTGCCCAGACAATTGGTTATGCTGATGTCGGTATGGGATATGGTATGACATTAACTGCGTTGGGAACAGTTATTTTAGGAAAGCAAATCTTATCTGTAATTCTATCATATAAAAGATTCAATGTGGGGATTGAATTTATCAGTTGCCTTATTGGGGTAATATTTTACTTTTATGCCGTTAATGGATTATTAAAATTAGAAATTAATCCACTGTACTTAAAAATATTACTTGGGACAGCGCTCATAATATTTTTGCGTTTAGTACGTACAACCAAAACCCAAGAGGCAGGATGAAAGAAGCATTATTAAATTTAAATAATATTAATTTAGAACTACCAGGTTTGTTACGTCCCATACTAAAAAACATCAGTTATGCTATTTATCCTAAGGATTTTGTTACTTTACTTGGTCACAATGGTTCGGGAAAAAGTTCATTATTGAAAATTTTAGATCGTCGCTATCATCCTACCCACGGGGATATTTTTTTACAAGATAGAGCTTTAAGAGCTTATACTCAACGAGAAATTACCCAACAAATTATTACTTTAACTCAAAATTATCAAGAATCTCTCTTTCCATCTTTGACTGTACTAGAAAATTGTATTTTAGTTAAACAGCTGCATGAAAATCATGCGTTCCGTATAGGTATGACAGATGAAAAGAAATTTTTTATCAGTTACTTAGGTGATTTTAGTCAACGTTTAATAGAGAAATTAAATACTCCTGTCGTCAAACTTTCTGGAGATGAGCAGCAAAAGAAGTTAAGTAGCTTGATTTAATATCTCTATAATCACTTGAGAAATATCTTTTTGTTCTTTGTTTTGTAATGTTTTTTTAATGCTTTGCAAATTTAATATCATCTTTTTACGATAATTTTCATCATTTAATATATTGGATATTGCTTCAGCAATTTTTGATGGTGTAGCATCATACTGTAGTAACTCAGGTACTATCTTTTTATTTGCCAAAATATTACATAGACCAATGTAGGGGATTTTTATTAAACGCTTAGCGAACTTATATTCAAACCAAGACATTGTATAAATAATTATTAAAGGGATCTCCATAAGTGCAATTTCTAAAGTAACAGTTCCAGAAACGGCAATAATAGCATCACAAGATTGCATAACATCATAATTTTGTCCTGAAATTATTCTAGGTTTTATGGAGCTTGCATGTAAGTAGGGGAGTAAGTCATTGTTAGTGATAGATGGGGCTTGAGATAACAGAAATTGTAAATTTGGATTTTGTTCTTTTAGGATTTTTGCTGCTTTAAGCATTATAGGTAATAATCGTTTAATTTCGTTTAGACGACTCCCAGGAAATAAACCAACAGTTTTATATTTGGAGCTTATATTAAATAGTTGTTTTGCTACTTCTTGCGATAGGTTAGGAGTGACCATTTTTAAGAGGGGATTGCCTACGAACTGTACAGGGATTTGATATTTATTATAAAATTCTACTTCAAAAGGGAAAATTACCGCCATCATATCAACATATTTTTTGATGGTTTTTATACGACTTTGGTTCCATGCCCAAACTTTTGGGCTGATATAATATAAAACTTTTACCCCAGCTTTTTTAGCTATTTTTGCTAAAAGCAAATTGAATCCTGGATAATCTACAAGAACTACTAAATCTGGCTTATTCCGATGGATAGTATTTCTCATAGTGAGAAATGCGGATGCTAATTTAATGAATTTTACTGCAATTTCTAAACCTCCAATAATGCTTAAATGAGAAGAATCTACAATGATATCAACTCCAGCTTTTTGCATTAATTTACTACCCATGCCATAGAATCTTATGTATGGAGATATTTTAGTTACTGTTTGGACTAAATTTGATGCATGCATATCTCCAGATAATTCGCCAGCTGAAATTAAGACTCGTTTGGTTAGCATTTGCACCAAAACAAAGTATCATCAAAGTTTGTTATAGACAAGTAGGTGAAATTTGCTACAATTTACACGATTATTTTTTAGTATTATTTGGATAATATTCAAAATCTAAGTGTTATAATGATGGGGTTTTTGCAACCCATTTTTTCGGAAAAATTATGTTTGGAGGATATATGAAATTTTATGGTTCATTAATTGTAGCTGCTATTTTTGGTTTATCCTTAGTTGCTAGCGTATCGGCAGTTGAGCCAACTAAAGAGGAAGCTAATATTACAGATCAACCAACAACTGAAATTGTTAAAGATGCTAAAGACGTGAAAAAAGGCAAAGAGAAGGACGAAAAAGTTTCGGTTGAAGAGGTTGGAGAAACTTCTGTAGATAATAAATAGTTTGTCAAGCATGTCGCTATGCTCACTATAGATTTTTAGCACTCACTCCGTTCTGCTAAAAATCGTCAGCTACCGCAGACTACTCTCCTTCGCTTCGCTCTCCCTGGCTCGTAGCGAGAGTCTTGTTCAATAAAAAGGGAGGCCGTGAGGCCTCTTTTTTATGCCGGTTTTTTTCCTGTATAGCAATGTTTAACATTTCTGTTGCGCTTTTCTTGCTTCATTTTAATACAAACAAATTATGGGAGAAAACATGTTATATAAATTCTTTCGTGATTTAATTGTTGGCAGTATTATTGTATTTTGTGTAGTTTCTGGTAGTACTAGTTATGCTGAAATTTCACCCGTAATGGATACAGCTGCATCTCAGGTTACATATGTAAATATAAATTCAGCTGATTTAGCAACTTTGCAAAAAATAAAAGGTATGAGTAAAAGAAAGCACAGGCTATTATCGATTATCGGACAAAACATGGATCATTTAAATCTTTAGAAGAATTGCTACAGATGTAAATGTCGTGGGATTCATGAAAATTGGCTGGAGAAGATCAAAAGGTATTTAAAGTGTGATTGTGATTTAGGTAGCCGCTAGCTGAAGCTTGGGTTACCCTGATGTAGTAATTAAATCATGGCTCTAGCTATAATTTCATAAACATTGGGAGATAATCCTGGAGTTTGTTTGATTTTTCGCAATTGCTTTTGCATTAGCTTACTTCGTTTTTCATCAAACTTATAGCCCCATGTTAGAGGAGTAGCAAGAATAGCTGCGAGTTGGGGATTAAATTTATCTATCGTAAGTATTTGACTTGTTAAAAACTTGTAACCCATACTATTTTTGGCATGAAAATTAATTAAATTGTTTTCGCAAAAAGTACGAATTAGCGCATAAACATTATTAGGATTTTTTAAATTAAAAGCAGGATGGTTAAGAAGTTTTTTAACACGGTTTAAGTTACCTCTTAATTTTATATTAGCATTGAGAGTAAGCCAGTTATTAACCAAATTAGGATGGTTACGCCACTTTTTATAAAAAGATTCTAAAACTAGTTCCCGCTTTTTATAAGTAGAGTTAGCAAGTGCTACGAGGCTAGCATAGATATCCGTTAAGTTATCAGCATGGTCGAGTTGCTGTTTACATAGAGTAAATATATCCTCGGTGTTTAAATACATCAAATAATCAAGACAAACATTTTTTAGTTTTCTTTTCCCTATAGCTATAGGGTGGAGCTTATATGATTTTTGAGAGTGATTGTTTTTGTAACAATCAAGTAACTCAGTTTTTAAATTTTTAGCTATTGTGATTTTTATAAACTCACAGGCAGTGTGAATATTTTCTATATCTATCCCAGGTAAAATTTCTAAGAGATGAGTTTCGCATGGGAGTTCCAGCATTTGAGCAGCAAGAGCAGGATCTATTTTTTTATTACTAATAATGAATTTGAACAATTGAATCAATATTTCAGGAAGTGTTTTAACTTGTTTCAGTTGACATAGATCATAAATTACATTGGTTATTAGTTTTTGGCTTGCTTCCCAACAGCTAATGGGATCATTATCATATTGTATTAAAAACAATAGTTCAGCATTGCTATAAAGATATTGGATTTTTATTGGTGATGAAAAATTTCTAAGAAACGATGGGATAGGTTTAGCATCAAAACCTTTAAAGGAAAATGTTTGCTTATCTTTTTTAATCGTTAGAATTTGGGTTGCCGTACTTTTACCCCGAGAATTTAGCAACCCTACTGCTAGAGGAATATAAAAATCTTGTGGTGCTTTCTTATGTTTTTGTTCAATTGTTATTGAGTAAATTTTATCTTTAAAATTATCTTTTATCTTTAGTAACGGCGTACCACATTGATCGTACCAAAGCTTAAATTGCTTAAGATCTATTTTAATAACCTTTGAAGCAGTGATTATAAAATCTTCAATAGTTACAGCTTGACCATCAAACTTAGCTAAAAATTTTTGTATGATTTTTTGAAATATTCTTCTGCCAAATATCGTTATTAGCATTCTTGCTACTTCTGCACTTTTATAATAGACAGTAGTAGTGTAAAAATTATCAACTTCAATATATGACTGTAAGCGAATAGGGTGGGCGAGGGGACCAGCATCTTCAGGAAATTGTCTAGTATAAATGGTTTTTATAGTACTAATCCGATTAATTGACTGGCCATATAGATCTTCCATAAAAAGTTGCTCTCGTAAAGTGGTTAACCCTTCTTTTAATCCAATTTGAAACCAATCACGACAAGTGATGCGATTACCAGTCCAATTATGAAAGTATTCATGAGCAATCACTGCAGCAATTCTTTTAAAATCGATATCGGTGGCAGTTAGAGGAGAAGCGAGTAATACCTTAGTATTAAGCACATTGAGTCCTTTGTTTTCCATGGCACCAATATTCAAATCGTTAATTGCTACAATTTGATATAAAGCTAAATCATATTCTAAGCCAAAATTTTCTTCATCCCATAACATAGCTTGTTTTAAAGAGAGCATGGCATGTTGGCATTGATGAATTAATTGTTGTGATTCAATATAAATACGTAAGGTGATCCTACGCCTGGATTTAGTTTGATAATTATCTTCCAAGTAAAAAAACTTACCCGCTACTAAAGCGAAGAGATATGCAGATTTTGGAAATGGGTCAAGCCATGTAACTTGATGAAGATTATTTTTTAAGTTTTTCTTAGCAATCATATTACCATTAGAAAGTAATACGGGGTATTTTCTTCGATCGGCAATAATTGTGGTAGTAAATTTAGTGAGAATATCTGGGTGGTCAATAAAATAAGTAAGATGACGAAATCCATGAGGTTCATTTTGCGTGCAAAAGTTTTCATTGGTTAAATATAGACCAGTGCAGGTTAAATTTTTTTCAGGATTGATTATGACAGTTGTCTCAAGAACAAAGTCGTCTGGTACTTGCGAGATTGTTAAATTATTCGGTGTTATTTTATACCATTTGGTTGGTAACAATTTATTATTTAATTTTATTTCTTTTAGATTTAAGTTAGTGCCGTCAAGTTTAATTGGAGCTCTCTTTTGTTTTACGGCAGTGTTTCGTTGAATGTGTAATTTAGCTTTCACCCACGTTTCTTTGGGGTCAAGAGTAAATAGAAGCTCAGCGGTTTTTATCCAAGATGGTGGGGGAGTGTAATTTTTTAAAAACGTAGCTCGATATTTTTTATTTTTCATATAGTTTCCCACAGACATTTGCCTGAGCTTTTTTTAATTTTCTCAAGTAAAGATTGATGAGTAGTTAATTCGAGGTCACTTACTTTAGTAACTAAAGTGGCGACTTTTTTTATGTTAGTATTATTTTCAGAAAAAATATCACTAGATAATAGGTTTTGAGTAGTAAGATTTTGATCACCAAAAAGGCTTCCTTGACCTCCAGTCATGAGTAAATAAGCTTCAGCAAGTAGCTGGGCATCTAGCAAAGCTCCATGGAGTTTACGCCCACTAAGATCTATTTTATAGCGTTTACAAATCGCATCAAGAGTGTTCCGTTGCCCAGGAAATTTCTTGCGGGCCAATATCAAAGTATCAAAAATAGTAACATAGTGATCAAGTAATTTATAGTTTTTATTAAAAAGATGTATTTCATAATTAATAAAGCTTACATCAAAGCTAGCATTATGAGCAATTAATTCTGCACCGTGAATAAATTCTAAAAATTCAGATAAAATATTGGCAAAAATGGGTTTATCTTTTAGAAATTCATTGGTTATGCCGTGAATAGTTAAAGCTTCTGCTTCAACTTCCCGTTCGGGATTTAGATACTTGTGAAAATGGTTGCCAGTTAATCGGCGGTTGATTAATTCAATGCAACCAATTTCGATAATTTTGTGTCCTTTTTCTAATTCAAGACCTGTGGTTTCAGTATCAATAACAATTTGGCGCATATATAATCTTATAATTTTTAATATTATTGTGAGCTCATCAGTGCATCAATAGCTTCATTAGCAAGCTTATCTGCTAATTCATTTTCGGGATGATTGCTATGTCCTTTTACCCAATGCCAATTTATTTTATGCAGAGTTACAATTTTATCTAGTTCTTGCCACAAGTCTAGATTTTTTACTAATTTTTTGTCACTAGTTCTCCAACCATTTTTTTTCCACTTAGGCATCCACAAAGTAATGCCATTTTTTACATATTTTGAATCGGTAGTAATCGTTACTAAACAGGGTTTTTTAAGCTTTTTTAGTGCTGCAATAACTGCAGTTAATTCCATTCTATTATTGGTAGTTAAAGTTGCGGCACCCTTTAAATTTTTTTCATGTTGGTTATAACGGAGGATAACACCCCATCCCCCAGGGCCTGGATTACCACGGCACGCACCATCAGTAAAAATTTCCACTGGTTTTAATTGTTGCGGTTGCATTGAGTTACTCTTCCCGATGGTTTCGGTAACCTCTTAACAAGAACAGTTTCTCTTACTAAAGGCCCCAATTTTTTAAGAGGAGTAATTATAGTAGAGGTTTTTTTGGCTACTAGCATGTAACTCGCGCCGCAATAAGGCCAAAATATTTGGCCCAAACCTTCCATAAATAGCATCTTTTTAGTATTAGTATTGGGTGGACGAAAATAAAATATTTGATAATCACCTACACTGAAGCCAATTTTAAGTAAAGAATGGCGTAGTTTTTTGGGATTCAACCAATGGCCATTCCAGATGTTTCTTTTGGGGTGTTTGAAAATTTTAGTTATTCCCCATAGACTCTGGGGATTAAATCCGAAAATTACTAAATGCCCTCCGTTAATTATTGAATTATAGACTTCTTTAAGTATGGTATGGGGAGATTTAACAAATTCTAAGATATGGAATAGTAATATAGCATCAATACTTTCTGGCAAAAATGGAAGTTCATCTAAGTTACATTGAATGGAAGTAGTAGATTTATCTGCTGGATTAATAATTATTCGGTTGTGAATGCTAGATGAATGTAAAGGATCTGCATTTTTTGTAGGACCTCCTATTTGGACTATATAATAGCCAAAAAGTTGAGGCAATATATTAGATAAACCGATAAGTTCATAGGTAAGCAAATCGGATCTCAGTGGCCCTTTATACCAAGCATTTATGTCAGTTAGTGTTGCAATATTTATTCTTTATATTAATAGATAGATTGCGATTTAAAGTATTTATTTCTATTTTCCAAAATCCATTCAGTACCTTGAGGAGTATCTTCCAAGGTAATCCCTATAGCAGATAATTTATCTCGTATTTTGTCAGCAAGAATCCAATTTTTATTTTTACGGGCAATATTTCTAGAAGAAATAGAAGTTTCTATTGTTTTGATATTTACACCAAATTTTAGAAAAGTTTTGGGGTTATCCTGTAATAACCCTAAAGTCGCACCTAAATTTTTTAGTAAAATGATAAATTCTTTAGCTTTAGATAATTGCTTTGTATCACGTAGTTGATTAATTTCGTGGGTAAGATCGAATAAAACTGACAATGCTTCTGGAGTATTGAAATCATCAGCCATCGCTAGATGAAATTTCTTATAGAATTGGTTATTAGAATCAATCTTCAAGGTAGTATCTTCTGGATCGATATCGCGAAGAGTTATATAAAAGCGTTGCAATGTTGCTTCAGCATTAACTAAATTTTCTTTAGAAAAGTTAATTGGACTTCGATAGTGGCTTGTAAGCACAAAGTAGCGAAGTACTTCAGGAGGGAATTTACCTAAAATGTCTTTTAGAGTAAAAAAGTTACCTAAAGATTTCGACATTTTTTCTTGATTACTTTGAACAAAACCGATATGCATCCAGTAATTAACAAAAAGAGTGTCATTAGCTGCTTCCGATTGGGCCAATTCATTTTGATGATGAGGAAATTGAAGATCGCTACCACCACCATGAATATCAAAATGATTACCTAAATATTTTTTTGACATGGCAGAACATTCAATGTGCCAACCCGGTCTACCATTGCCCCAAGGTGAAGGCCAAAATGGTTCGTTAGGTTTAGCAGCTTTCCATAAAGCAAAATCGAATGGATTTTTTTTCTCTTCATTCGCTTCTACTCTAATACCGGAACATAAACTCGCGATATCTTGATGTGCTAACTCTCCATATTTTGAAAATTTTGCTACGTGGTAATAAACATCGCCACATTTTGTGGTGTAAGCAAAATTTTTATCGATGAGTGTCTGAATCATTTCGATAATCTCCGAGATATGTCCAGTTACACGAGGTTCAAAATCTGGAGAGATAATATTTAATAATTTTTCGTCTTGATGCATTGAGGCAATAATATTAGAAGCAAGTTCCTGATAATCTATACCAAGCTCTTTGGCACGTTTGATGATTTTATCATCAATGTCAGTTATGTTCCGTACGTAAGTAATTTGATAACCAATGCTCCGTAAATATCTTACTAAAACATCAAACCAGACAAATAATCTCCCATGGCCAATATGACAATCATCGTAAACTGTAAGACCACATACATAAATACTAAGATGTGGAGGATTAATTGGTTTGAGCAACTCTTTTTGTTTTGTTAAAGTATTATAAATATGAATCATGAACGCATTATATCTCAAAGGATGGTGATAATTCCATTGTCTCTTTATATTCATTTTCCATGGTGTTTGAGTAAGTGTCCGTATTGTGATTTTAATTCAGAGCCTTTAGCCAACAGAGCTAATATTGCCATATATGTAGCTAGATTATTAGATGATTTAGAGTTTTCATCTTCAACATGGAGAGGAAAAAAATTAGTTAGTATTTATTTTGGTGGAGGTACACCAAGTTTATTATCCCCTCAAGAGGTAGCACTTGTTATTGAACGAATAAAAAAATATTTTTCTTTTGTTAAAAACATCGAAATAACTTTAGAAGTGAATCCAAGGACAATTGATTTAGGATTATATCGAGAATTTAAAGATGGAGGGGTTAATAGAATCTCTCTAGGTGTCCAAAGTTTTGATGATGCATGTTTAAATAGAATAAAACGTAGGCATAACTCTAAACAAGCTCAAGAAGCAATTGCAGCGGCAAAATTAGCAGGTTTTACTAATTTAAATTGTGATCTCATGTTTGGTTTGCCAGAACAAAATATTACAAAAGCTATAGAAGATTTAAGAATTGCTTTAAGCTTTAAACCGACACATATTTCATGGTATCAACTAACATTAGAACCAAACTCTGAATTAACAGTACCTGAAGAAGATGAAATATGGAGAATGCAATGGCTGGGGCAGGATTTTTTATCTCAAAATGGTTTTAAGCAATATGAAGTTTCTGTCTATTCTCAATCGCAGATGATGAGATCACAACACAATATGAATTATTGGCAGTATGGAGATTATTTAGGGATTGGTAGTGGTGCATATAGTAAGCTTACATTTGATAATTTTTTGATAAAACGATATATAAAAATATCGGATCCCATAAGGTATATTTATGCTAAAGATTTTGTTGAGGAATGTGAGATTGTCCCAATAAAAAAATTACCTTTGGAATTTATGTTAAATGCCTTGCGATTATATCAGCCTATAACTTATGATTTATTTTATAAACGAACAGGGCTTACAATTGATACAATTAAAAAGCGCCTGCAATCAGCAGAGAATCTAGGATTAATTAAATTGCAAAATAATGCGATAATTACTACGAGCCGTGGCAAAAATTTTTTAAATGATTTATTGGAGATTTTTTTGTGAATGTGGGTAATTCATATGATTGATAAAAAAAGATATTTAAAAGAGATGGGAATTGAGGTATGGGAGGATAAAAATAAAGTGGTAGTGCAGCCTCAGCGATTAGAAGATATCAAACAACAAGTAGCAAATTGTACTTTGTGTCCTCTTCATAAGACGCGTACGCATGCAGTTTTTGGAGTAGGTAATGAACATGCAGATATAATGTTTATTGGGGAAGCACCTGGTGCTAATGAAGATCTGCAAGGAGAACCTTTTGTTGGTAGGGCAGGGATGTTATTAAATGAGATGCTAAAATCGATTGGTTTGAAGCGTACCGATGTTTATATTGCCAATATTTTAAAGTGTCGACCGCCAAAAAATCGGGATCCGGATCCCCAGGAAGTAAAGTTGTGTACTCCATATTTACAAAAGCAAATCTCTTTAATTAAACCTAAGTTATTAGTTGCCGTAGGTAGAATCGCAGCACAATTTTTATTAAATACTACGGAAGCAATGGCACGTTTACGTGGTGATATTTATTATTATGGAGAGGATAAAACCCCCTTAATAGTTACCTATCATCCAGCTTATTTATTACGCTCACCAGCCGAGAAAAGAAAAGCTTATATCGATTTTTTATTGATTAAAAAGATGATACAATCTAATCACCGGTAATAAACATTACCGGTGATTTTAGAATTTGACTTGTAATTAAACATATAATTTGACAATCGAACTCAAAGCGATTTTTAATACTCTGGAATCCACTAAAGAATGGGTTAATTTGCCTCGTGCTGCTCTTTACCCCGAGTTTGCTGAAAAAGATTACCAATGCGCTCGTGCTTTTTTATTAGCCTACAAAAATAATCAGGAGACTTTTAAAACCTATCGACGAGAAATTGAACGTTTTTTACAATGGTCATGGCTCATTGCTCAAAAATCAATTCTTGAGTATAAACGGGAAAATATCGAGGCATTTATTGCATTTTGTCTCAAACCATTGAAAAGTTGGGTTGGGTTTAATCAAGTACCACGTTTTATTGTTAAAGATGGTCAAAATAACCCTAACCCTAAATGGCGTCCCTTTGTTGCTGAAATCTCAAAATCAAGAAATGATTTTGCTTTATCTGAAGCAGCAATTCGAATTATTTTTGCTACTTTAAGTAGCTTCTATAATTTTTTGATTCAAGAAGGATATGTAACTGCTAATCCTGTTACTCTTATTAAACAGAAAGGAGCTTTGATTCGCAAAAAACAAGCTTCTTCTCCTATTCGACGTCTTTCTCAAATACAATGGTTATATTTGATTAAAGCAGCAAAAAAAATGGCAAAAGAGAAGCCTGAGCAACATAATAGGACACTTTTTATTGTGCAGGCATTGTATGGAATGTATCTTCGCATTTCTGAATTAGTTACTTCTGAACGTTGGAGTCCCCAAATGAATAGTTTCTATAAAGATACAGATGGTAATTGGTGGTTCCGAGTTGTTGGCAAAGGAAATAAAGAACGAGATATCTCAGTTTCTGATGAGATGCTAGAAGCTTTTAGACAATATCGTATCTCTTTAAGCTTATCTCCTTTGCCATCACTAATTGATAATTCACCTTTGCTCCCAAAATTTATAGGTCAAGGTGGGATTTCTGATACTAGACATATTCGTAGCATAGTTCAACGATGTTTTGATCGTGCTTATCAATTAATGTTAAAAGATGAAAAAAAAGAGGACGCTAACGAATTAAAAATTGCTACTGTCCATTGGTTGCGTCATACTGGTATTTCTGATGATGTAAAGATAAGACCTCGTGAACATGTACGTGATGATGCTGGACATAGTTCTAGCGCTATCACTGATAAGTACATTGATATTGAAAAAAAAGAACGTGCTCATTCAGCCAAAAAGAAAAAACTCAGCTATTGATACTCAAATATTACTCTTCTAGTTAGTTGACAACATAACTCATACGGTGAGGTACCAGCTTGCTTAGCGATATCTTCGACTGGTAACCCTCTACCCCACAATATTACTTGATCGCCAACTTTTGAGTCAGGTGAATTTGTTAGATCAATAGCTATATAATCCATACACACTTTGCCTACTATAGTACAATATGTATTATTAATTAATACTTTAGTGTCAGATCGAATGTGTTGTGGATATCCATCTCCATAACCTATAGCAACGATTCCAATCCGCGTATCTTTAGGAGCTACCCAAGTACTATCATAGCTAACTGCCTCTCCTTTGCTTATCGTTTTTATAGCTACTATTTTAGAAGCTAAAGTCATTACTGGAGTAAATCCTAATTCTTGTCCAGAAACTTCATTTATTGGCGATATTCCATATAAAATAATCCCCGGCCGTATCCATTCGCAATAAGAATCAGACCAATGTAAAATTGCCGCTGAATTAGCAAACCCCTTCTCTCCTTCCCAATCAGTTGTTAATTTCTTAAAATCAGCAATCTGGTGTAAGGTTTTTGGGCTAGTAATTATTGATGCATCCGAAAAGTGAGTCATATAATGTAGTGGTTTGGCAACTGATTTAATTTTTTTAAGGTAGTTATTAGCAGCTACTATTTCGTGTGCTTGGAAACCTAGACGATGCATGCCAGTATCTATTTTTAGCCAGATTTTAACTGGCTTGATTAGTGTGCTGTGTTCTAAAATATCAATCTGTTCGAAGTTATAAATGAGTGTTTCGATATCATGATTAACTATTACTTGAAGTTCCTGTTTGTTAAGAAACCCTCCCCAAAGTACAATCCTTGTATGAATTTTATTAGCACGCAATTCTAATGCTTCATCAATAGAAGCAACTGCAAGAGCGTCTATTTGGGATTTAAGAGATTGAGAGATTTTAATTGCACCGTGACCATAAGCTTGGCTTTTTACCATAGCTAACATTTTATTTTGAGGAGCATTTTTTTTAACCAGGGACAAATTATGGAGAAGAGCTTTTAGGTCAATGTAAGCAATTGTTCGAGAGAAGTTAGGCGGTGTCTCCATCTTTATCGCAAAATACCCCGTTCGCTTTGTGTTAAGATATCAATGAAGAGTTGAATTTCAATACAATTTGTTACCATCTTTTTGAGTTCTGCAATGGCTTGTTGTACAGTTAAATTCTTACGTAAAATGATATTATATGCATCCTTCAATTTTTGAATGGTTACTTCAGGAAAATTATGGCGTTTTAAGCCGATAACATTAAGGCCGTAGAGTTTAGCAGTATCAACTGAACCACCTGCAATAACATATGGTAACACATCTTTCCCAAGGTCAATGTTGGCCACCAGAAAACTGTAAGCACCTAACCTCGTAAACTGAGCTACTTTTGCAAATCCCCCAAAAATAACATGATCATCAACAATTACGTGTCCTGCCAATGAGGCATTATTAGAAAACACAATGTCATTACCGATAATACAATCATGGGCGATATGAACATAATTCATAATAAGGTTATTGTTACCGATTCTAGTTACACCCCCGCCATTTTCAGTTCCTAAATTGACAGTACAAAATTCACGAAAAGTATTGTTATCTCCTATTGCTAAAAATGATTTTTCACCATGATACTTTTTGTCTTGTGGGATGGTACCAATAGACGCAAATTGAAAAATTTGATTGTTTTTGCCGATCTTAGTGTAGCCTTCAATAACTGCATGTGATCCTATCCAAGTTCCTTCACCAATTTCAACATTAGGGCCTATAACCGCATATGGCTCAATCCTAACGCTTGTAGCAATTTTAGCTTCTTTAACTACATGAGCACGTTGATCAATCATTTTAAAGCTCCTTTAACTAGCAATAGTTCCACACTGCAAGCAAGTTCCCCATCAATGGTAGTTTTAGCATTGAAAATCCATAGATCTTGTTTGTGTTTTGCAAGTTCAACATATAATCTTAATTGATCACCCGGTTCTGCAATTCGTCTAATACGCGCCTTATCGATACCTACTAGATAATACCAATTGGTTTTTTCATCAGCACGAGTATTAGTAGTGGAGTATATTAGGAGTCCAGCTGTTTGGGCCAATGCTTCAATCATTAATACTCCGGGCATAATTGGCCGTTGAGGGAAATGTCCATTGAAGTGAGGTTCATTAGTAGTAATATTTTTCAGAGCTAAAATTGATTTTCCAGCCTCAACTTCCAGAACTTTATCTACTAATAAAAATGGATAGCGGTGAGGTAAGTACTCTTTTATTCCTCGGATGTTGATAACATTACTCATATTTATTTTTTCTCCAAAATTTTTAAATTATGTACTTTCTCTATTTGCATAATTCTTGCGATAATTCGCCACCAAGTACGACGCGGTGTTGCTGGTATAGCAGAAGCATAAATCCCCCCTGGCTCAAGAATAGATTTACCTACACTTGTCATGCCAGTGATAATCACTCGATCTGCAATTTCTATATGGCCATTGATGCCTACTCCCCCACCAATCATACAATATTTTCCTATTTTAGCGCTGCCAGCAATACCAACACAACCTGCGATGGCAGTATGTGCTCCAACATGAACGTTATGTCCAACTTGCACAAGATTGTCTAATCTTACTCCATCTTCAATAATTGTGTCTTCGATTGTTCCTCGATCAATTGTAGTATTAGCGCCAATTTCAACATCATTACCAATTACTACTGTTCCTAACTGGTAAATTTTATGCCATATACCTTTGTCATTAGCATTGCCAAAACCGTCAGAACCTATGACTACACCACTATGCAATAATACTCGCTTACCAAGTTTGACCTTATGATATAGCGTAACATTAGCACATAACCGAGTATTTTCACCAATTGTCACTTCGTCACCTATGACACAATTAGCATGTATTTGTGTTCCCTCCCCTATTCTTACTTTGTTACCGACAATACAACAGGGACCAATATTCACATTATTACTAATATCACAATTTTCTCCCACTATAGCTGTTGCATGAATACCAGATGGTAATTTAGGAGTATCATCGAAAAGAATGGATATTTTTGCATAAGCTAAATAAGGGTCTTGAGCCAAGATAAAGCCACAAGAATTTTTTTTATCAAAGTACTCAAGTTTTACAATTACAGCCGAGGCATTCGTAGTAGCTAAATATTGACTATAATGAGGATTCTGCAGAAAACTTATTTGTCCGGGGCGGGCATTAGCTAATGAACCAATGCCGGTGATAATACAATTTGGATCGCCATAGAACTCCGCTTTTAAAAATTTGGCTAAACTTTGTAAAGTATAAGTTTTTTGATTCATAGCTATTATTTTATTTTAGGTTTCTTAGCGTAAAGTTTTATAGTTTCGTTAGTAAGATCTAAGTTGCTTGAATCACTTTTATAAAGTATTACATCTTTAAATAAAACTAAATCTAAGTTGTTATTGAGTGCTATTTTACTCACCAGCCCTAAAAAGCGAATTACTAGTTCTTGGGTTTCAAGGTTTTGTGTGGCGATGATCTTTTTTTGCAAAGTCTCCCGTTTCTGGGATAAATTTTTTTGTTGGATATCAATTTTACGTTGCCATTTTTCTAATTCTTGTGGCTTTAGTTTAGCACTATGTCGATTAAATTTCTTAATATCATCATGTAAATTATGTAACTCTTCTATAAGAGCTTTATTTTCCTCAGCGTATTTATTGTTAATTTTAATCATAGACTTATTAGCAGCTCCAGTTTTATTTATTAATTTTTGGATATCTAAAATACCAATTTTAAGATTTTCAGTAGCTAATCCCGATGTAATAAATAATATGCTACTCAATCCTATGATTAATATGGCTATTTTCCGCATAACTTTCTCCACAATTTTAAATACTGGTGCTAATGCTAAATTGAAATGCTCTAGTATAGTTATGTGTGCCTGGTTGCCGAAATGCTTTGGCTAAACTAAATGTTAGTGGTAAACGTATTGGGGTACGCCATTCAATTTGAAATCCGTAAGATGCTCGTAGTTCATCAAGCCTAAAGTAATTACTATAAACATTACCCGCATCAACAAAAACACTAGGACGTACAATATCTTTGTATGGATTAGGTATGATGATACTAGCACTAGCTACTGTATAAACGTTACCCCCGAGGGAATTGCCAAGTTCATTTCTATTATTTCTACCGTTGTAATCAACATTATCTCCCAAAGTTCCATCTTCGAAACCTCTAACTGATCCTAAACCACCACCAAAATAGTTCTTGAAGAATGGCAATTTTTTAGTGTTATCCAGAGTATCACCATAACCAAGCTCAGTAAAAGTATGGAATATGAAATCCTTAAATAAAGGCTGGTACCAAGATGCTGTATAATCTACTTTAAAAAACCTTAAACTTTGACTGCTGAACGGACCATATATTTCTCCTCTGAGTGAATGAGCAAACCCTTTAGTAGGGAAAATTGCACGATCGAAATCCGTATAATCTAATCCCGCAAGAAAATTAAACTGATTAAATACGTGATTATAGTCATGGGAACGGAAAAATTCTCCAATGTCATCGATACGAGTATCGATGTTTGGAGCATCAATATTGAAGTGTTCAACACCTAAACCATAAGTAAAGGTGGTATAATCTGAAAGTGGAAGGTCAAAAGCTGCTGAGATTCCATAGCTGTCAGTTCTATAAGCACTAACATCAGACTTTTTCCAGGAATTGGATTTACGTAGATAAGCACTCAATGAAAATCCCAATTTATTGGCAGTAAAATATGGATCACGATAACCAATTTTATAGTATTGAGTTGCTTTGGTGTTATCGAGACCTATATAAGCTGTTTTGCCAGTACCAAAAACATTGGTATCACTTAAACTTACTCCATAAATAAAACTGTCTCTATCAGAATATCCAGCTTGAAAGTTGGCGCTAATAGCTGATGTTTCTTTTATGCCATAAAGCAAATCCACTTGGTTATTACTTTCAGGGATAGGGATAATTTTATGTTCAACATCTTGGATATATCCCAAATTTAATAAACGGCGTTCTGATTCATTAATTTTAGATATGGAGAATACACTTCCTTCTTGTAAACGCATCTCTCGACGTAAAACTTCGTCATTAGTTCTATAGTTGCCACTAAACTCGATATGATATATGTACATACGTTGACCAGAATCAACTATAAACTTAACCCATATGTTTTTACGATTTTCATCAATGTTTTCTGATAATGCATGAATGTTAGGCATACCATAACCATACTCACCAAGCAGGAGACTAATCTTGTCTTGAATGTCTAAGATGTTTTTACGCGAGTAGATATCACCTGGTTTAAGATTAATAAGTTTTAGAATATTAGCTTTTTTCTCAGGCAAATTAGTTTCAAGAGTAAACCCACCTATACGATATATATTACCCTCGGTAATATAAATTATGATATGGATACTTTTTCTATCAGGAGTAATGGCTACTTTAGTAGCGTCCACTTTAATATACAAATAGCCTCGATCCATATAATAAGAACGTAGCTTTTCTAAATCAGCATCCAGTTTTTCTTTTGAATATTGATCTGAGCTAGTAAAAAAACTCCAGAGATTACTTGTAGTTAAAGAAAATTCACCACGTAGTTTTCGTTGGCTGAAAGCTTTATTGCCAATAATTTTGATCGATCTAATTTTCGCTTTAGGACCTTCATGGATATTAATTCCTACGGCAATTCGATTGCGTTCTTGTGGTTTAACATCAATATTAATTTGAGCACTATATAAACCTAAATTGTAGTATTGTTGAATAATAGCTTGGCGGATGGCATTTAAAATAGCAGGGTCTAATGCTTGACCCTCAAAAATACCGACATTTTTTAGGGCTTCAGTTAATTGCTTCTTGGTAATTTTACTATTACCACTCATATTGATTGAGCCTATAACAGGACGTTCTATTACGTGAATAATAAGATCATCATTAACTCGTGATAACTTAATATCGCTAAAAAAATTGGTTTGATAAAGAGTATGGATAATACTAGAAGTTTCGGAAGTATCAATTTTATCGCCTTCTTGAACAGTATCTGATAAATAACTTAAGACAGTACCTAAACTAATACGTTGTAAACCAGTAATATTGATATGTTTGACTGTAAAAGTTTCAGCATTAGCAACTATCCACCATCCTATAAGCATGAAACATACTATGTTTTTGACTAATAATCGCATAATTCCTCATTATCAATTTTTTTACGTTAGTAGAAGTCCCAGAGTAAAAATAGGTAAAGCTGCAATTAAGCTATCTATCCTATCATACATGCCACCATGCCCTGGCAGTAATGTACTACTATCTTTTACTTGTGCTATCCTCTTTAGCATGCTTTCAAACAGATCCCCGATTACTGACCATAAACAGGTAACCAAAGTTAAAGCCAAAAATGTAATCTTACTTGAAAGGCTGAATTTTAAGCCGACATTCAATAATAGCACCCAAAAAGCAGCAATCAGTAAAGCTAAATAGAATCCCCCCCCTACTCCTTCCCAGGTTTTTTTAGGACTAATTTTAGGAGCTAACAAATGTTTTCCTAAATATCTACCAACAAAATAGGCACCGATGTCTGTTGCCCAAATTATAGCCAATAAATAAAACAAAAATTCTATACCAAAAGTTTTACGTATTACAATCAAACTAACCCACGCTGGTACAAACATTATGATACCAACTATCACTTGCCATATGAAATATGCAAAATAGTCATTCCCTTTTATAGTATAACTCCAGAGAAAATAAGGCGCAGCCATCACCCACCATAATACACTGACTGCTAAGATCGGTAAAATAGATACAAATTGGGTTAGATATCCGATCAACACCAGTATTATCAGAAAGCCACTACGTTTTGTATAACCCCAATTTTTAAATAAACCAGAAAATTCCCACGCTGCTATTAACATGATTAATGCTGCTAACAGGCTAAAGCCTTTCAATGATAAATACATTATTCCAATTAATGTTAATGTTCCTAAAATTATAGCAGTTATTATTCGTTGTAAGAGCATTTACCAAATCGCCTAATTCTATTTTCATAAACATCTAAAGCATCTATTAAAGCTTTTTCCCGAAAATCAGGCCATAGAACATCTGTAAAATACAGTTCAGTATATGCCAAGTGCCATAACATAAAATTACTAATGCGTTGCTCACCACTCGTTCGGATAAGTAAATCCGGATTAGGTAGATTATGGAGACAAATATGTTTAGCAACTTCTTTGGTTGTAATATCTTTAGTTTTTATCTTTCCTGCTGCTATTTTCTTACATAATTGACGTGTAGCTTCAGTAATATCCCAACGCCCACTGTAACTTATAGCAATAACTAATTTTAAAGCTGAGTTATTTTTGGTTAATTTCTCCGCTGCTCTGATCTTTTGCTGTAAATTTTTATTTAACCTTTTGATATCACCAATCACTTGAAAACATACGTTGTTTTTATGTAGTTTACTGACCTCTTCTTCTAGTACTTTAAGAAATAAAGTTCCCATTAAATAATTTACTTCCTCTTTAGGTCTTTCCCAATTTTCAGTGCTGAAGGCAAATAGTGTTAAAACTTCGATTTTTTTCTCGAGGCAAGTTTTAACCACGGCACGGACACTTTCTACGCCCGCTTTATGTCCCGCGATTCTCGGTAATCCTCGTTTTTTTGCCCACCTTCCATTACCATCCATAATGATGGCGATGTGCTGGGGTAACTTCATAAGATCAACCCTTATATTATCAAAACTGTATCAATTCTGTTTCTTTAGTAACGACAAGTTTATCAATTTCATTGATGAATTTATCAGTAGTTTTTTGAATCACATCTTGAGTACGATGGTCCGCATCTTCATCGATCTCTTTTTTCTTTAGTAACTCTTTGAGTTTATCCATAGCTTCACGACGAATGTTGCGTATCGCTACTCGCGATGTTTCGGCAATATTTTTTACTATCTTGATCATTTCTTTACGCCGTTCTTCAGTTAAAGATGGAATAGGTACTCTGACTAGATTAGCATCACTAATCGGATTTAAACCAAGACCGGCGCTAGCGATAGCTTTTTCTATGGGTTTAACCATGGTCTTTTCCCATGGAGTTATTGTAATGGTACGGGCATCATTAATGGTAATATTAGCCACATGTTTTAATGCCGTTTCATTGCTATAATAATCTACTTTAATTCCTTCGACTAGACTAGTGTGTGCCCGTCCTGTACGTAGCTTACCTAATTCATTTTTGAAATTTTCCAATGCTTTTTGCATATTGATTTCGGTATTTTTTAAGATATCGTTTAACATAACTATCTCCGGTTTATTCTACCAAAGTTCCTTCATCTGCCCCTTGAACTATACGTAACAATGCTCCTTTTTTACGTAGATCAAAAATACATAGCTTCATTCGATGATCAGCTCCTAAACTAAATGCGAATAGATCGATCCATCACCCCGATTCTTTTGCTAAAGCTTTTGCATAAGTTAAATGAGAGTAGAACTTAGCATGCATACATAACTTTAGTTGGGATTTTAAGTTGAGTGAAAATATCACGCATTGCTAGGGCATTTAGGGTGGTGGAGATCATTCCTAAATGATCGCCAGTAATATGTGATAATTTACATCTCTTAAGCTTTGCACCACGGAAAAAATTACCACCTCCAACAACTATGCCAATTTGAATTTTGGCTTTAAGTAAAGCTTTAATATCATAAGCAATCTCTTCAATAATTTGGCAACCGATACCATAAACTTCCTGGCCTATTAGGGCTTCACCACTGAATTTAAGTATAATACGTTTATAACGATATTTTTTGGGAGTTGTCATAGATCTTTTTTAGTTTTTATCTGCGCCTCTACTTCAGAAACAAAATCAGTCATTTTTTTCTCTATCCCTTCACCAACTTCAAAGCGAGTAAAATCTATAATATGTAGATGAAATTTCTGTAACAAATCTTCAACCAACAGTTCTGGGTTTTTAACAAATGGCTGTTTAACTAAGACTGATTCATTGATAAACTTTTGGATACGTCCTGCAACAATCTTTGCTAAAACTTCTTGAGATTTGTTAGAATTTTGTAATTGGGCAAAATAAATCTCTTTTTCTTTATCAATCAAAGTTTGTGGTAAACTTTCTGGCCCAATAGCTATTGGACTACAAGCTGCAATATGCATTGCTAAATCCTTACCCAGTTCAGCATTAGCCAGAGATAATTTAACTAGAACTCCTATTCTATTACCGTGAAGATAGTTACTGATCATACCTTCTCCATCAATAACCATCATTTTTAGGCGACGAATAGTTACATTTTCTCCAATTTTAGCAATTAAATTTTCTTGCATTTCAGCAACAGAAGGCAAAGCTATGAATGATTTAAGGTCCATGATTTGTTCGTTAAGACTTTGATTGGCTATAGTATCTACAAATTCTAAGAATGAATGATCCTTAGCAGCAAAATCTGTTTCACAATTGATCTCAATCATAATCGCTTTTTTATGATCAGGACTTGTTTTAATAGTGATGATCCCTTCGCAAGCAATACGATTTACCTTTCTAGCCGCTTTAGCATGGCCTGCTTTGCGTATGATAGTAAGTGCTGTTTCCAGATTGCCTTCCGCTTCTTCTAGAGCTTTTTTGCACTCCATCATTCCCGCACCTGTGGCTTCACGTAACTCTTTAATTAATGAGGTATTAATTGTCATATCTTGGTGACTTATTTAGTTACAGTTACATCTTTATGTTTAGTACTTTCTTTTTTAATCTTAGTCACTGGAATTTTATGATTAGATTTTGCTTTATGTGTCTTGGTCTTTACTTCTTCCTTTGCGCTACTTATTACATGCTCTTTCTTTTTTAAAACCCTTTTTTTAGGCAAGACCGATTTCTTACTACTACGTTTTTCTTTCTCTTTATCATTCTTATCTTCATCAACAACCATTTCTTCTTCAACTATGTGGCTACGAGCATTAATAATAGCGTCAGCTATACCCTCTAAATACAGTTTAATTGCTTTGATCGAATCGTCATTGCCGGGTATAACATAGTCAATATTGTCTGGGCTATTGTTAGTATCAACTATCCCAATGATTGGAATTTTTAGCTTTGAAGCTTCACTAACTGCAATTTTTTCATGCCCAACGTCAATGATAAAGAGAGCATCTGGTAAACCACCCATTTCGCGAATTCCACCCAAACTTTTTTCAAGTTTAGTAATTTCACGCATAATGGATAATGCTTCTTTTTTAGGAAGACGTCCAAAAGTTAGACTATCTCGTAATGCTTCTAATTCAGTTAAACGTTTTAGTGATTGTCTAATTGTTTTATAGTTAGTTAACATTCCTCCCAACCAACGATAATCTATATATGGCATGTGGCAACGTTTAGCTTCATCACGAATTAAGGCTCTTGCTTGTTGTTTAGTACCGACGAACAATATATTACCCTTTTTTGCAGCTACATTGCTTAAAAAGTTAATAGCATGTTTATACATGGGAAGAGTTTTCTCAAGATCTATGATGTGGATTTTATTTTTGCTACCGAAAATATAGGGAGCCATCCTTGGGTTCCAAAATGAAACCTGATGGCCAAAATGGACGCCAGCCTCTAACATCTGGCGAATAGTAATATCAATCATTTTCTCTCCTCGGGTTAAGCCTCCATATATCCCATAACCTAACCAAATATACTGTTTCGGCACCCAAAGTTATGTGACGATATATGTGAGTATTTTTATTGCTAAATTGCGTAAAGCTTTATACCATAGTTTAAGAACAATTACTAATTGTCTGTTAATTATAACTAGAATATATTGTATTTATTTGAATAAATTGAGATTTTAAGACTAACTAACTGTTACTATAAATATTATAATGATAAAGTCTTCTGAGCAAATACAAAAAATAAGAATAGCTTCTCGTTTAGCAGCAGAAGTACTAGAAATGATTGAATCACATATGAAAGCTGGGATTGCAACTATAGAATTAAATCGTATTTGCCATGATTATATAACCAATGTTCAACATGCTATTCCTGCTACACTTAATTATCGTGGATTTCCAAAATCTATTTGCACTTCTGTTAACCAAATCGTTTGTCATGGTATACCAAGCAAAGAGAAACTAAAAAGTGGTGATATTGTAAATATAGACATTACTGTTATAAAAAACGGTTACTTTGGTGATACAAGTAAAATGTTTATTGTTGGTAAAGCATCAAGTTTAACAAGACGTTTAGTTAAAGTTACGCAGGAATGTTTATATTTGGGGATTAGAGAGGTAAAGCCTGGTGCTCATTTAGGCAATATTGGAGCGATTATTCAAAAACATGCAGAAGCAAATAAATTTTCTGTGGTACGAGAATATTGTGGTCATGGAATTGGGAGCGCTTTTCATGAACCTCCTCAAGTTCTACATTATGGGGAAAAAAATACGGGAACAATATTACAACCTGGGATGATTTTTACAATCGAACCGATGATTAATGTTGGTACTTATCGTACTAAATTACTTGATGATAATTGGACAGTAGTTACCGAAGATAATAAATTGTCTGCTCAATGGGAACATACAATACTTGTTACTGAAACTGGATATGAAGTTTTAACTAAGAGGGAAGAAGAAAATAGTTTAGAGAGTATCTAAATTATTATGTACCACCTCAAAAAGTCCCACCCCAACAGCGACCGAAACATTTAAATTAGCAACCGTTCCTTGCATGGGAATTTTGAATAAGACATCACAATTTTCTCTTGTTAATCGTCTTAATCCTTGCCCTTCTGCTCCAAATACTAAAGCTAAGGGAGGTTTAAGCTCGATTTTATAAATAGATTGTTCAGCATTTTCAGTAGCACCATAAACCCAAATATTATGCTTTTTTAAAAATTGAATAGTACGTACTAAATTAGTTACCTGGATTATTGGAGTTATACCAACTGCACCCGATGCGACTTTATAAACTGTTGGGGTTAAACCGCAAGCTTTATCTTTAGGAGCAATTACGGCATGGACGCCGGCAGCATTAGCTGTACGTAAACATGCTCCTAAGTTATGTGGATCTTGGAGACCATCTAAAATCAAAAGAAATGCATCAAGTTTATGTTGTTCTAAAATAGTTTTGAGATGATCCTCGTTATAATCACCAGGATAAACTACTTCTGCTACTACCCCTTGATGACTGGTCAGTGGTACGATTGTATCAATCTCTTTTCGAGATAAATACCTGATAGATATGTGGTGTTTTTCGGCAAGTTCAATAATTTCTCGATCCTTTCTATTATATTGTTTACTTTGTAAATAGATACCACGTATCTCATTAGGCATAATGGAAAGTGCAGAGACTACAGTATGATATCCAAAAATGTGTTTTATTTTTATCATGCACAGTTCTGATTATCAGAATCTAAGTGGAGGTAATTCATCTAAATGCTTTAGGTTAAAATAGTCTAAAAATTTTTTTGTTGTAGCAAACAATGCAGGATGTCCTGGAACCTCTTTATGGCCAACGATTTTTACCCATTCATGTTCAAGTAATGTTTTAATTATGTTTGAACTAACTGCGATTCCACGTATATTTTCAATTTCAACCCTTGTTATAGGTTGTCGATATGCAATTAATGCTAAAATTTCCATTAAAGCTTTGGAATATCGAGGTGGACGCTCTTCATATAATTTACTAACCCATGGACTTAAATCAAGCCTAATTTGAAAACGCCAACCACTAGCTACCTTTTTTAGTTCAATCCCACCATTCGCATAATCATTAGATAATTCATTAATAATATTACGTAATACACTGATTTCTATTGGACTGTTATTAGAAATAAAGATCCTATGTAATTTTTCTATGCTTAGCGGTTCTTCTGAAGCCATAATCAATGCTTCAACTATTTGTTTAGTACTGACACCTTGCATATTAACTTTTATTCTCTGTAATTACTTTTAAATAAATAGAACCATAAATTTCGGTCTGAACTATCTCAATTAGATTTTGATGCAATAATTCTAAAATCGCAATGAAAGTAATAATTATACCTAAACGCCCCTCTTCTACTTTAAACATATTTTCAAAACTTACAAACTGTAGACTATTTAAGTCAGATAAAATTTGGGTCATGCGCTCTCTAATCGACAACCATTCTCTATTTATGTGATGATGCATATACATATTAGCACGCATGTAAACATCTTTGAAAGCTATCAATAGATCTTGTATATCAAATTTTGGTAACGGACGAATAACTGATTTTACCTCAGGGAAAACAATAGCAACTGGAAATATTTCACGACGCATCCTGGGTAAAAATTCGATATCTTCAGCAGCTTTTTTGAATTGTTCATACTCACGTAATTTTCTTACTAACTCTGCACGAGGATCTTCTTCATCAATCGCAGGATTAATTGGTTTTGGTAATAACATCTTGGATTTAATTTCAGCTAACATCGCTGCCATTACTAAATACTCTGCGGCAAGCTCCAAATGTATATTCTTCATTAGTTCGACATATTCCATATACTGGGCGGTTACTTGAGCAATTGGGATATCTAAAATATCGATATTTTCTTTTTTAATTAGATAGAGTAAGAGATCTAATGGCCCTGTAAAAGCTTCTAAAATGATCTCTAGAGCGTTAGGTGGAATATAAAGATCTTTAGGTAAGTCATGAAGTGGTTGACCTAAAACGTATACTTGTGGTTGTTTAGTGGTTTCTGTTGCTTTTATATTCATTTGAATTGTATATACGCCAGGTACTAGCCATATATCAAATTTCGTTTATTTTTGACATTCTATAGATAAAATTAACTATTACAAGGTTAAAAAATATTATTAGAAGATACATACTTGCTTAATATAAGACTAATATCTATAATTCAAAAATTATGAAATTATTATTTGACTTTCTCCCTATGGTATTGTTTTTTATAAGTTATAAATTATATGGCATTTATATTGCTACCATAGTAATAGTTATTGCTTCCTTACTTCAAACAGGGATTTTCTGGCTAAAACATAGAAGAATTGAATTCATTCATATGATCACCTTAGTTTTAGTATTAATTCTTGGTGCTGCAACATTACTGTCCCATAATGAAATGTTTATCAAATGGAAACCAACAGCAATCTATTGGGTTTTTGCACTACTTTTCTTAGGATCACAAATGATAGGAAATAAATTATTGGTGGAACGTCTCATGGGTAGTAAAATCACTCTACCTAAAAACGTTTGGAAACAGTTAAATTTAAGTTGGGTAATATTTTTTGTTTTAATGGGTGGCATCAATCTTTACGTGGCCTATTATTTTAATACCGATATTTGGGTAAATTTTAAATTGTTTGGTGCTCTTGGTGGTACAGTAATATTTGGAATTTTGCAGTCACTATATATGGCAAAGTATTTAAAAAATCAGCAACCATTGCCATAATTTTGTCTTAATTCATACTACGTAATAAAAATTTGACGGAGAAGGTGGGATTCGAACCCACGGAGAACTTTAAAGGCTCTCAGCCGATTTCGAGTCGGCCCCGTTGTGACCACTTCGGTACTTCTCCTTGTTCCTAAAGTTTACTTCTCAATATTGTAAGCTCTAGTCAACCGTCCATGGTGATCTGTATCCGGCCAAAACATCCTAATGTTCGGTTTTCATAGGTTTAGTTTTATCTACTAACATTATAGGCACTCCATTTTTAATAGGAAATGCTAAATGATGAAATTTGCAAATCAAAAGTCAGGCATTTTTATCATAATGCAATTTACCTTTACAGATAGGACACGCTATAACATCTAGTATTTTGGGATTTATAACCATGTATTATTCAATACAGCAGTCAATTATTTTTTGTACCATTTCACTGAATTTGGCCATAATGCCGGTATTAAGTTGATCTTGTCTATTTAAATCTTTCTCATCAATTTTTTTAAGATCATTAACTGGAATTATTTTCATAATTAATCCCCAGAATAGCGAATATAAATTGTAAGCTTTAGTAAAAAAATCGTATGCTTCTTGTTTCTTTTCTAGCTCTAGTTGTTTTATACCCACTTCCATCAAACGATAGCTAGCAGCTAACAAATGTTTAGAAATACACCAAACTTCGCCTTCATATTCAGTGATAATTTTTTTTAACAATTCTTTGCGAATATTACGTACCTCTTTAATTAGGTCAAAATATTCATTTTTTCCGGTTTTAGCACCAGTAAAGAAAAAATGTTCTTCAATACTTACTAAATTCATTATTGCTATGGTTAAATCTTGGTCGGATGATAAATCCATCTTTTCCCGTTTTTTCATAGCATCATATTTGCTAATTAAAGCATCAATCTCTTTAATAGTTTTTGCGTTATCCATGGGTAGTTACGGACATAATTTGGTTATTACATAAAATAGAATACTTAAAATGATTAATGGTGCTATTGGCATTACCACTTTTTGAAATGGGAAATATACTTTATTGTTATTTCTTTTTTTTAACTGTTTATAACTTACTGTCCCAAGCAAGAAAGTTCCACTCCCTATGACAATTCCTAAAACAATCTTATCTATCCCACACCACTTATTTAAATCATGACCAATGATGCCGCTAAAATATAGAGGAACAATTATAATTATGTAATAGAGTATAGTAATAACAATTGTATACCCATGGAATTGGAAGTTTTTTTTGTCACATATAGTTTTAGTTAGCATGATTAGAGAAACAATAATACCGCCGATCCAAAGTCCGCTGATGACATCATCAATACTTAGATACTGAGCTAATCCAACTCCTGCACCCACTGCAATGGTACAAATAGGACAAACAGCAAAAGTAGTTGATACCACCAACAATCCCAAAATTAAAAAGAATATTTGCATATTTATCCATTGGATCTTGGAATGATTGAGTTATATCTTAAACACTTTCCGCATTATTGCAACTTAAGTAAGATGGTCGGGACGGTCGGATTTGAACCGACGACCACTTGCACCCCATGCAAGTACGCTACCAGGCTGCGCTACGCCCCGTAATTCTAAATTTATTCCAATTCGGTTAATATTTTTTTCAATTGAGATATGGTGTTTTTTATAAATGGGGTCAGCTGTTTAGAGGAAGGTTTTTCATCATTTAATTTATTTCTTGCTCCTGCAATAGTAAACCCTTGTTCATATAATAAACTCTTAATGTGTCTAATTAAAATTATTTCATTACGTTGATAATAACGTCTTTTGCCACGTCTTTTGGTGGGATTAAGTTGTGGGAATTCTTGTTCCCAGTAACGTAAAACATAAGGTTTAACTAAACACAGATCACTTACTTCTCCAATGGAGAAATATAATTTATTTGGGATTTGAGGCAAATGTTGTAGATTTTTCTTATTGCTGTTACGGTCCAACTTCTGCCACTTGGGCTGGAGCTGATCCAATATCGGGTTTTGTTTCTGCATACTTTTCAACTCTAGCTTTTAATTTCTGACCAGCTCGGAAAGTAACAACTCTTCTCGCGGTGATAGCAACATCTTTCCCTGTTTTAGGATTTCTACCTGGACGCTCTTTTTTGTCACGCAAATTAAAATTACCAAAACCGGATAAACGAATTTGATGACCCTGTTCAAGTAAAGAACGAATCTCTTCGAAAAATATTTCCACTAAATCCTTAGCTTCCCGTTTGTTAATACCTAATACTTGGAAAAGATTTTCCGCTAACTCAGCTTTTGTTAAAGCCATAAAATTATCCTCTTAAACTTGCCCCAAAAGTTTGCTTTAAAACCAAAACTATTTGGTTTATCAATAAATCAACTTCTGAATCAATTAAAGTACGATTAACACTTTGAAAAACCATACGAATTGCCATGCTGCGTTTATCTAACCCAATGTTTTTACTACAATAGATATCAAATAAAATAACATCTTGGAGTAATTCAGCTGAAATGTCTACTATTTTCTTTTTAATCTCAATCCATTGGATTTTTTTATCAACTATAATAGCGATATCTCGCTGTATGCATGGGAACTTAGAAAACACTTTAAAAGTATATTTTAACTTTTTAATTATATTGTATAAATTTATCTCAAATAGGCAGATGTTTTTATCTATTTTCAAGTATTGTTTAATTGTTGGATGTAATTCGCCAATAAGACCTATAGTTTCCCCATCAACACAAATCTCGGCTGAACGTTTAGGATGAAGCGTAATATGCTTTTTAGGTAGATATTCGATATTTTTATGTACAAAAATGTCTAAGATTCTCATAACATCATTTTTCATATCAAAAAAATCTGCTTGTTCATTTTGTTTTATTCCCCATTGCTCAGGATATAAATTACCGTAGGTTACTCCAGCGATAGCAGGTATTTGTTCTAATTTATCATTGTGTTGCAAAAATTTTAAACCAATTTCGAAGAGTCTTACTCTTTGCTTCTGACGCTCAATATTATGTTTAACTGCATTAAGTAAACCTGGCCATAATGTAGTACGCATTACCGATTGTTCGTTTGAGAGTGGATTAGCTAAAGGTAAAGATGCAACATCTCTATTTAATATTTTTTGAAACTTTTCATCAACAAAACTGTAAGTGATTACTTCATGATACCCAAGATCCCCCATTAGAGTAAATAAACGTTTTTTATAACTCAAATCTATATTTTCTACTCTAGGATTATGTAAAGAAGTTACTATCTTTTGTTCCGGAATAAGATGATAGCCGTAAACTCTTGCTATCTCCTCAATTAAATCCTCTTCAATTTTCAAATCAAATCTAAAACTCGGAATTGTAACTTGCCAACCATCCGTAATTGATCCGATAGTTATCCCTAAATGTATTAAAATATCCTCTATATCTTTATCTGGGATAGTGATACCAATAATATTTTTTACGCTGTGCCAGCGTAAAATAATATTAGAAAACTTTGGTAAATATTTCTGTGAAGTTATTTCTGAGACTGTTCCAGGTTTTCCTCCAGCAATTGCAATAATTAACGATGTTGCACGTTCCAAGGCTTGCATTTGTAAAGTATAATCCACCCCTCTCTCATACCTATAGGAAGCATCTGTTGATAGATTATAGAAACGGGAGGTAAGTGCGATTTTTTCTGGAATAAAAAAAGCACTTTCTAAGAAAATATCAGTGGTAGCTATGGATACTTTGGTATTATCTCCGCCCATGACTCCACCTATAGCAAGAGGTTTATGATTGTCAGCAATAACTAGAATGTTATTATTTAGTTCTATTTTACGTCCATTCAAGAGATCTATATTTTCACCAGCGTTGGCATATCTAACTTCAACATGCTTATCTATAGTTGCCAAATCAAAAGCATGTAAAGGTTGGCCGAGTTCAAGCATGGTATAATTAGTTACATCAACTATGAAGTTGATGAGGTTTAACCCAAGACGTCGTAGACGTTCTTGCATCCAGTTTGGTGTACTAACTTTATTATTTATTCCTCGAATAATCCGACTAACATAGTGTGGACAACTATCTTCAGCCAATATCTTAACAGGAAAAGTATCTTTACTTTGTTCCTGTTGCTTAACTGTTAACTGTGGTAATTTAGTGCGATTTATCGTCGCTATCTCTCGAGCTATACCCAGCATACTTAAACAGTCACCGCGGTTGGCAGTAAGATCAATTTCAAGTATCTCATCATCAAGTAACAAATATTCGCGGATATCGGTACCAATAGGTGCAGTATTTGGCAATTCAAGTATTCCAAAAGCATTCGTAGATAAGCCTAACTCAACTGCTGAACACAACATACCTGATGAGTCTATTCCACGCAGTTTAGCTGTCTTTATTTTGAAATTATTTGGTAATTCTGCTCCAATCAAAGCTACTGGCACTTTTAAATTGGGCTTAACATTTGGAGCACCACAAACTATATTAAGAGTTTCTTTGGCACCAACATTAACTCTACAGATCGTAAGTTTATCAGCATTAAGATGTTGTGTAACTTCTAATATTTCTCCTATAACGACCCCATGAAATTTAGGAGCTACAGGTTCAATAGTACTAACCTCTAAACCGGCCATAGTCAATTGTTCAGTTAGTTTTTCAGTACTAATGCTAAGATTTGTTAGTTCTTGTAACCAAAGCTTACTATATTTCATAATTTGATAGTTTGTTAGAATTGTTCTAAAAATTGCAAATCACTTTCAAATAACATTCTAATATCTTCGATGCCATAGTAACTCATTGCCAAGCGGTCAATACCAAAGCCAAAAGCAAGCCCCTTAAATTGTTTAGGATCAATATCAATCGTTTGTAAAACATTGGGATGTACTACTCCACATCCACCAAGCTCTAACCAACGCCATGAATTATTAATCTTCCATTTGATATCAACTTCAGCGCTAGGTTCAGTAAAGGGAAAATAAGAAGGCCGAAAACGGTATTCAACATCCCGTCTAAAAAAACATTTAATAAATTTACTTATTAGCCACTTTAAGTTGGCCAGACTTAGATTTTCATCAACTATCAATACTTCTAACTGATGAAACATAGGTGAGTGGGTAGCATCATTGTCACGGCGATATACCTTACCTGGACAAATAATGCGTAATGGTGGAGATATCATTTGCATAGCACGAATTTGTACCGGAGAGGTTTGAGAACGTAACATCATACCACTCTCAAAGTAAAAAGTATCATGAGCAGTACGTGCTGGATGATATAAAGGGATATTTAGTGCTGTGAAATTATAAAATTCACTTTCAATTTCTGGTCCCTCAAGAATTATAAAACCCATATTAGTAAAAATATCCTCAAGAATGTGTTGTACTCTTGTAACTGGATGGATTGATCCTAATTCTTGTCCACGTGGTGGCAAAGTCACATCGATGGCTTCTTGGTGGAGATTTTTTTCTATATTGGCTACTTTTAAACTTTGGGTTTGTTTTTCAATTAGATCAATTATTTTTTCTTTAACTGAGTTTATTTCTTGCCCAATTTTAGGACGTATGGATTTATCTAAAGTTACTAATTGCCGCAAGAGATTAGTTAATTTGCCTTTTTTACCTAGGTAAGTACTTTTAATTAGCTCAAGTGCACGGAGGTCAGAAGCGCTCTTAATGGCGTCGGCCGCCTCACTAAGAAGTTGTTCGGTATTAGCTAAAGATAATTTCATACTATTTTTTACAATTTCTCTAAGTAAAAAATACCCTACTTATTTGCTTATTTAATGATTAATTTTTTCTACAATTGCAGCAAAAATTTTTTTATCATGGACTGCAATATCAGCCAGAATCTTACGGTCGATCTCAATCTTTGCCCGTTTTAAACTAGCCATGAATTTGCTATATGATAAACCGTAAGACCGAGCTGCAGCATTAATTCTAACTATCCATAGTGAGCGAAATTGACGCTTTTTTTGTTTGCGCCCCTGATAAGCATATTGTCCAGCTTTAATCACTGCTTGTTTTGCAACCCGAAAGACTCGACTGCGTGCGCCGTAATAACCTTTAGCTTTTTTTAAAACTTTTTTATGACGAGCTTTTGCTGTAACTCCCCGCTTTACTCTTGGCATATTGACTCCAGATTTTTTAAATTAATTAGGAAGCATATATTTGACTGCTTTAAGGTCTTGTTTGCAAACTACTTTTTTAGCCGCTAAACGTGCTTTTCTTTTACTACGTTTTTTCGTTAAAATATGATTGCGAAAAGAAGAGCGATGTTTATAGCCATTACTCGCAGTTTTTTTAAAGCGTTTGCTGGCACTTCTATTACTTTTTAATTTTGGCATAACAAAACCTCAAATTAATTATTCTTACTTTTTCCAGGTACTATTAACATAATGAGCTGCTTACCTTCCATTTTAGGTGCTTGTTCTATGGTCCCATGATCTTTTAGATCATTTTCAGCTCGCTGTAAAATATCTATTCCCTGCTGTTGATATGACATTTCTCGTCCACGAAAACGGATAACAAATTTAACTTTATTCCCGTTATGCAAAAATGCCGTTGCTTGCTTAATTTTTACTAAATAATCTCCAACATCAGTTACTGGACGCATTTTCAATTCTTTGACTTGTACTCTTTTGGATTTTTTCTTAAGACGTTTGTGCTGTTCAAATAAGTACTTACCAAAATCCATAATCCGACAAACTGGTGGTGTCAATTGTGGAGCTATTTCTACCAAATCTAAATTTGCCTCAAGAGCTTTTTGTAAAGCTTCTTGAATCCCAACAATACCAATCTGTTTCCTTTCAGCATTAATTAAACGCACCTCGCGTGCAACTATCTGATTGTTCACTCGAGCTCTTTTTTTTGCTCCCCCTCGTGAACCCCGAATATTTTTATGTAAATTGATATATTCCTCCTTTAGTTCTCTCAATTGGATTTATTATCATAACATTAGTCATTACTTTTTCAACTGACATTTGACCTAAATCCTTACCATTACTAGTGCGTACACTTATAGTCCCATCTGTCATTTCTTTATTACCTATTATTAATATAAATGGTATTTTGGCGATAGAATGCTCACGGATTTTAAAACCAACTTTCTCGTTTCTCAGGTCATAAACTACACGATAACCTTGTTGTTGAAGTTTTTGGGTAATATTTTTGACGTATTCTGCTTGCGCATCAGTAATATTAACCATTACTGCTTGGATTGGAGTAAGCCAAAGAGGTAAATCACCATTAGTTTCTTCAAGTAGGATACTAATAAATCTTTCAATAGAACCTAGCATTGCGCGATGTAACATAACCGGGCTCTTTTTTTCACCGCTTTCAGTAATATAATATGCTCCCAGGCGCTCAGGCATGGAAAAATCTACTTGTAAAGTTCCACATTGCCAAATTCTGCCTAAACAATCTCGTAAAGAAAATTCAATTTTTGGACCATAAAAAGCACCATCACCTGGAGCAACTTCCCAGCTAATATTAGTTTGATCTAAAACCTCAATCAAAGCTTTCTCTGCCTTATCCCAAACAGCGTCACTGCCAATACGTTCCTTAGGTCGGGTAGCTAGTTTAACTATAATATTTTTAAACCCAAAGTCTGCATATACGTTTATGACCTGACCAATATATGTATAAGCTTCATTAGCAATTTGCTCTTCAGTGCAAAAAATATGCCCATCATCCTGAGTAAAACCACGAATTCTCATAATTCCGTGCAAAGATCCTGAAGCTTCATTTCGATGACAACAACCAAATTCAGCAAATCTGATAGGTAAGTCACGATAACTCTTAATACCTTGCTTAAAAATCTGAACATGTCCAGGACAATTCATAGGTTTAAGAGCATAAATGCGTTTCTCTGATTCGGTAGTAAACATCACCTCTCGGTACTTATCCCAATGTCCTGATTTTTCCCAAAGACTTCGATCAAGAATAGAGGGAGTATTAACCTCTTGATAACCAGCTTTAGCCACTTTAGCAACCACATAGCGTTTGATTTCCGAATAAATTATCCATCCTTTAGGATGCCAAAAAATGAGTCCTGCTGCTTCTTCCTGCAAATGGAAAAGATGCATTTTTTTCCCTATAATCCGGTGATCTCTTAGTTTTGCTTGTTCTAACTTATCTAGATATTCACGCAGCTCTTTTTCTGTTGCCCAAATAATACCATATATACGTTGGAGCATTTCATTATGAGAATCTCCCTTCCAGTATGCTCCTGAAAGTTTGGTTAATTTAAAAGCTTTTAAATATCCAGTACTAGGAACATGAGGACCAAGACAAGCGTTAATAAAATTGCCTTGAGCATAGAATGAAATTGTATCATCAGGAATATCTTCAATCATCATTACCTTATAGTTTTCACCTCGATCGGCAAAAAACTTTACAGCATCATCATGTTTTTTAACACTCCGAATAACAGGATAATTGGCTTTAGCCAATTCGTGCATTTTAGCTTCTATTTTTTCTAAATCTTCTTCAGTAAACCCTTCGGGATAGTAAAAATCATGATAAAATCCATCTTCAATAGCAGGACCAACGGTAACTTGGACACTAGGAAACAGTTCAGTAACAGCTTGCGCTAATAAATGAGCAGCAGAATGCCGTAAGATTTCGAGCCCCTCAGAATCTTGAGGAGTTAAAATAGTAACTACAGCGTCCTTGTCAATAAGGTAAGAAAGATCCACTTGTTTACCATTAACCTTACCAGCAATTGCATCTTTAGCGGATTTGGGGCTAATAGTTTCCGCAACTTTTAGTATAGTTACGGGAGCTTTGAACTCTATTTTCTTACCATTAGGAAAGGTAACGTTTAGCATAAAAACTCAAAAATATTTTACAAGTGGTAGGCACGAGTGGTTTCGAACCACCGACCCCCACCATGTCAAGGTGATGCTCTACCCCTGAGCTACGTGCCTGTTTAATAACGACAAAATATCATGATACAACCTTTCAAGCAAGTTCGAGCTTATATCATATACAAAATTTGAATAAAATACCTAAACAACTTATGATCAGTAACCATTATGTATCGCTATACAATTTTTATTTCTGACTTACATTTAAGTAGCAACAAACCTGATATTGCAAAGTTGTTTTGCAAGTTTCTCGAAGAGATTGAGTCTACTACTGATGCTATCTACATTCTTGGTGATCTTTTTCAACTCTGGATTGGAGACGATGATCACTCAATCTTCAATGAACAAATTAAAAACTCTTTAAGACTTGCTAGCAGTAAGACACTGATCTATCTAATGCCAGGAAATCGTGATTTCCTTTTAGGATCAGCTTTCGCCAGAGAAAGTGGGTGCATTTTAATTCCTGACCCTTATGAGTTTAATCTCTACGGTAAGAGAATTTTATTAACCCATGGTGATCTGTTATGTAGTAAGGATAGTAAATACCATATTTTTAGAAAAATTATACGGATCCATTGGGGGATAAAAATATTTTTAAGATTACCATTAAAGATCCGTTCATGGTTCGCTATTAATACTCAAAAAATCAGTACTAAAATTAAAGCTGGAAAAAATCACCAGGTTTTGGTGGCACAATTAGAAGAAGTTTCGAAAAATCTCTTATGTAAATATAATTCTGACCAGTTAATTCACGGACATGTTCATGTTGCAGAAACTGGAGAATTTGAGATAGGAACAAAACAAGTACACCGTTTTTCTTTAGGAGGATGGGATACTCAAGGAAGTATTTTACTTTATTACAGTAACAATAATTTCGCATTTAAAATATTAACTACTGCCAATTTGGAAAAATAGGGCCTAAATTTTAAATAGTTCCCTACTTTTTAAATTTTTATTGCCTAGGAGTATCGCTATTATACTTCTTAGTAGCCGTTTGGCATCCTGTATTTCTTTCTTATCAGTAAAATTTCCACAGTGAAGAGCTAATAAACTCTTGCCAGGAAAATTATAAGTATGCTCAGTCTTTGCTTTATAAAAACCATAACCGAACTCAAAGCTATATTGTTCTCCAGCTAATATCAATTCATTAGAATTAGTCCGATCTAGTCGTAAACCATATCCCAAATTGGCTAGTAAGCATTTTTCAAATAATCTTAGGGCGATTTCTAATTCCTGAGATTTAACAATAATATCGAGCGTATCTTGATAAGCATCATAAATGCTAGGATAAGCTTCGTGATAAGGTAGTAATTTAATCAATAATTCATTTAAATAAAAGCCGCTTAACAGAGTTTCGTTTTTTAAAGCATAACTAGTTCCACAGGTTTCACTTTGTTGTAGAGTTTTAAGGTCAGTTTTGCCGCTAAAAGTAACTAATAAAGGTAGAAATGGTACCAAAGTACCTCTCAATCGTGATTTCATACTACGAGCGCCTCTAGCAACTACTGTAAGTCTCCCATAATGTTTAGTTAACAATTCAACTAAAAGGCTAGTATCACGATATGATCTCGCATGTAAAACAAAAGCTGGTTGTAAAATGATTTTATTAATCGTCATTGTTGTTTAGGTAAATAAAATAAAGGATTTACTGGTTTACCAAATAATCTAATCTCAAAATGAAGGCAGGCATGTCTTTCATTATCATAGCCCATTTCTGCTATTTTTTGGTGGGCTTTAATCTCTTGCCCTTCTTCTACTAGCATTTTCTTGTTATAGGCATAGGCACTTAAATAATCATCATTATGTTTGATAATAATCAATTTACCGTAACTACGAATCCCTGTACCGCTATATACAACTCTTCCAGAATTACTTGCAAATATTGGTTGGCCATAAATTCCATTTATATCTATACCTTTATTACCACCCATTTTATCACTAAATGTTGCTATGATCCTTCCAGTAGCAGGCCAGAACCATTTTGCTAAAGATTTATTATTAACAGATTTTGGCCTATATTTTATACTTTCAGATGATGATGCGATATATAAGTGTTGACCAGGATGTAGTTGATATGGTGCTTTAAGCTTATTGATTGTAGCTAAATGGCGATAATCTACTCCAAAAGACCAGGCAATAGAATATAAAGTATTCATTTTTTGCACGATATAAGCATTTTTCAGTGCAGAAGATTTATGCCATCCTTCTATAACTGGAGGTAATTTAACTAATCGTGGTTTAGCACAGTTTGAAGTGAAGATAATCAGTAATAATCCTAAGAAACATTTAGTAAACTGCTTCATTATTTTCTACAATGTACTAATCCAGATACCCAAGTTTTAATGTTATCAAAAGCATTATAATTAGTCATATCAATTTGAATTGGTGTTATAGAAACTTTATTTTCTTTAATGGCATAGAAATCTGTACCAGGACCAGCATCTTCTTCTAGACCTGATGCTCCAATCCAGTATATCGAGCTCCCTCGAGGATCAAGCGCTTTAATTGCCGGCTGAGCAGGATGGCGTTTTCCTAAACGGGTTAGTTCGAATCCTTGTAGTTCTTCAAGATTAACATCAGGGACATTAACATTAAGAATGGTTGCACGAGGCAATGGTTCCCTTTGTAAACGTGTAATAATTTGCCCAGCAACTGCGGCAGCAGTAGCAAAATTTTCTTGTGAATCTCTTTTGACAAGTGAGAAAGCAACCGATTGGATTCCTAGAATCCCCCCTTCAGTCGCTGCTGCTACTGTTCCGGAATACAGAATATCATCACCAAGATTAGCACCCGAATTAATTCCCGAGATAATCATATCGAATTTAGTTTTAAACAAACCAGTAATTGCTAGATGTACACAATCTGTTGGTGTACCAGTTACACTATAGTAACCATTAGGCAATTGCTGCATTCTAACAGGAACCTGGATACTAAGAGAGTTACTTGCTCCACTGCGATCTCGATCAGGCGCTACAACAACTATTTCAGCGATTTTTGATAGTTCATTTGCTAAAACATTAAGTCCTATACCATAAACTCCATCATCATTACTAATTAAAATTCTCATATTTAACCTTAAAATATATTCTTGTTGCTAACTATACCGTTTTTAATGTTATGTGTAAAATTACTCTTATGAAAGCTGTGATTGTTGCTGGTGGTATTCCCCCTTCAAAAAGATTAGTAATGCAAGAAATTATGTCTAAGAGCATCATTATTGCCGCTGATAGTGGAGCTAATTGTTTATGGCAATATAAAATTACTCCCAACTTTATTATTGGAGATTGTGACTCTATCGATAAAAAAATTCTAAAATTTTGGAGCAATAATAATGTTACTATTGAATGTCACCCGCCTGAAAAGGATTTAACTGACACTGAACTTGCTTTGAATAAAGCTATCGACTTAAACCCAGAAAAAATTGCTTTTCTGGGATGTCTTGGTGGAAATCGCATAGATCACCTTCTAGGTTCTATGGGTCTTTTAGACAAGTGTTTAAGCCTAAATATCAATGCCCACTTAAAAGATGATTATCAGACTATAGTGTTGCTAAAAAAAGCGGCTACAATTTATGGTCACCCTGGACAAATGTTTTCCCTCCAAGCTTATGGTGGAAACGTCAAAGACCTGAGTTTAAAAGGTAGCAAATATCTTCTTAACAATTACCTCCTTAAGATGGGCGACACTTTAACTCTGTCAAACGAATTTAAGAATAAAATAGTTAATATTCAATTTAGATCGGGGAAATTATTAGTGATTGTTCACATAAATGCTTAATCTCTTATATCATTATATTGCATTTTGTTACACTTCAGTATATTTTTCTTAGGATCTAAAAAAGATCAAGCTTATGAATAAGCATACAATAAAGAAGTTGATCCCAATTCAACGGGTTGAATTGACAAAGTTTTTGTGTACCGCAGTGCTTATTTTTGCCATAGCTTATATTCATAGCATACTGCACATATCAAAAGATGTTCTAGTTATTTCTCACTTGGGTACTGAATCTATAAGCGCAATTAAAATATGGGCGGTATTACCGATTTCTCTAATTTTCATGTTTTTGTATATTAAACTATCAGATAAATTATCAAGGGCACAGTTATTTTATATTACTACCTGGTTTTTTATTTCTTATTTTATATTATTTGCTTTAGTACTTTACCCGCATAGAGAGACATTAATTATCGATATAAGCAATCCTATAGTCTCACGACTTTCATCATTTAAATATCTGTTCAGAATAGTAAGTAATTGGCATTACACTTTGTTTTACGTATTTTCTGAAGGCTGGGTTGTCATTATGTTTTCAATCTCTTTTTGGCAAACTGCAAATCATATAACCTCTATTGAGGAATCCAAAAGGTTCTATCCTCTTTTTGGTACCTTTGCAGGATTAGGTAAAATGATCGCTGGAATTTTATCTACTAATTATGCAGCAAAATATGCCGCTGATTGGCAATCAACATTGAATAATATTACGATTTCAATCGTCATAGCTGGAATAATAATAACTATTTGTCTATTTTTTTTAGAAAAGATAATTGGTGTTAATACTTTTAACTTAAAAAGAGGTCATTTTAAATCAAAGAACAAGATTAGTTTTAAAGAAAGCTTAAAATATATTAGTTCTTCTAAAGTCATGCTTTTAATTACATCATTACTACTTTGTTACAATATCTCACTCAATATAGTCGAAGGAGTTTGGAAAAAATCTATTGAGATATTTTTTACAAGTAATGCGAATTATATTCAACACTTTATTAGTAAAATAGATATATGTATCTCAATAGTTAGTATCACGAGTACATTTATTGGGGCTCATGTCTTACGTCTTCTTAAGTGGAAAATCGCTGCTTTAATTACTCCAATAATTATTTTGCTTACAGGTGGAATATTCTTCTTATCAATACTATTTAGAGAGATCACATGGCTACTTACTTTGCAATCATCAATAATAATAGTAGCAGTGTATTTAGGAGCCGTTTACAATGTTTGTTCCCGTTCTTTAAAACACGCGATATTTGATCCCACTAAAGAAATGATTTATATACCTTTAGATGATGATCTGAAAACTAAAGGTAAAGCAGCTGCTGAAATTGTAGGTATGAGATTTGGCAAAGGTAGTGGAGCTTTCCTGCAACAAGGGTTATTTGCATTATTTCCAGCACTAACTCTCCTCGATCTATCGCCTATAATTTTTACGATCTTTATAATTATCTCTCTCGGGTGGTTTTATTCCATTTTTGCCCTAAATCGTCTAGCTACCAAACTCAAATAATTTAGCATCTTTGTAATTTAGCAAACTAACTACATTAATTGTACTTGGCTAGAGACATATTAACGTACATTTGCCAGCGCTTAGTTACATCCTCTTGCAATTGCTTTAGTAATTCTTCAGCATGCTCTGGATGTTGAGATGCTAGAACCTTAAAACGGGATTCATTGTATGCAAAATCTCGTACCGGAATACTCGGTTCTTTAGAGTCTAATTGCAAAGGATTTAGACCTTGTTTAAGGCGATCAGGATGATAGCGATAAAGAGGCCAAAAACCACTATTAATAGCTAGTTTTTGTTGCATAATTCCATGGCGTAAATCATATCCATGAGCTATACAATGGCTATAAGCGATAATTAATGAAGGTCCATGATAACTCTCGGCCTCAATAATTGCTCGTATAGTTTGAGCAGGATTTGCTCCTAGTGCTACTTGAGCTACATAAACATTATTGTATGTCATAGCTATCATCCCTAAATCTTTACGAGCTAAGGATTTACCAGAATTGACAAATTTAGCAGCTGCCCCCCGGGGAGTAGCTTTGGAAGCTTGACCACCTGTATTAGAATATACTTCTGTATCTAATACCAAAATATTCACATCATAATTACTAGCTAATACATGATCTACACCACCATAACCGATATCATAGGCCCAACCATCACCACCTATTATCCAGATACTACGCTTAACTAGATATTCTAATAACATTAATAAATGTTTAATCCGTGGATCCCGCATTTTAGTTAGTTTCTCTTTTAGTTCTATAAGACGTTGACGTTGAATAAAAATATTTTTTTCATCGTCTTCTTTCGTTCCCTGAATGACTGCGGCTACTAGATCGTTATCTATTTGTTCAGAAAATTCTTGGAGTAATTCTAAAGCAAGTACTTGTTGTTTATCCGTGGCTAATCTAAAACCAAGACCAAATTCAGCATTATCTTCAAATAATGAATTTGACCAAGCAGGACCACGTCCAGAATTATCAAAAGTCCACGGCGTTGTAGGTAAATTACCACCATAAATCGAAGAACAACCAGTTGCATTAGCCACTAACATTCTGTCACCAAATAATTGACTAACTAATTTAATATAAGGCGTTTCACCGCACCCAGAGCAGGCACCAGAGAATTCAAAGTAAGGAGGTAAATATTGCACTCCCCTTACATTAGAGTTATCAATTTCTCGTTTATCTTCATCAATTAAACTTGCAAAAAATTCGATATTTCTACGTTCTATAGTCAATCTAGAAGCTTTAGGTGTAATCATAATAGCTTTAATTTCATGATTCTCTTTACTAACGGCTGGACATACTTCATTACACAAACCACATCCAGTACAATCTTCAAGATAAACTTGTAATCTGAATTGATCATTAGCAAATTCTTTAGCTCGGCATTTGGCAGTCTTAAAATCGGCTGGAGCATTTTGCAGACTATCCTGAGTAAAATGTTTAGCACGGATTACTCCATGAGGGCATATCAAACTGCATTGTCCACATTGAATACATAAATCAGGATTCCACTCCGCAACTTCGGCTGAGACATTACGTTTTTCCCACTGAGTGGTACCACTTGGATAAGTACCATCGATCGGTAAAGCACTAACCGGCAAATTATCTCCCTGATCTTTCATCATTACCACGGTAACTTTTTGAACAAATTCTGGAGCCTTACTACTCACTGTTGGAGCTAAATCATGAGCTTTAATTGATACTTCATCTATTAGTTTTACTGCAAAAAGATTATCTAAAGTTTGATCAACCGCTGCAAAATTTTTCTTAATTACTTCTTCCCCTTTCTTCTTATAGGTTTTAACAATAGCATCCTTAATCTTAGTAATAGCTTCTTCACGAGGTAAAATACCCGAAATGGCAAAGAAACAGGTTTGCATAATGGTATTAATTCTTACGCCCATCCCGGTCTGCGCTGCAACTTTATAGGCATCAATAACATAAAATTTCATCTTTTTAGCAAGAATTTTCTCCACTACAACTCTGGGTAAATTATCCCAAATTTCATTGGGGCCAAATGGAGAATTTAATAAAAATGTAGCGCCAGTAATTGCATTGTCTAAGATAGTCTCAGATTCGATAAAGTTAAACTGATGACATGCAATAAAATCAGCAGTTGTAATTAGGTACGGAGCTTGGATTGGTTTGGATGAAAACCGTAGATGTGATACTGTTTTGGATCCAGATTTTTTTGAATCATAAACAAAATAACCTTGCACATATAATGGAGTTTCTTGGCCAATAATTTTTATGGTGTTTTTATTAGCCCCTATAGTGCCATCTGAACCTAAACCATAAAAAATAAAACACTTATGTTGAGAATCTTTAATAGAGAAATTTACGTCATAGTCTAAATTGCTATTAGTTACATCATCTTTGATCCCAATAGTGAAATGATTTTTGGGAAAATCTTGTTTGAGGTTATCAAATACTCCTTTAGCCATCGCTGGGGTGAACTCTTTAGATGATAAACCATAGCGTCCGCCAACAACTTTGGGATAGCCGCTATTAAAAATTACTTTACCTTGATTTATTATTTCAGCCAATGCTGTTAATACATCTTGATATAAAGGCTCACCAAGAGATCCAGGTTCTTTAGTACGATCTAACACTGCTATCACCTTAACACTCGTAGGTAAGACTTGCATAAACCGATCTACAGGGAATGGACGATATAAATAAACCTGTATTACTCCAACTTTTTCTCCTTGCGCATTAAGTTCGGCAACTGTTTCGATAACCACCTTGGAAGCAGATCCCATAATAATAATAACTTTTTCTGCTGCTTTATCTCCATAATAGTTCATTAAGGAATATTTTCGTCCAGTGAGATTAGCTAATCTATCCATATATTTTTCAACAATACTTGGTACCTTCAAATAAAAGGGGTTAACAGTTTCTCGCCCTTGAAAATATACATCTGGATTTTGCGATGTGCCACGGATACATGGACATTCAGGGCTTAAAGCACGACGTCGATGGGCTAATACCAGATCTTCATCGATCATAGTGCGGATTTGTTCATCAGTTATAAGATCTATTTTATTAATCTCATGGCTAACTCGAAACCCTTCAAAAAAATGAATAAATGGTATCCTTGCTTCTAATGTCGATGCATGAGCAATTAGTGCTAAATCATGAGCCTCCTGGACGCTACCTGAAGCTAACATTACAAAACCAGTATCACGAATTCCCATCACATCACTATGATCACCAAAAATAGATAACCCTTGACATGCTAAAGAACGAGATGCCACATGAATCACAGTTGAGGTTAGTTCACCAGCAATTTTATACATATTAGGAATCATCAAAAGAAGTCCCTGAGAAGCTGTATAAGTCGTTGCTAAAGCACCACCTTGTAAAGCTCCATGTAATACACCAGCGGCACCACCCTCACTCTGCATTTCAACTACTTGTGGGACAGTATTCCAAATATTCTTTACCCCATCAGATGCCCATTGATCAGCAAATTCCCCCATAGGAGTAGAAGGAGTGATCGGATAAATTGCATTAATTTCTGTAACACGGTAAGCAATATATGCTACCGCTTCATTACCATCCATTATCTTCATTTCTGCATTCATAACTACCTCATAATAACTTTTATTTTCTATCTATCATATTGATAGCACCACATGGACAAATTTTAAAACATTGACTACAATCAATACATTTTGCCGGATTAATTTCAGTAACTTTACCATCTAGCTTTGAATGTGTTATCGCTGTTACAGGACAAACTGCATAACACTTACCACAACCAAAACAATTGCCACATGAAAAACAACGCTTTGATTCATATAAAACTTCATTTTGAGTACAACTCGGAATAACTTCGGAAAAAGATTTGACTCGTGTCCCCGCTTGCAGCATTTTTTCCATAGTTTTTTGCGACTTTTCATCACTAATATGTAATTTGTCGAAAGACGCCAACTCTTTACTAAAAGGCAATTCACCAAAAGAAGTATGAGTATGACCCAAATATGAATCAATACAATAAGCCGCACGTCTACCGTGACCTACAGCTGCAGTAATACTTCGATCAAATGGAATCATATCACCACCAGCAAAAATACCACGATATCCAGTTATAAATAAATCATCTATAGTTATTACTCCAGCCGGCTGTAATCCAACTTCAGGAATTTTACGCAAAAATTCAGAATCTGGAATTTGACCTAAAGCAAAAATCAAAGCATCAATTTCTAGTGTTTCAATCTTCCCAGTATTTTTGGGCCGCCCTTTGTTATCAATCTCGTTAATACTTAAAGTTAAAGTATTGTGGTTGAGAGCTATAATACTGCGTAAAAAAGTAAATTTAATGCCTTCAGCCAGAGCAGCTTCTATTTCACGATTGAAAGCCGACATTCTCTCACGGGTACGATGGTAAACAATATTAACGTCAGATACACCCAAACGTTTAGCACTTCGAGCCACATCTATTGCGGTATTACCACCACCATAGACTACTAAACGTGATCCAAGAGCAGTTGATCTTCCTAGAGCAATTCCGCGTAGATAGTCAATAGCATCCATAACTATGCATGGATCCTCTATTTGAATAGCGATATCTTTTCCCAAATGGGCACCAATAGCTAAAAATACCGCATCAAAACCATGATCGTCTTTTTCTTTAATTACATCCTGAACTTTGTGGTTATATTCAATTTTTATTCCAGTATTCAAAACACGATTAATCTCTCCAAATAGAATCTCACGTGGAAGACGGTAAGCTGGGATACCTATTAACATCATACCACCGGCTTGAGGTAGAGACTCGTAAATCGTAACATTGTATCCAAACAAACGTAAATAATAAGCTGCAGTTAAACCAGCTGGACCAGCTCCTACAATTAGAATCTCTTTTTTAGTATTAGTATTTAATGCTGGGGCGGCCCATTTCTCTCTTAGAGCCATATCTCCCAGAAACCGTTCAATACAATGAATTCCTACAGTTGAATCGTGTTGTATTCGATTACACCTAGTTTCACAATAATGATAACAAACCCTACCATGAATAGCTGGGAAAGGATTACTTTGCAAAATAACTTGCCATGCTTCATGATATTTTTGTTCTTTAGCTAAATTTAGCCAATGTTGAATATCTTCTCCTGCAGGGCAAATATTATTACAGGGGGGTGTTTTTTTGACACAAACAGCAACTTTTCGCGATTTATTAATCATGCCTAAAAACTCCATTTTTGCAATAAACTATCGAATAATCCGTCTACAAATTAAATTATAAAAGCATCTGAATAGGAAGTCTACTAATTGCTACTAACTTGACCGCGTTTGGATACAATTTTTTAACACTCTGTTTACAGAAATAAAGTTTTTCCAGAATTCCTCTTTTAATGGTCATGGTTATTAACCATGAAGAATGATCTTCAACTTTTTAGTATACATAATTGAATAATATAATTACAATATAACATATTGTAGGTATTAATATTAAATAATCAATTTAGATAGTATGGATTGTATTTTCTGCAAAATTGCTAGTGGTATAATACCAGCGAATATTATTTATCAAGATGATAAAATAATCGCTTTTGATGATATTAACCCCAGAGCACCACAACATAAATTAATTATTCCACATAAACATATAGCTACCATGAATGATTTAATACCAGAAGATAGAGATCTAATTGGTAATATGATTTTAGTGACGCAAAAATTAGCAAGAGAATTCAAAATTGATGCCAATGGTTATCGAGTTTTGATTAATTGTAATCGTGATGGTGGACAAGTAGTGTATCATTTACATCTACATTTACTCGGTGGACATCCTTTATCTGCACTATAGCACGAAATACTTATGTGCGAGCTAGTTTTTTTACGAAATTTACGAACCCAACAATGTTTTTGCTTAACTTTTGTTCAAGATTCTTATCTTTTAACGAACCATCATTAGTAAACGCCTCATAGCTATTTGCCAAAGAAAACATTGGAGGAAAAATATCGGCATTACAGCAACATTGCAAGATTACTGCTGTATGCAATAGTCCTCTATTACCACCAACCAAAGATGGTGAGGCAGAACATAGCATAATAGGATATCTTACCCATGGCATAGGTCTTACACGTGAAATCCAATCGATAAGACTTTTTAAAGTTCCTGGAGTAGAGAAATTATATTCTGGTGAAGATAAAATTAAACCGTAAGCATCTTGAAGTTTTGCAACAAAAGCTCGAACCACTTCAGGTATACCAAATTTATCTTCAAGATCTCCATCATAAAGTGGAGCCCTATAGTTAGCAAAATCCAGAACTTCAACATCAATTTTTTGTTGGGTACTTAATTTTGCGATAAGATTAATAAGTTTTTTGTTAGATGAATCTTGCCGTGTAGATGCGGCCACAAGTAAAATTTTTGTCATATTCATCCCCCATTACTTAATTACGTTTTTTCTTTCAATTGCTAAATGACTTCGCATAAGTTCCCCAGGATTTGTTTGTGCAGCCATTAAAGAAATCTCTCCACATAAAACTACTGCTGCCGCTATCAACGCAAGGGCACGCGCATTAAAATTATAGTCATTCGGCTTTAAAACTCCCAATATTCTTAAATTTTCCTTTACCCAATCTAGATCTTTATTGCTACCTATTGCACCAATAATGATATTGGGCAAAGTTACTGAAAAATATAAATCATCTTTGCGTACTTCTGCATAAGTAAATCCTTGGGATCCTTCAACAATATTCGCTGCATCTTGGCCCATAGCTAAATAAAATGCTAAAAGCATGTTAGCAAAATGGGCATTAGCAGTTCTTACTCCACCAGAAATAATTGAGCCAAGAAGATTCTTTTTAATATTTAAATCAACGATTTTCTCTGGACTAGCTTTCAATTCTTTCTGACAAAGTTCACGAGGAATCAAAGCTTCAGCAATTACAAATTTACCTCTACCCAAAATACCATTTACTGCTGAATTTTTTTTATCGACACAATAATTTCCAGAAATTGAGATATATTTCAACTTAGGAAATTTATCTAATAGCCACTGTTGCAACATCTCAGCTGCTTTTGTTGACATATTATGACCTGCAGCTCCACCAGTAGTAAAAGTAAAACGAATATAAATCAGGTTAGCTACAATTTGAGTTTGCCAATCTTTAAGTTGTGTAAATCTACTACTTTTAACAGCGATTTTTTCTAATTCAGATCGAAACCCTTTTAAGCTATTGACTACTTCAAATGCATAAATAGCATTTTCAGCCTCGACTAATATTGATCGTGTCATACAATCTTGCACTAACACTGTCCTTATACCCCCAGATTTTCTTGTTACTCGAGCTCCACGCTCTACTGAAAACCATAGAGGCTTCTCAAAAGTAGCAAGTGGAACTCTAGAATCAGCAGAAAAATCATTACTGATAATTTTAATTGGACCAACTATTCTAGTAGGAAGTAGTGTTTGCATAAAAACTCATTTTACCACTTGGTAAAAAATCTCTCCTTTTTTTACCATACCAAGATCATTACGAGCACAGTTTTCAATAGCATCTCCTCCTTCTTTTAGTGACTTAATTTCCTCAATTAAAACAGTATTACGTTTAACTATATCTTCATTTTTTGCTTGTTGAGCATAAATTGCCTTGTTTAATCGCCAAGCATGAATGATGCCATCATCAGCAAACCAAAGGCGATACTGTAATGCTATAACCACTACTATTAGTATACCTAATAATACTTTCATAAAGTTAATCTGGGACAGATTTTTCAATTCCTTATTTAAAACTTCTAGGAAAAGTCTCTTTACTAATAAATTTAGCTTTATCGCCTAACTCTTCAGCAATTCTAATTAGCTGGTTATACTTGGCCACTCGGTCAGTTCGACATAAAGAACCGGTTTTAATTTGGCCCGTACCTTCAGCAACAACCAAATCCGCAATGATAGTATCTTCGGTTTCACCAGAACGATGAGAAATCACGGCTGTATACCCAGCATTTTTGGCCATTTCAATGGCATCTAGAGTTTCAGTTATAGTACCAATTTGGTTAAGTTTGATTAAAATAGAATTAGCAATCCCTTTTTCAATCCCTTTTTGAAAAATCTTAGTATTAGTAACAAATACATCATCACCTACGATTTGGATTTTTTTACCAAGTTGATCGGTCAGTAGTTTCCAACCCTTCCAATCTTCCTCCGCCATCCCATCTTCAATAGTAATTAGAGCGGGGTATTTTTTAACCCAGTTAGTTAGGTATGCAACAAACTCTTCTGAGGAATACTTCTTGTTTTCTGATTTTAAATTATAAACTCCATTCTCATAAAGTTCAGATGCAGCCACATCTAAACCTAAACAAATATCACTACCTAATCTGAATCCTGCTTTTTCAATTGCTTGACAAATTGATTCTAGAGCTTCTTCATTGGAATTAAAGTTAGGAGCAAAACCCCCTTCATCACCAACTGCAACATTTAAGCTTTTATCTTTTAAAACCTTTTTTAAATTATGGAACACTTCAGCGCCATAACGAACTGCTTCTGCTATTGTTGGTGCGCCAACAGGAAGAATCATAAATTCTTGCACATCAACGTTATTATCAGCATGGGCCCCACCATTAATAACATTCATCACAGGAACTGGCATGTAAAATGGACCATCACCGCCCAAATAACGATAAAGCGGTAAACCAACTTCATTCGCTGCCGCTCGAGCAATCGCCATTGATACAGCTAAAATTGCATTAGCTCCTAATTTACTTTTATTTTCGGTACCATCGAGCTTAATCATTACTTGATCAAGTTTTGCTTGCTGATTGGGATCACCACCAATTAATACTTCACGAATTTCATGATTAATATGGCCTACCGCCTTTAATACTCCCTTACCCAAATAACGTTTGTCACCATCACGAAGTTCTAAAGCCTCTCCAGAACCTGTAGATGCTCCAGAAGGTACTGCAGCACGTCCAACTACTCCCGAAGAAAGAACTACATCTGCTTCGACCGTAGGGTTACCACGTGAATCTAAAATTTCGCGTCCTCGAATATCAGAAATTGTTACTGCCATAATCATCCCTCCTATTTAATTTTCGGTTAAAAAACCCTTATTAATCATAGTTAAAATAGAATAGAATCTACCGTATAGCAAGTATTTTTTCAGCTAAAGCGTTTTAACCGCACGATCAATTTTTTGGAGGGTAATTAATAAAGACTCTATCTTAGCAATTGGTAACATATTGGGACCGTCACATAATGCCCGCTCAGGGTTAGGATGAGTTTCAAGAAATAGTCCAGCAATTCCAACGGCAGTCGCTGCTCTCGCAAGAACAGGAATAAATTCTCGTTTTCCACCGCTACTGGAACCAGTACTTCCTGGAAACTGCACCGAATGTCCAGCATCGAAAATAACAGGGCAGTGAGTTTCTTTCATGATTTCAAGCGAACGCATATCGACTACTAAATTATTATAACCAAATGTTACCCCACGTTCACAAACCATGATTTGTTTATTACCAGTAGAACTAGCTTTCTCTACTACGTTTTTCATCTCCCATGGCGATAAAAATTGTCCTTTTTTGATATTAACTGGTTTATTTTGCCCCATAACTTTTTTAATAAAACTAGTTTGACGACATAAAAATGCTGGAGTTTGTAACACATCAACGACTGCAACTACTTCATCATACGGTGTATATTCATGGACATCGGTTAAAATAGGTACTTTAACCTCTTCCTTAATTTTTCTTAAAATTCTTAAGCCATCAGTAAATCCTGGTCCAGAGTAACTATTCATCGATGTACGATTAGCTTTTTCAAAAGAAGTTTTATAGATGAAATTTACTTTTAAACGGACAGTAACTTCTTTCAAAAAAAACGCCGACTCAAGTGCAATCTTCTCGCTTTCAATAACACATGGTCCAGCAATTAAAAAAAGCGGTTTGTCATTACCAATTTCGAAACCACATAGCTTCATATATGCTTCTTTTACATTATTTACTTTTCTGCTTTAAAACTGCTGCTTCAATAAAGCCGATAAAAATCTTATGCCCATAGCGAGGATTAAAGGTAAATTCCGGATGAAATTGACACCCTAAAAACCAAGGATGATTAGCTATTTCAATCATCTCTACCAAGCTGCCATCACCTGAGCATCCAGAGATACATAATCCTTTAGACTTTAAGAGAGGTACCAATTTTCCATTCACTTCATAACGATGACGATAGCGTTCAACAATAACTGTCTTATCGTAAATCTTTTGTGCAAGTGTTCCAGGAATAATATGACAAGGATAAGCACCAAGACGCATAGTGCCCCCAAAATCACATTCATCATCACGCTTCTCATGTTTTCCAGTCGCATCTAACCATTCAGTAACTAAAGCAATCACTGGGTACTTAGTATTAGAATCAAACTCGGTACTATTAGCATCTCTCATTTTTGCCACATGACGAGCAAACTCAATTACTGCAATTTGCATTCCTAAGCAAATACCTAAATATGGTATATGGCTTTCACGAGCATATTGGGCAGCGATAATCATTCCTTCGGTACCACGTTTGCCAAAGCCCCCCGGAATTAATATCCCATCGATATTGGCTAAAGCTTTAGTACCCTGTTTTTCCATATCCTCAGATTCAATATATCTGACCTTAACTTTATTACCAGTATATAGTCCAGCATGTTTCAGTGCTTCATTTATAGATTTATAAGCATCTACTAAATTTACATATTTCCCTATCATTGCAATATTCACTTCATGTGTTGCTTTAGCTGTTAAATTTACAATCCTCTCCCATAGAGACAAGTTAAGAGGCATTCGGATTAAAGTTAATTTATCAGCAATAATTTCACCTATATCTTGTTCTTTCATTAATAAAGGTATTTTGTAGATATCGTCAACATCAGGCAAAGAGATAACAGCCCGTTTTTCAACATTAGTAAAAAGAGCAATTTTCTCTCGCTCAAGATCTCTGATAGGATTTTGAGCCCGACACATCAATATATCTGGTTGAATACCAATAGAACGCAATTCTTTAACAGAGTGTTGCGTTGGCTTAGTTTTGATTTCACCTGCAGAAGCAATAAACGGCACTAAAGTCAAATGAATAAATAAAGTACTATTTGTCCCTAATTCAATTCTCATTTGTCGAATCGCCTCTAAAAAAGGTAATGATTCGATATCACCAACCGTACCTCCAATTTCTATTAGAGCAATGTCATTCCCAATTGCACCATCTATAATCCGTAATTTAATTTCATCAGTAATATGAGGAATAACTTGTACTGTTGCACCCAAGTAATCTCCTCGCCGCTCTTTACGAATAACTTCAGCATAAATTCCTCCCGAAGTTAGATTGTTAGCCTTGGTCATTTTGGTATCAACAAACCTTTCGTAATAGCCAAGATCGAGATCAGTCTCAGCACCATCCTCAGTTACGAATACCTCCCCATGTTGAAATGGGCTCATAGTTCCAGGATCAATATTGATATATGGATCAAGTTTAATAAGGGTAACTTTGAAACCATAACCTTCAAGGAGAGCACCCAACGATGCTGAAGTGACACCTTTCCCAAGTGATGAAACAACTCCGCCAGTTACAAAAATATAGCGAGTCATTACTTTAGTTCCTCATTAATTTCGAAATATATTAAAAATTTTATCATAATGTAGTATATTTTCTGAGAATAATCTATATATACCACTTGCTTAAAACTTCATTCGGTGTTGCTGATACAACTAAAACATTCTGAGCAAGGTCTTGAGGATAGCGCACCAATACCTTAACCTCACTGGCATTTCGTCCTTTACTAAAATAGGCACTAAGACATGCCAAAAGATTCGAGTTACTCTGGTCAACTTTACCATCAACTAAAACTGTTGCGCCAGGAAAATTAATAGGTTGTAATAAAGTATATTTACTTGAAAAATTTTCAAGGAAGTTATTTTCCCCTTCATCTCTACCAACAACAACTTTTAACTTAGAGTTAACTCTCAAATGTCTTCCCAAGCGCAGTAGTAAAATATCATTCAAGTCATAATCGTGATCTAAGTGGTGATCCCACAGATCTTGTAATCTCCGACAAAAACCTGAATCGGTTAAGAGACAGCCACCACTCGGTTGAGGAATTTTTTTAAACCCAAATTTTTGAGCAAGGTTAAGTTGAAATTTGCGTCCTCGTCCACTAATGCTATAAAGCAATTCTCTATTAATCCATCCTGCCCTTTCAGGTAATGTTGGTGGTAAAAGTTTAGCTGAAAGAGGACGCACGATTAAATCCGAAGTAATTTTAGATGCGAAAGGCAAAGTATCTTTCCGTTGAGATTTTGGCCGCTGACCTAAAACCTCACCAGAAATCAAAAAATCAAATCCACATTTTTCCATCCAGGTTTTCGCTTCTCCAATCATAAACAATTTACAGTCAAGACAAGGATTAAGATTCGCACCATAACCATATTTTGGCTGCAGTAATATAGGCTTAAAAAGATCTACAACATTTACAACATGCAATTTTATTCCTAATTGATCACATACCCAGCGCGCGCCATGGCTCCCTTTGGTAGAATGGTCAAAACAATACTCATGATCTCCACTGAATCCAGTAAAAAAGTTGATTCCTTCAACATATACTCCTTGCATAAGAATTAGTTTTGTCGCAAGAAAAGAATCTAAACCACCAGAAATTAATGATAGGACTTTGTGCATTGTACATTCATATATTATATGAAAACGCTAGCTAGCGCACTTTAAATAAAAGAATTGTCCCAATAGTAGCAAAAACCAAGGCAGGCAAAAAAGCGGCTAATACTGGAGGAACATGATAAACAACGCTCATTGGTCCTACAAATTGATGAAAAATATAAAACCCAAAACCGAATACCATGCCTACTAACATCCTTAGACCCATTGTTGATCCACGTAATAAACCAAATATAAATGGAATAGCAAGTAGAATCATAATCAATGTGGCAAAAGGCGCGAAAATTCTTTGCCAAAAAGCTACTTTATGGCCGGCAACATCTAAGCCGCTTTGAGAACGATATTCTATATAATTGTATAAATCAAGAAGATTTTCTTGATTAGTGTATATATATTCGATGCCAATTAAATTCGGATTAATTTTCAATGCTACCTGCTCTTCTGGAATATTGAAATTATTTATTTTGTCATCTTGAAATTCAGTATATTTTACGTTATTCAGAATCCAGCTTTTATTTTTATAAACCCCAGTTTCTGCACAACTCACAAACTGTAGTTTTTTATCATCAGTAAATCGGTAACGAGTAACACCATGTAATCCACCACTAGATGCTGAATTAATATTTATAATATCTTGATTATCACGCAACCATATACCTTGCATGGTCAGTGAAGTCTGTCCACCAGTTAAAGCAGCGGTTTTTATCTGAACCGATCTACGCTGAGCTATTGGAGATATTATCTCGCCAATTAATATCATTATCAATAATAGAAATATGGCCGCTTTAAGAACAGCAGAGGTGATATTAATTAATGACATCCCAGAAACTCGCATGATAATCAACTCACTATGTGATGCTAACAAACCGAGGGCAATTACTGAACCTAATAAACAGGCTATAGGAAAAAATTGATAAAGATCATTAGGTAACATTAGAATTACACAAATTAAAATCTTATACAAACCATAATCTTTAACCCCAATATTAGGAAATTCGTGTAAAAACTCGACAAACATATGCAAACCAATTAAAAATAAAATTACTAGTAATACATGGCTAACAATGAATTTAAAAATATATTTTTCTAATATTTTCATACGGTAATGCGTGTTTGTTGATATTGAAGATGATATTTATACATCTTGAATTTTTGCCCCAAAAATTCGCCACCATCCGAGTTGCCTACCAATTAAAAAGATTGCTAAAGCCAGCATTAAACCATGTACCCACCAAACACCTAACATTGGTGATAAAACTCCTCTTTTGATCCAAGCTCTTGCTAGAAATAAAAAGTTAGCATATACAACATATAAAAGTATTGCTGGAATCAATTGAGCATAACGACCTCGTTTGGATTTAACTTTACTCAACGGAATACCAATCAAGGTTAATATAAAAGTAGATAGCGGTAAGGAAATTCGCCACTGTAGTTCTGCTGCAGCTAAATTATTGTGTTTAGCCTGTAATAATTTCATAGTTGGAATACTACTTTCGTCTCCATGCCATTCCTGAGTTTCTGGCGATATTTTAATTCCATATTCATCATACTTAGTTATTTCATAGTCTTTTTGTCCAGGAGTGCCCACATAACGATATCCATCTTTAAGAATTATGTAAGGTTCATTACCATTAGAATCACCTTGTTGCTGATAAGCACTTTTGGCGGTCAATACACATAAATTCTGTTCTCCAATCTGACTAGAATTATTTGTTTGCTCCACTGCAAAGACGTTATAAAAATATTTCTTATCATGAGATATCGTTTCAACATAAAATACCCACTTACCTTGAGCAATCTCATTGTTAAAGCTACCAGGTTTAACCATGTCTAGTACTAATGAAGTAGCTCCACTGTTTATGTGATCATAATATTTATAAACTTTAGGATTAATCCATAAAGACAACGTAGCAACTAAAAGTATTATGATCAAAGCCAAAATCAGGTTAGTAGTTAATAAGCGTTTAGGATCCATACCACATACAGTGAATATAATCATTTCACTATCTGCATATAAACGACCATATGCAAGTAGTATACCCAAAAACAGGCTAGCAGGTAAAAGTATGGCAGATAAAATAGGGATTTGTAGTAACATTATTATTTTTACTGCTTGGCTAGATAATGCTCCACTAGCCGCAAAATGCATATAACGTACTAAAACATTACTTAAGAAAATAAACAGTAACACTACTACCGCTGCTAACATAGCGATATAAACCTCGCGGATTAGATAACGTGTTACTATTTTCATAACTCAGATACATCTTTATTGGTAATAAGATGCAACTCTAAATTCTACAATATATTATTGTATAACTTTTTCCCCATCCATATAACTCCACAAAATCTCCGGTAAATGGATGTGTCCATCACGATCTTGATAGTTTTCAAGAATGGCTATTAATGTACGTCCTACTGCCAAACCAGAACCATTTAAAGTGTGTAATAATGCAATTTTATTAGATTTCAGTGAACGAAATCTTGCTTTCATACGCCGAGCTTGAAATGACTCAAAATTACTACAAGAAGAAATCTCACGATATTTATTTTGTGAAGGAACCCATACTTCTAGATCATAAGTTTTTGCTGAAGCAAAACCTAGATCGTTACTACATAAAGCAACTACGCGATAAGGCAAATCTAATTTTTGTAAAATTTTCTCTGCATGTTTGGTAAGCTCTTCAAGCGCTTCATATGAGTTTTCCGGTTTTTCTAAACGCACCAATTCAACCTTTTCAAACTGATGTTGTCGAATCATACCATGGAGATCCTTACCGTAGCTGCCAGCTTCACTACGATAACAGGGAGTATAAGCGACATATTTTAGTGGTAGCTTATCTTCTGCAACAATTTCATCTCTTACTAAATTAGTCACTGGAACTTCAGAGGTAGGAATTAAACTATACCTAAAATCGTTGTCTATGTTAAATAAATCATCCTCAAATTTCGGCAATTGGCCGGTACCAAATAAACTTGCTCGATTGACTAAATGAGGCACATATACTTCTTTATATCCATGCTCTTTAGTATGAATATCTAACATAAATTGAATTAGAGCACGTTGTAATTTCGCTAACTTACTAAATAACACAACAAATCTAGCTCCAGCAATCTTAGCAGCTTTTTCAAAATCCATCATACCTAGAGCAACTCCTAAGGTAACATGATCTTTCGGGATAAAATTAAATATTCGTGGTTCACTATAACGTCTAATTTCTACTTTATCTTCGCTAGTTTTTCCTTCAAGGACTGAATCATGAGGTAAATTTGGAACACCACTATAAGCATTATGTAATTCTACTAGAATAGTATCAAGTTCCTTTTGTTTAGCTTCAAGTTTTGCACTAACTCCATGCATATTAACAATAAGAGACGATACATCTTCTCCCCGGTTTTTAGCATTTCCTACCTCCTTTGAACGCTGATTACGTTCATTTTGTAGGGCTTGTACCTCAATTTGAGTAAGATGACGTTTCTCTTCGAGATTTTGTATGAAGGATATATCTAGTGTAAATCCTCTTTTCTTTAATCTTTTAATAGTTTCAGTAAGTTCTTGACGAAAACATTTTGGATCGAGCATATTTTAGATTATTCTCCGAGTGTAACAACTATTTACATTTTACTATTTTCCTTATCTAATTTCCGCAAATATTCTAACTTTTCACGAATTTTAATCTCTAAGCCTCTTGGCATTGGCCGATAATATTGCCTCTTCGGTAACATCTCAGGTAAATAATTTTCATTGGCAGCGTATCCATAATCTTCATCGTGAGCATAACGATAGTTCTTTACATAACCAAGTTGTTTCATTAATTTAGTGGGAGCATTACGAATGTGTAATGGCACATCTAGCGAACCATATTCTTTAACATCATTCATCGCTTCATCAAAAGCAAGGTAAATAGCATTACTTTTGGCAGCACAAGCCATATAAATTATGGCTTGAGCAAGCGCTAATTCACCTTCAGGAGTACCTAAACGCTCGTAAGTTTCAGCAGCACTAAGCGCTAAAGTAAGAGCTCTCGGATCAGCATTACCAATATCTTCACTTGCCATCCTTACTACTCTACGTGCAATGTAAAGCGGATCACAACCGCCATCAATCATTCGACAAAACCAATACAATGCTGCATCTGGATCAGAACCTCGTACTGCTTTATGAAGTGCAGAAATCTGATCATAAAATATTTCTCCTCTTTTATCAAAACGACGTACTCCCGCAGTAAACATCTCTTGTAACAATGTTTCAGTAATTTCTTCTCTCCCATCTTTCGCTTCGACAAAATCCACACAAATCTCTAAAAAATTCAGTGCTTGCCTTGCATCTCCATCAGCCATATGTGCAATTCTTTTGCGCAAATTCTCAGCAAGAATTATATTACGCTCACCTAATCCCCATGCCTTATTTGCTAATGCCCGGTTAATTACCTGTAATATCTCATTTTCCTGCATTCGTTTAAGTACATAAACACGGCTCCGTGAAAGTAAAGCGCTATTGAGTTCAAATGACGGATTCTCAGTAGTAGCACCTATCAAAGTTAAAATTCCTTCCTCAACAAAAGGGAGAAATGCATCTTGCTGAGATCTATTAAAACGATGCACTTCATCAACAAACAAGATCGTTGGCTGATTTTTAGTCTTTCGGATCTCTTTAGCTCTTGTTACTATTTCTCGAATATCTTTTACCCCTGCAAGCACTGCTGAGATCGTTTCGATATGGGCGTGAACACTTGTAGCTAATAATCTAGCTAAAGTTGTCTTACCACTACCTGGTGGTCCCCATAAAATCATCGAATGCAAGATTTTATTCTCAATAGCACGCCTAAGTGGTTTACCAAAACCTAACAAATGCTCTTGACCAATAAATTCATCGATACTGCGCGGTCGCATTCGTGCCGCAAGTGGCTGATAAGATATTTCTACATTTTCTTTAATATTCATGGTCCTTAGTTACAAATCTTATCATTTTTAAATAATCAAGTCTTATCTGGTTATCCCTCGAACATTGACTTCTAAGTTCTTTATTCGGAAAATTTCAGATAGTTATGATTTCTTAGAGAAAATTATTAAGGAAATGTTAAGGATATTTCTAATGTTAATTACTATACTAAATCAGTAATTGTAGCCGAAAATATAATGTTGCAATCAAATCTTTACAATTTAAAAAATAATTAATACTATAACACCACTTGAATTTTTACATGTGCTATACTAAAAATAATAAAAATAGATCAAAAAATAGAAGAGAAAGTAGTATGAAAAAACTAACTATATGGTTACAAGAAAAGGTCGTTCCTATTCATAAACATGAGTTATCAAAATTTATGTGTCTCGCTGCGATGATGATTATCATCACCTATATTCACACTATGTTAAAAATATCAAAAGATGCACTAGTTATTCATCATTTGCATACAGAAGCTATTAGCGCTATTAAACTATGGTTAGTGACACCTCTTTCTATCTTATTTATGTTTGCCTATATTAAACTGGCAGATATTTTTAGTCGGAGCAAACTCTTTCATGTTATGACATGGTTTTTTGTCTCCTATTTTGCTCTATTCGCTCTTGTGTTCTATCCAAATCATGAAGCACTATCTATCTATATTAGCCCTGAAACTCAAGAACAATTACCCGCTATGAAATATATTTTCACTATAATAAGTAGTTGGGACTTTTGTCTATTTTATGTCTTCTCTGAGATGTGGGTGACTATCATGCTCTCCATTTCTTTGTGGCAAGCCGTCAACCATATTACAAGCATTGAAGAATCAAAACGATTTTATCCTCTTTTCGGCCTAACTGCTCAATTTGGTATGATGTTTGCCGGGACTTTATCTAAATCCTTTGTAACCCATGGCACTGACTGGCAACCAACTCTAAATAATGTGACTATTTCTCTGATAGTCGGTGGAGTTTTATTGTCGATTTGCATCGTACTACTAGGTAAAGTTATTGGTATAGAAAAATTTAACAGTCGTAGTAATATTGGTGGCATTGTCAAAACCAAAAAACCTAAGATTAGTTTTACCGAAAGCTTGAAAGTTATTGCATCATCTAAACCTATACTGCTAATTACCTCGTTACTTCTATGCTATAACATTTCAATTAATTTAGCAGAAGGCGTATGGAAAAAATCTATCGAAATTCATTTTGGTGGTGACGCCAATCTTATCCATTATTTTATGAGTAACATTAACCTCTATATTTCGATTCTCAGTATCGCTTTTGCTTTACTCGGAGTTTATATTGTGCGTGCATGTAAGTGGAAAACTACGGCATTAATTACTCCTATTATATTTGCGATTGTAGGTGTAATGTTTTTCTTGTTTATGGTCTTCAAAGACATTGCTTTGGTGTTTAGTGTTAGTATGCCAGCATTAGCTATGGCTGTGTATTTTGGCGCTGTTCATAATATTGCAGCAAGGTCAACTAAACATACACTATTCGATGCTACTAAAGAGATGGCATATATACCATTAGATGATGATCTAAAAACTAAAGGTAAAGCTGCTGCTGAAATGATCGGGATGCGCTTTGGTAAAGGGAGTGGAGCATTTATTCAGCAAGTATTGCTTACAATATTTAGTGGTCTAACTCTACTAGATTTAGCTCCCGCAATTGCTGGTATATTCGTAATTGTAATGTTATGGTGGCTCTATTCCACACTTGCTCTAAATAAAGAGTTACATCAGAAACAATCTGACATGTAATGCAATTATAACTAATCGAATTTAAAGTGCGGTGCTTTGTCATGAATTAATTTGACTAAAGCTGCAATTGTAGTATGGCTTGTTTTGCTATCTGTATTAAAAACAATATCAGCTAGTTTTTCATAAAGCGGAACATATTCACTGTAAAGCCGTTTTAAAATTTTACGACGTTCTTCTAAATCTTGAGACAACGGCCGTTTTTTGCCGTATCCCGTACGGATTAATTGATCATCAAGAGAAATAGATAAATACACAATTAAGCCGTTTCTTAATATTGCCTCCCTATTTTCAGGAACTATTACGGTACTACCACCAGTTGCAAGAATGATGTTAGGTTTTTGTGTGAGTTCGGCAATTACCTTTTGCTCCCACTTATGGAAGCTATCTTCCCCTTCTAGATCATAGATCCACAAAAGATCCACTCCTGCACACTCTTCAATCATGTGATCAGAATCATAAAATTTCCAGCCAAGTTCTCGAGCTAATGCCCGACCAATACTAGTTTTTCCAGCTCCCATAGGACCGATCAGAACGATGTTATGGAAATCTCTTAATTGTGAGTTATATTTATGTCGCAAGTTTTTCACGTAGGTATATATTATTAGCCGTAATCAAGTACGATTTAATACTTGAACTAAACGTTCCATAATATCTTTAATCCCTTTATTCCATCCATAAAGTAGATTTTCAGTATTTTTTGCTTTGAGAGTAATAGCAGATCGAAGCGTCTTATCAACTAAAATTACTACTTTATTATCAATTAATTTGCTTAGAATAAACCGCATAGTAATCACGGCTTTAGGGTTATTACGATCTCGATAATCTGCATAGAATTCTGTTAGTTTGATATTTAATCTATTTTGAGATGCAGTAAGCTCGATACCATGCGTTCTAAAATAAGCACTCACAATTTCATCCAGTTGTTCAGATGGTGGAACAAGGAAACCATGATAATAATCACTTAAATAATATCCGGATTTAACACGATACAAAAAATCCAGTTGATCGAAAGGAGCTATTGCTTCTACCCGATTGACAAAAATTGTATAAGAGCGTTGAGCTTTCTTTCCTGTTTGAACTGCTGGAACATCTAACAAATACTGCTTATGTTCAACATATTTAGTAGAAACACATCCTGCCAACAATGAGCATATTAAATATGCTAATATAAATCGTAACCACAACATTTTATAGTTCATAATTTATTAGGGTCCAATGGTGGTGGAGAAGAACCAAATATTATTTCCGATGGTCGAAGTTTTATCCGCCTAGATACTTCTCCTATATTACTAGTAACAATTTTTAATTCCTTAATCAACTCAATTAATGGATTATCAATATAATCTAATAAATTTTCAGTTCTATTAGTCAAGCGATTAAGGGATACAACGAGAGTATCTATATGCAAAAATAAACGTTTAAAATTAATATCTTTTAATTCATTCATAATATAGCGGGCATTTTCACTAAGTTTAGTTAAATTACTAGTAACAGATGGAATATAAAATACTTGGGGTTGCCAAGCGACTGGTATCATCGGATTAGTTTTAGGGTCAACATAATCAAGTTCTAAATAACTAGTTCCAGTTAAACCCTGGGTTATGATTCTAATCCGTAAACCATTGACTATCTCACTTGTTAAAAATGCTTTTAACGCCTCAGACTTAAGTTGAGTGAATAACTTAGAGGTAATAGCAATCCTCACATAAATTGAACGTGCATGCATCTGTTCACTACTAGGTTGTGCTACGATCTCTCGATATATCTCACTAGAAAAAGCAATATCTGTAATATAACCAATTTGTAAACCTCTATATTTTACTGGAGTACCTTCGGAAATACCTTGGACTGACTCTTCAAAATAAGTTTCAACATATACGATGGGCTCTAGGAGTTTTCTTGAACCAAAAACTAACAAAGCAAAGACAATCAAAGTAATCCCTACTAAAACGAAAATTCCTATTCTAAAATAATTAGTTTCATTAGTGTCAGCAATCATCTATGCCACCTTTCTACTTGTAAAAAATTTTTTTACCAAGGGGTCTGAACTATATTGTAATTCTTGAGGATAACCTTCAGCAATTACCTTCCCCTTATATAGCAAAATCACCCTCCTAGCTATTTTATAAATGCTAACAAGGTCATGCGACACAATAACAAATGTTATTCCTAAAATTTTTGCTAAGTCTACAATAAGTTGATCAATTTCTGAAGAGTTAATTGGATCTAAACCAGCTGTGGGCTCGTCCAAAAAAAGTATTTTCGGATCTAGTACCATAGCTCTTGCAATTGCTGCTCTTTTTTGCATGCCACCACTAAGCTGAGCAGGCATATAATTATAAAAATTCTCTAACCTCACCATTGTCAACTTATTATGAGCTATCTCTATAATAGCATCTTTTGGCAGTTCCGTTAGTTCTTCTAGTGGTAATGCAATATTTTGCAATAAGTTCATCGAACCAAATAAAGCTCCGTTTTGATACATCACACCAATCTTCTTTAAAATAGGCAAACGCTCTCTATCAGAGGTACGACTAATAATCTGTCCATCTAACAAGATATCACCAGAATATGGGGTCAACAAACCAATAAGGTGATTTAACAAAGTAGTTTTGCCACACCCTGAACCACCAATAATCATAAAAATCTCACCAGGGTAAACAGCAAAACTAATATTATCCAATACAACATCTCTACCGTAGCAAGCTACTAAATTTTGGACTTTGATTAGCGGTGTTTGCTTCATTATCTAAATTCCTAAAACATAATAGATTAATGCGAAAATACCATCGACCACAACTAACATAATTAAACTACTAACCACTGCTTGTGTGGTAGAGTAACCAATCGCTTGAGCACCAAAACGAGTTTTAATGCCATGTAAACATCCAACTCCAGCAATCACTATACCAAATATAAAAACCTTAATTAAACCACCTATATAGTCAACAGGTTCGATGGCAGCACATAGTCGACTAATAAAAGTATCAGCGGTATAACCCAATGAAAGCATTACTACTAAACATCCTAATAAACCAAAAGCAATAAAAAAAACTTCTAGGATTGGAGTAATAGTTATAGTCGCTAAAATTCGTGGAATAACCAAAAAACGCACCGGATTTAACCCCATAGTCTTTAAAGCATCAATCTCTTGGTTAATTTTCATAGTTCCAATTTCGGCAGCAAAAGCTGAAGCGGTTCTACCGGCAAGTAGCACCGCAGTTAACAGCGGTCCCATCTCTCTTACTAAGCCTAAACCTACCAAATCTACCATATAAATTTGCACTCCAAACTTTTCAAATGATGGCGCTGATTGAAAAGTAGAGATCAAACCAATCAAAAAACCGATAAGAGCAATGATGGGCACCGCTTGTGGCCCGGTATCTTCAGCAATCCTTAAAAAATCACGCCAACGAATTTTTTGGATTTTAAATAAAGAAAAAAATAGTTGATAAAATAAGATACCAAGAAAAGTTATATTATCCCGAAAGATATTGATGATGTTTAATGTTATATGACCAAGGTGCACAAGGAGATTGTCACGGATCCAAACTTTCTCTTCCATCTTATTCGGTCGCTTTTTGGTATATTCTAATAACTTATGAAAGTCAGATTTTAAATTACGGATGATACAGTTGCGCTTATGTTCTAGTTGCCCCTTTTGTAATACGTTAATTAAAGCAATTCCTGCACCATCACAATAATCTACTGCGTTAAAATCCAAGAGTAACGTTTGTGGTTGATTGTGAGCTACGACCAATAGACAGTTTTGCCAAATTTCTACTACTTTATTGACATCTAATTTGTCGGAAAAAATAATCTCTAGCGTATCAGGTGATGGTCTTTCAATCCTAAAAGTCATATTATTTTGGTGGAGGCGGCGGGAATTGAACCCGCGTCCGCAAATTCTCTACTTTTGGTACTACATGCATAGTTCATCTTCAATTTCGTAAGTTGTTCACTGACGAACAAGAATAACAACAAACTAGTTTGATTTATTACTAATAGTTATGGTATCAAACACACCATAAATATAGACTTATGTAAATGACCGTAAAACAAGACGCATAAGTACATCTTGAACACGGATCAGTTGGTTTTAGGCAACTGCTAACGCTTCTTCATCATTGGCGTTTATTTCGTTTATAGTCATATTTTACGAGTAAGGCTACATCCTCGGCATGCACCTAGAGCTTCGCAATCTACGTCGAAACCGGTCGCCCCCCTATATTTTCAGTATAACATATAGCTCGATAAGTTGATATAAAATGTTCTACAATTCACCTATAAAAAACAAAAGCCTATCAACTATAGGCTTTTGTTAAATCTAACTAAAAAATGAAGTCAATTACTTTACTTAGCTATATCTTTTATCTTTTTTAGCGCCCGTACTTTAATTATATTACGAGCAGGCTTTGCAGCAAACATCATGGACTCACCAGTAAAAGGATTAATGCCTTGGCAAGCTTTAGTTGCTGGTTTATTAACTACTTTAAATTTAGCAATACCAGGTAGAGTAAATTCCCCAACGCCGCTACGTCTTTTAAGATGTGAGGCTATAATCTCAAATAAGGTATCTAGCATTAAGTTAGCATCTTTTTTGCTTAAACAAGTCATATCCGCAATAGCACCAGTAATTTTTGATTTATTAAATGGCTTACTAACTTTGACTGGACATACACATTTTTTATTTTTTACAACTTTCTTTACCGCTTGTTTACCTTTTTTAATCTTTTTTGACATAACTCTCCCCTTCGTTAATGAATAATAAAAAATATTACTTGCTAACAATACCACAATTTATAGAATATTCTAGTTTTTTTCACAAGAAAATATTTAAAGTTTTCGATTATTTGCTCTCTAAAATTTAGTTCAAAAATAGATGATTCATACGATTAGTAAACGCTGCTACATCATCCAATTTACCCCCGGCAATTAGTAGTGCCTGTTCATAAAATAAATTAGTCCATTCAGCAAACAATTTTTCATCAGATATTTCGCGTAAATTCTGAATTAATTTATGCTTAGGATTCAACTCTAAAATCGGCTTAGTTTTTGGCACGTTCTGCCCAAACGCAGACATAATCCTTTGCATATTAAAGCTAAGATCATCAGCAGTAGTTACAATACATACCGGAGAATCAGTAAGTCGTTCACTCAAGCGCACTGCCGTAACTCGATCGTTTAACACTGTTTGCATTTTCTTTAGAACCTCTTCATACTCAGTTTTCAGCTGTTTAGTGTCCACTTCAACCCGATTTTTAGTCAGCTTACTGATATCAACATCCCCTTTAATAATTGCCTGGAATTTTTTACCATTGTGTTCTTGGTAATGTGTTAACCACCACTCATCGATCCGATCATCAAGGAGTAATACTTCAATATCATTTTTACGAAAAACCTCTAAATAAGGGCTACTTTTAGCAACACTAGACTTTTCAGCAGTAATATAATAAATCTTGTCTTGATCTTTAAGCATGCGTGCAACATACTCATCTAGAGTGACATTTTGTTCTCCATCATCATTTTTGGTAGATGCAAATCTCAAAAGTTTGGCAATCTGTCCTTTATGGGTAAAATCCTCTACCATTCCTTCTTTTAATGCACTACCAAAAGCTTGCCAAAACTTGGCATATTTTTCCGGCTCGCTAGTAGCTAATTTTTCTAACATATCTAATATTCGCTTAATAATCCCTGAGCGAATTTGTTCTATCATACGGTTATTTTGTAAAATCTCTCTCGAGACATTCAAAGGAAGATCTCTAGCATCTACTATCCCTTGAACAAAACGTAAATAATTAGGTAGTAATTGTTCAGCATCATCCATAATAAATACTCTCTGAACATAAAGCTTTAAACCACGTTTTTTCTCTCGGGTCCAAAAATCAAAAGGTGTATGAGCAGGAATATAAAGAAGAGTTATATATTCCAATTTTCCTTCAACCCTATTGTGACCCCAAATTAAAGGATCCTCAAAATCATGGCTAATATGCTTGTACAACGCCTTATAATCATCATCCTTAATATCTTTCTTGGGTAATACCCAAAGTGCAGTAGCCTTATTCACAACTTCCTCTTGGGCCACCTTTTCTTTTTCCGCCAAAGGCTTTTTCATCAATATAGGTAAAACAATATGATCAGAATACTTCACAATTATCTGACGTAGGCGCCAGTAATCTAAAAGATCTACATCATCTGGTTTTAGATATAAAATAATTTCCGTACCCCGTGCTTCTTTTACAATATCCGTAACTATAAACTCCCCTTCCCCTTTTGATTCCCACAATACCCCTGCTTCTTTGGTAAGTCCCGTCCGACGCGTTTTAACTATAACTTTATCTGCTACAACAAAACTAGAGTAAAATCCAACGCCAAACTGACCAATTAAATGACTATCTTTAGTTTGTGTTTCAGTAAGAGCAGCTAAAAATTCTTTAGTGCCAGATTTAGCAATTGTTCCTAAATTAGCTATTACTTCATTACGATTCATACCTATGCCATTATCACGTACCGTAATAGTTTTTTCTTTAGGATCAAAGTCAATATAAATTTTTAAATCTGGATCGTTTTCATAAAAACTAGGGTTAGTCAAAGCCTCAAAACGGAGTTTATCTGCAGCATCAGAAGCATTCGAGATTAATTCACGTAAAAATACTTCTCGATTACTATACAATGAATGCGTAACTAATTGTAATAATTGTTTAACTTCAGTTTGAAACCCTAAAGTTTCAGTTTTATTATTTTCAGTCATGTTTCAACTCCTAATTCTTAGAATTAAAAATTAATTATATTATGTAACTCTATGGCTTTTCACGACCACAACTAATGCAAATTCGCTTTTATCTCTTTTTCAGTATCTATCATCAATTTTGGTAAATCCTGAAATTGATAATTCACAGTATCAATCGGTTTACCAATATGTATTTGGACCTCTTCGTTTATACTAAAGTCGTAAGTTTTTGCTGGTAAAATTTTATTACCACCAACTATCGTAACTGGCAAAATAATAGCCTTAGTATCCATAGCTATTTTAAATCCCCCCTTTTTAAAGGGTCCCATTTTACCAGTACGGGAACGAGTGCCCTCTGGCGCAATCCAGAAGCGTACTCCATTTAACATACTTTGCTTCGCTGCAGTTAAATCCTTCATCGCTTGATGCTTATTCTCTCGATCAATAGAAATACATCCAGCAATTCTCATGCCCCGACCAAATACGGGATATCTAAATAACTCTTTCTTCGCAATCATGCCAATACTCTCGTTAGGAAAAGTAGCATATATCAATGGAATATCAAAATGGCTAGCATGGTTGCTCATAACAATATAAGTCCTCGTGGGATAAAATTCAAATCCTTGGAGGCCAAAGACTTTATATTTTACTTTCAACAATTGTAAAATTTTCCTCGCCCACTCAAGCACTATCCTATAAGCATGAATACGATCACCTTTTAAAAAAAAGGCAGCTGATACTACACGTACTGAATATTCGAAAGTAATCAATGATATTTTAATAATAAGCATTAACTTTTGAAAAAAATTTACCCGCATATATATCTACCTAGATTTCTTCCGACCAATGCAGTAATATTCTATACTCAGCTTATGAATATCTTGAGGATCAAATAGATTACGCCCATCAAAAATAACATGGCGACGTAATTTATCCTTAATAGCCTTAAAATCAGGTTCACGAAATTCGTTCCATTCTGTGATAATTACTAATACATCAGCATTATCCAGTGTCTCATCTCGGGTGTTACACAATTTTAGATCAGGACGTTTTCCATAAATTTTTTCTGCAGTAGCTTGGGCTACAGGATCATATGCTTGTACTTTAGCTCCCACTCTCCATAGAGATTCGAGTAAAACTCTACTCGGCGCTTCCCGCATATCATCAGTATTAGGTTTAAATGCTAGACCCCATAAAGCAATCACTTTGCCATCTAAGCTGCCAAAATACTTTTTAAGACGATTAAATATCAAGTGCTTTTGCCGTAAATTTATGTTTTCCACTGCATTAAAAAGAGGAGATTCAATTCCATATTCCCGCGCCATCCATACCAAAGCACTAACATCTTTGGGAAAACAAGAACCACCATAACCACAACCAGCATACAAAAAATTATAGCCAATTCGAGAATCACTACCAATCCCTAATCTGACTTTTTCAACGTCAGCTCCAAATTTTTCGGCAAATTGTGCGATCTCATTAATAAAACTAATTTTAGTAGCTAAAAAAGCATTAGCAGCATACTTAGCTAATTCCGCCGAATGTACATCCATAGAGACTATCTTTGTTGACAATGGTTCATATAAAGTACACATCTGTTTAAGCACCTCGTCATTTTCTGAACCAATAATAATCCGATCAGACCGCATAAAATCATTGATGGCATCTCCTTGCTTTAAAAATTCCGGATTAGAAACTATGTCAAATTTAACATGAATCTTGCGCTTCAATAATTCTCTCTGGATGAGAGCTCTTACTTTATCGCCAGTACCTACAGGAACTGTAGATTTATTAATCACAATAGCATCATGGCTTAAATTTCGCCCAATGGACCTCGCTACAGCAAATACATATTGCAAATCAGCCGAACCATCATGCGCGGAAGGAGTACCAACTGCAATAAATAGATAATCTCCATGCTCAATACCAATAATAGCATCTGTGATAAATGTTATTTTTTTAGCAGCAATATTTTTCGCTAACAAATCATCTAAACCAGGCTCATAAATTGGGGATTCACCTCGTTTCAGCTGATTAATCTTATCAGCATTAGTATCAACACATACTACATTATGCCCAACTTCAGCCAAACCTATCCCAGTCACTAAACCAACATAACCTGTACCAAAAACACTAACTTTCATCATTTTACCCCTTTCATATATTCCTAATATATTCGCTATTCAAATCTGCCTGAAGCAATCAAGATATTTAAACAACCCTCGTAAACACACAGCCTCACCACCTTCTGGTCTTGCAGCCCTACTAACAGTATTATAAGCATTCATATCAAAATGTGCCCACTGAATATTGGGATCAATAAATTGTTGTAAAACAAGAGCGGCAATAATAGCTCCACCATTAATATAATCTACCGTCACCACATTTTTAAAATCCGCCATCTCGCTCTTAAGAAATTCTAGATATGGTGTATAAATAGGCATACGCCAAACCGGCTCCTGCTCACCAGACATATTATCAATTATATCTTCTGCCAGTTTATCATCATTAGCAAATAAAGCAGTAATATCTGATCCCAAAGCTACTCTAGCTGCCATAGTTAAGGTGGCAAAATCTAAAATCAATTTTGGTTGCCACTCTGAAGCATAGGCTAAGGCATCAGCTAAAATTAATCTCCCCTCTGCATCGGTATTAGCAACTTCAAGACTTAGACCTTTTCGCGTTTTAATAATATCTCCAGGTTTTAATACATCTCCCGAAATTAGATTCTCTACTGCTGGAATGATTACCCGCAAATTAATTGGCAATTGTGCAGCCATAACTAAACGTGCCAAACCTAAAGCATGAGCTGCCCCAGCCATATCTTTTTTCATTAAATTCATTCCCGCAGATGTCTTCATCTGTAATCCACCGCCATCAAAACATACTCCTTTCCCCACTAAAATAATTTTAGGTGCATCTGCTGCACCATAATGTAAATCGATCAAAATCGGTTCTTTTTTGCTAGCACGCCCCACTGCATAAATAGCTGGAAAATTAGCCGCTAATTCTTTTCCTTTAATTAATTTTATCTTTGCATCAAATTCATAAGCTATATTAATCGCTGCTTCAGCTAATTTTTCAGGATCCAAGTCACCTGCCGGAGTATTAATCAAGTCTCGAATTAAAAAAATAGAAGTTAAAATATCAGTCACTTGAGAGATATTAATATTTTTAGGGTAGAATAATTTAGCCACATAATCCGGCGCTTTTTTATAGTGTTTGAATTGATAATTACCCATTCCCCAACCAATAGCCGCATGTTCTAACTGCTCCAAAGAAAAATCTGATGCAACAATCTCATATACCTCTTTAGGCAGTATTTTAGGTAATACCCCAAATGAATAAAAATCATCATGGTTATTTAAACCAAGTAATACTTTCTCTAAATAACCATTTAGATCCAGAATGAAACAAAAAGAACCAGCTTTAGCTAAAAATCTATTAGCTAAAATTATATTTTTAACCCTATCTGATTGTGTTTCATACCACCGCTCAAAATTATCTTCACAAATTGGAACAATAGGAATTGTCTTACCAGAAGTCTTAGCAACAAAAAAATTAAGCATAAAATCCTTCCGCCCTATTTTTAATTATGAAATTAATCAAATAAACTATAAATATAATGTATCTCATCTCTAATTTTGGCGGCTTTTTCAAACTCTAAATCCCGTGCATATTGATACATCTTTTTTTCGAGTTCTTTAATGCGATGGGCTAATTTATCTGGTTTATCAGTTAAATAACGTGCTACCGCTTGAGAAACCTGTTTATCCTTTTGCTGCTCAATATGAGCGTTTGCCATAATATCACGAATAGCTTTAACAATACTGGTAGGAATTATATTATGTTTAACATTATATTCCTCTTGGATAGTACGTCGTCGATCCATTTCATCTAATGCTTGTTTTATAGATTGGGTAATCTCATCAGCATACATAATAACCTTCCCATTAACATTACGCGCTGCTCTACCACTCGTTTGAATCAAAGATTGAGTAGAACGTAAAAACCCCTCTTTGTCCGCATCTAAAATAGCAACGAGAGATACCTCTGGTAAATCTAGACCTTCCCGCAATAAATTGATCCCTACTAAAACATCAAAAACCCCCAATCTAAGATCACGTAAAATTTCCACTCTTTCAACAGTATTAACTTCCGAATGCAGATACCTAACTTTGATGCCATGATCATCCAAATATTCAGTTAAGTCCTCCGACATTTTCTTGGTCAAGGTAGTTACTAACACTCTTTCCCTAGTTTTAATCCGTCTAGTAATTTCTGAAAATAATTCATCAACCTGATTTTTTGCTGGTTTTATTTCGACCTTCGGATCAAGCAAACCTGTAGGACGAATTAATAATTCAACTATTTGCTGGGATTGTTTTTTTTCATAATCTCCAGGTGTTGCTGAAACATAAATAGTAGGCGGTGCTATTACTTCGAACTCCTCAAATTTCAAAGGGCGATTATCTAAGGCTGAAGGTAATCTAAAACCATAGCCGACTAAAGTAGTTTTACGTGCCTGATCTCCATTATACATCCCACGCAACTGGGGCAAAGTTGCATGTGACTCATCAATAATAAGCAAAGAGTTTTTAGGTAAATAATCAATTAAAGTCGGCGGTGGTTCACCTGCCTCCCTTCTTGATAAATAGCGAGAATAATTTTCAATTCCAGTACAATAACCAAGCTCAAGTAACATCTCAAGATCATATTCTGTACGTTGTTTTAACCGCTCGGCTTCAACTAATTTATTATTACTATAAAGCACTGCCAAATGTTCACGTAATTCAATTTTAATTTTATCCACAGCGTCCGATAGTATTTGTCTTTTAGTGACGTAATGAGTTTGAGGAAAAATCTTAATAGCTGATACTTTTCTAATAGTTTTCCCAGTTAAAGGATCAAAATAAGAGAGCTCTGAAATTACATCGTCAAATAACTCAATACGGATTGCTATATCTTCCGATTCAGCAGGGAAAATATCTAATGTTTCTCCATGAGATCTGTAGGTGCCTCGACGAAGTTCAAGATCATTACGCGTATATTGTAATTCTGCAAGCATGCGCAAAAAGCTAGTCTGCTCAATCTTACTACCCTTCTGCAATTTAAGGACCATCTCATGGTATACTTCTGGATCACCTAAGCCATAAATCGCTGAAACTGATGCTACAATAATAGTATCAGAACGTTCAAACAATGCTTTCGTAGCAGCTAAACGCATCTGTTCAATACGTTCATTAATAGCTGCATCTTTTTCGATATAAGTATCAGTAGCTGGAAGATATGCTTCAGGTTGATAGTAGTCGTAATACGAAACAAAATACTCTACCGCATTCTCTGGAAAAAAATCTTGCATCTCCCCATAAAGCTGCGCAGCTAGAGTTTTATTATGAGCAATAATAAGGGTTGGCCACTTTAATCTAGCAATTACATTAGCCAAGGTAAATGTCTTACCACATCCAGTTACTCCCAGAAGGGTTTGTTTATTAAAACCCTGCTCTAACCCATGAGTTAACTTTTTAACCGCTTCAAGTTGGGTAATACTAAGTTTAAAATTTGCATGTAAGTTAAATTGGGGTGACATTCTTATTGGTTTGGCTAATCTAAAAAACAAAGTAACTAATAACACTAAAATAAATATTATTCAATAACATTAACCTATCTAGCACTATAGGATCAGCTATGCCGGTAGCTTTTAAATACTTACCCCCAATTGCTTTTATATATTTCATATTGTAGAATCAACCGTTATTTACAATGTGTCGTGAAAATTTATGAAAACCTTTAACCAAAGTATCAATCATAAAAAAGCATGGTATTTATTAAATGCCGAAAATAAAACTCTGGGGCGTCTTGCGACAGCTATTGCTAAACACTTAACAGGGAAAAATAAACCAGAATATACACCTTCTATTGATACCGGTGATTACGTAGTTGTTATTAATGCTGAAAAAATTCATGTTACCGGCAATAAGCTTAAGGATAAAAAATATTATCATCACACTGGCTACCAAGGGGGTATTAAAGAAATTTCTTTAGAAAAACAACTATTACAATCCCCAGAACTAGTAATAAAACATGCTGTTAGCGGCATGTTACCAAAAGGTCCTTTGGGACGTAAAATGCTAACTAAACTTAAGATTTATGCAGGAATTGAGCATCCACACCAAGCTCAATGCTTAAAAACTATATCAACCTAATAACTTAAGGCACAATACTAATGACAACAAAACATTTTCACTACGGTACTGGTCGACGTAAGACTTCTACCGCAAAGGTTTTTTTAGATGCAGGACAGGGAAAAATTATGGTTAATGGTAAAACTCTTGAAAAATACTTCGGACGTGAAACTTCACGCATGGTGGTACGACATCCATTAGTAATTACCAACTTATTAGATAAATTTGATATAAAAATATCAGTTAAAGGTGGTGGAGATAGTAGTCAAGCCGGAGCAATTCGCTTAGGTATTGCACGTGCACTTGTAGCTTATGAAGAGACTGACAAAAATGAGGATTTAGTCATACACAAAACACTACGTCAGGCAGGTTTATTAACTAGAGATGCACGGATTGTTGAGCGTAAAAAAGTTGGTCGTCATAAAGCACGCCGAGGGACTCAGTATTCGAAACGGTAAGATTTATTTATATATGATATTCCTCCTTAAACCCTATAGTTGGGGGATCATCTAATGGCAAGATCGCGGACTCTGACTCCGTCAATCTAGGTTCAAATCCTAGTCCCCCAGCCAAACTGGAGCAAAAACAATGATACTCAAACATTCAACTATGACCTTATATTCGGATCCTCTAAACATTGCCAGTCATCGCACTCGAATAGTATTGGCAGAAAAAGGGATTGCAGTAAATATAATCTATGTTGATAACCACAATCTTCCTGAAGATTTGCTCACCTTAAACCCATATCACTCTCTACCCACTTTAGTAGACCGCGATTTGGTGCTTTATGAGGCCAATATTATTACTGAATATTTAGATGAACGCTTCCCTCACCCTCCTCTATTGCCAGTATATCCAGTAGCACGCGCTAAATGCCGCTTAATGATTTATCGTATAGAACATGACTGTCTAACTTTAGTAACTACAATTCAAGAAGCTAAAAAAGCTGAAACTGACGAAGCCCGCAAAAACCTGCGAGATCAACTAATAACTATTGCGCCAGTATTCCATGAGGCTCCATATTTTCTAAGCGATGATTTCTCTTTAGCTGATTGCTGCTTAGCACCAATGTTATGGCGTTTAAAAAGTTTAAACATAGAATTACCTCAACAAACTAAACCACTTCAAGAATATATGAAACGCGTTTTTGCTCGGGATTCGTTTAAAGAAAGTTTATCTGATTTGGAAAAAGATTTAAAAAATTAGATGAAACAACAATTGTTAATACTTATTAAACCATATTTGATTAGAGCTATTTATGAGTGGATCACTGACAATAGGAATACCCCTTACATTACTGTAGATACTGCTATACCCACAGTTACTGTGCCCAAACAATATATCAAAAACAATAGTATCACTTTAAATATTTCAACAACAGCTACTCAAGAACTCCTTATAAATAATGAAACTATAACCTGTAAAGCCCGTTTTTCTGGGATCACTCATAACATATATATTCCCATATTAGCAGTAACGGCAATTTATGCTGCAGAAAATAGTCGAGGCATGACTTTTTCTAAAGAAGAAACTGAGGTCAAGGCGAACAAAATTCAATTCAAAGTTATACCGGGAGGGAAAGATTAAATATTAGAATAACCAAACTATATAAAAATTTTATGATAGGTTGCGTGACAAAATTTATAACTCCCAATGCTAACAAAATTAACAAAATATAAAAACCATAAGGAGCTAGGCGATCATATTGGTTAGCGATAGATCTAGGCAATAAACTCGACAAAACATGTCCCCCATCAAGTTGAGGAATAGGTAATAAGTTTAAAACCATAAGCATCAGATTAATACTAATCCCTGCAACACCCATCATACACATAGCTAGTGCCCCTGGAAAATCTTTTGCTAGAAGAATCGTTGCTACCTTAGCAAACCCAGCCCAAATAATCATCATCATAAAATTAGATAATGGGCCCGCAGCAGCAATTAATGCTAAATCTCTCCTTGGCTTACGTAAGTTATGCGAATTAATCGGTACTGGCTTAGCCCACCCTAAAATAACTCCACCCAACAATAGTAATATAAGGGGTACAATAGTAGTACCAATAACATCAATATGTTTAATTGGATTTAGGGTTAATCTGCCTAAAATCCGCGCGGTTTTGTCTCCAAGTAAGTAAGCAACATACCCATGTGATACCTCATGGACTGTAATAGCAAAAATCATGGGTAATACCCACACCGAAATCATTTGTACTACAGTAAATTGCATAGATTATTAATATTCAAATAATTTAACTACTTTTTTTACCCCTGCTACAGTACGCGTTTTGTCAGTAGCAAGCTTAGCTTGATCACGAGTCGTTAACCCCATCAGATAAACTACACCATTTTCAGTAACAACTTTTAAACTAGCAGAATTTAGCCCCGCAGTAGCGGCTAAAACTGTTTTTACTTTTGTAGTTATCCACATATCATTAGCCTTGGCTACATCAGATATTGGCTTCTCAATTGTAACTTCGTTATAAAGCATCCTTACTGTTGAATTCGACTTAACAATAGCCTCAGCTTGACTACGCAACTCAGCAGTTGGAGTTTGACCTAGTAATAAAACGATATGATTAAAAGTTGTAACTGACACATGGGATTGGTTACGCAGGTCTTGGGCATTGTCAAGTTGATGTTGCAATCTAAAAGTAATTTCCCTATCTTCAAACATAGTTTTAGTATTGCGATGATCACTCAATACTGTACCAGCAGCAGTACCAGCCACAAAAACAGCTGGGACACAAGCTTGTAATGTTAGAGCAATTAAAAATACTTCTAAAATTCTTCGCATATTATCACCTTATTTTTAATTTTTAATAAAATATCTACTAATTCACATAAAGAATGAATAATCAAAATATGTACCTCTTGAATACGAGGGGTAATTTGCGATGGCACTCTGATCTCAATATCGTTAGCACCTAAAATTTTTGCTATTTCCCCACCATTTTTACCAATCAATGCTATAACCCCTATTTTGCATTCATGGGCTTTAAGAATAGCACGAGTAACATTCTCTGAATTACCACTTGTAGAAATCGCAAGTAATACATCATTTTCTTTGCCTAATGCCTGGATTTGTCTAGCAAATATATCTCGATAAGCATGATCATTAGCAATAGCTGTCAAAAGAGCTGTATCAGAGATTAATGCTAAAGCAGGTAATCCATCACGCTCGATCATAAATCTATTAGCTATCTCAGCATTAAAGTGCAAGGCATCGCATGCTGATCCACCATTACCACAACTTAAAACTTTACCCCCACTACGAATACATTGGTCAACATATGACCAGCATCTATGATAACTGGACTCAAGGTTTTAGCTATCTCATATTTTAAATTAATACTGTCATAAAAATTAGCTTGAATATGTTTGATCAAATCCATAATTTTCGTTTACAAAACTAAAATTGTTGTAACTTTATCTTAAGTAATGGCAATGGTAGTGGTAGTGTCTTATCTTTACTAAGAGATTCTGCTCGGCGATAAGCCTCTTCAGCATTTTTAACCTTACCAAGAGCTAAGTAAGCATCACCAAAAATTTCACTCACATGAGCCCCATAATCCTTATTATCAGCATTTGATAATAATACCAGAGCTTCACTGGGATTTTTCATGGCTATTAACACTCGTGCAGCTCGAATCCGCGCTAGCTCACGTATTTTCTTAATAGGAGCTTTTTTTACAACAAATTGGAGCATTTCTAAAGCCGATCTCAAATTTCCCTGCTGCACTGCTTCTTTAGCTAATAATAAGGCAGCAAAACTAGCATAGGAAGATGCCGGATAATCCTTAATCAAACGTTTGCCAAATAATTCAAACTCAGCATTCTTTTGTTGCTCTAAATAAGTCAACATCTGTGTATATATTATTGACGAAGATTCTAAATTAGCATTGTTACAACGGTGCCAATAACGCCAACCAAAATTAACAACTAAAAATCCTATGACAATAAATAAAAAGTAATAACCATACTTCTGCCACCAACCCTTTACTATCTGTATTTCTTCTTTATTTGATATTGGCATAAAAAACCTACGTTACAATTTTAAAACAAAAAATCTTTTATCTTATCTATCTTCACTTTTTGTTGAGGTTTGTCTTCACGTAAATATTTTATTAGCACCTCATCATTAGCTAGCTCTGTTACTCCTAAAATCAATGCAATTTTGGCGCCACTTTTATCAGCACGTTTTAATTGCACGCTCAAGTCCCCACCGCCGCAATTAACTATAATTTTAGCTTTAGTACTTTTCCGAATATTCTCTGCTAATGACATTCCAGTTATCATCGCTTGCTCACTCAGTATCACAAGATAAATTATATCCATAACAGGAAGTAGTAAGTTATTAGCCACTAATGCAAGCAGGCGCTCTAATCCCAAAGCAAACCCAATGGCTGGCGTAGATTTACCACCCATTGCTGCCACCAAGCCATCATAATGACCACCAGCACATATAGCATTCTGTGCCCATTTATCATCTGTTGCCACCCATTCAAACACAGTCAAACAATAGTAATCCAAGCCACGAACCAAACAAGGGTTAATTACATATGCCAATTTTAATTGATCTAACATCTTACATAATTTTTCAAAGTGATCTCTAGATGATTGATCAAGATCATCTAAAATTTTAGGGGCTTTCTGAATCAAATCTTGCATCATCGGATTTTTACTGTCTAAAATACGGAAAGGATTAGCTAATAACCTTCTCCGATTATCTTCATCTAAAATATCTAAATGCTGATTAAAATACTCAACTAAATGTTGCCGATACTTAGCTCGTACTTCGGAATTACCCAAGGTATTAATCTGTAGAACAACATTACGATCAATGTTTAATTCTTGCCAAAACCTCATAGCTAATAACATTATTTCAACATCAATATCAGGACCTGCTAAGCCATAAGCTTCAACCCCAAATTGGTGAAACTGGCGGTAACGCCCTTTTTGTGGGCGTTCATGTCTGAACATAGGACCATAGTAAAATAAACGCTGGACTTTATTATAAAATAAACCATGTTCAATTCCTGCACGGATACAACCAGCAGTTCCTTCAGGACGCAAAGTTAAGCTATCACCATTACGATCTGCAAAAGTATACATCTCCTTTTCTACAATATCGGTAGCTTCACCAATAGTGCGTGAAAAAAGTTCGGTAAATTCAACTATTGGGAAACGGATTTCACGATAACCATATTGAATTACAACTCGCCGTAACAAAACCTCCAAACTCGCCCAATACGAACTCGTATCAGGTAATATATCATTCATTCCACGAATGGCTTGAATATTTTTCACTCTACCACCATTTGGTTATCTTTTTTTTCTTTACTTTTAGATTTAACAACCTCTAGTGGAACACTCAAGTCGAGGGAAGAAGCAGCATCATGCTCAACAACCTGTTCTAATGATTGTGCATTATATTCCTGGCTAATAATAGGATTAGACTCGTCAGTAATATTTTTTGACTTCACCATTTTATAAACAAATCCCGTAATACCCAAAATCACAATTAATACCCCTATTCCTGAAACTATTTTTAGATGCTCTTTAAAATAACGCAGTAACTTTAATAGCCAAGATATATTGACCTTACTCTGAGTCTCCGTCCGTACTTTAATAATATTACCATTAGAATAAATATTTAAACGACGAAAGCTTGTAAGGATATTTTCAGAAGGAATCTGTAAAAATTTAGCATAAGCTTTAAGATATCCTTCTGCGTATACTGATGCTGCAATTTTGCTATAGTCATCCTCTTCAATCGCCGTAATAATTTTTTTACTAAGAAGTAATCCTTGAGTTACATCATTCAAGCTAATCTGCCGAGCCTCTCTAGCAGCTTTAATTATTTGTCCCGGGGTTTGGAGCAGTGTATCATTCATATAATTAATACCTTCTTCTATAATTGGCCATATTGTATGCGAGTTTTAGTAAAAATTAAATAGAGGTCAAAGCGGCGCCAATTAACTGTCCACAGGCAGCAGTAATTTCATAGCCGCGTGATTCACGTGTTATAGTATCAATTCCAGCATCTAATAAAATTCGGCGAAATTTATCGATATTCTCTTGTAAAGATGGACGGATAGTAGAATGAGCAACCAGATTGCCTGGAATTAAATTTACTTTATAGTGCCCATGAGATAATAGCTTCACTAAAAGTTTGGCATGTTCAATTCTATCATTAATGCCATCTAACATAATATATTCAATTGTAACTTTACGTCGAGGATCTTTAAAATAATGATTACATACTGAGATTAACTTTTTTAATGGATATTTTTTATTAATGGGTACTAACTGATTTCTTAATTCATCAGTTGGTGCATGAAGAGAAATTGCAAGCGATACTTCACTTTGTTTTTGTAAACACAGTATTTCTGGAATTAATCCAGAGGTACTAATAGTTACTTTATATTTGGATAGACCATAAGCCCTATCATCAAGCATCAATCCTATTGCCTCAATCACATTGGTATAATTTAAAAGCGGTTCCCCCATACCCATAAAAACTATATTGGTAATAGTATGATTACGAGTTGTTTTATCAGGGGATAATTGCCGTACGACAAGCCATAACTGCCCAATAATTTCTGCTAGAGTTAAATTACGTTTGAACCCCATTGCTCCTGTAGCACAAAAACTACAACCTATGGGACATCCAACTTGGGATGAAATACATAAGGTACCACGCCTACTCTTAGGAATAAAAACTGTCTCAATAAAATAGTTATCATCAAGACGTAATAACCACTTGTGTGTACCATCCTGAGCAATTTGTTCTTTAACTATTTCTGGAGATTTAACTTCACAGCGTAAGAATAAAAACTCTCTTAGAGACAAACTTAAATTCGTCATCAAAGAGAAATTGATCATCCCAATTTGATGAATCCATTTGATAATTTGTGTAGCACGGAAATTTTTTTCTCCTAAATCAAGAACGAATTTTTCAAAATCACCATAAGTAAAATTTAAGAGATTAACTTTAGACACAGAATTTTAAGTTAAATGCGAATGAATTTCGTCTGGTTTAAAAAAAAATCCTATCTCAAAAACAGCAGTTTCAGGAGCATCAGAACCATGAACAGCATTAAAATCGATTGAAGCTGCAAAATCAGATCGAATAGTACCTGGATCAGCTTTTTTAGGATCAGTTGCACCTATAATACGACGATTTTTGGCAATTGCATCATCTCCTTCTAATACTTGTACTAATACTGGACTGGAGCTCATAAAATTTACAAGAGTCTGATAGAATGGTTTTTCTTTATGCACTGCATAAAACTTTTCAGCTTGTGACTTTGTTAAATGTAACATTTTTGCAGCTACTATTTTTAAGCCATTTTTTTCAAAACGACTTAAGATTTCACCAATAATATTTTTTGCTACCGCGTCAGGCTTGATGATAGATAAGGTTTTTTCAATCGCCATAAACATTCTACAAAAAATTATATCTAAAAACTAGATAAGCATATACATTTTAGTTATAATGCGCAAAATTTTATAGTTTATTTTGTACTAATGAAACTAAAATTTACATAATATTTCCTTAAGCTTTAGCTGTTATATTGTGAGAGTTTGCGGGATTGATTTTCGCTGATTAACGAAGCAAAAATTAAATGATAAGTTTTAGTTACAGCAATTTATTCAATAAAACTTCGGTTCAGAAAATAACTGACCCTATCGTAATTGATCAAACCTATCGTTATTGGCGTATCCGAACTATGTACGCCATGTATGTTGGATACGCCATTTTTTATCTAACACGTAAAAGTTTCACCTTTGTTATTCCTCAAATGATTCAAGATCTTCACTTCACTAAAGAGCAAATTGGTATTTTAGGAAGTGTTTTTTATATCACTTACGGTATAAGTAAATTTATTAGCGGTATGCTATCAGACAAATCCAATCCACGTTATTTCATGGCGTTTGGTTTAATGGCTACTGGTATAGCAAATATCTTCTTTGGCTTTTCTTCTTCTTTATTATGCTTAATATTATTCTGGCTCATAAACGGCTTTTTTCAAGGATGGGGTTGGCCCCCTTGTGCTCGTCTCTTAACTCATTGGTACTCTCAATCTGAACGTGGCAGATGGTGGGGGGCATGGAATACTGCTCATAATCTAGGTGGAGCTCTAATTCCAATTATCGCAGCAGCAAGCGTTTTGTTTTTTGCCAACTGGAGAGCAGCCATGCTTGTTCCAGGAGTAATTGCTATTATCATCTCATTTTTCATCTTTAACCGTTTACGAGACGTTCCAGAATCACAAGGACTACCACCCATCGAAGTATATAGAAATAATCATGTAGAAAAACAATCAAAAAAAACAACTACCCAACCTATTGTTAAAATATTTTTTAATTATGTATTTAGAAATTATTATATTTGGTTATTAGCATTCTCATATGTATTTGTTTATGCAGTGCGTATGGCCGTAAATGATTGGGGTTCCCCATTTTTAACTGAACAAGGATACACTTTAATGCGCGCTAATAGCTGCATGTCATTCTTTGAAATAGGTGGGTTCATAGGAAGTTTAGTGGCGGGTTGGTGTTCAGATAAATTTTTTAGTAGTCTAAGAGGACAAACCAATGTTTTATTTAGTTTAGGGGTAGTACTTCTTTTACTATGTTTCTGGTTTATCCCAGGTAAACATTTCCTCTTACATAGTCTAGTAATGTTTGGTATAGGGTTTTTTATCTTCGGTCCCCAAATGTTAATTGGGATAGCTGCTGCTGAATTGTCTCACAGAGAAGCTGCTGGTACCGCTACAGGATTTGTTGGTTTATTCGGCTACATTGGAGCAGCTATATCTGGTTATCCTGTTGGATTAGTAATAGATCATTTCGGTTGGTACGGTTTCTTTATTAGTGTAGGTATCTGTGCAGTACTATCCATATTACTCCTAATTCCTCTATGGCAAGCCTCTGGCTATAAACAACTTGCTAGTCAATCTGGTTAAGATTGACGTAACATATCAAATTCATTAGAATTTGTTATTTTCAATATTTATAATAATATTTGTAGTATGGGGCTATAGCTCAGCTGGGAGAGCACTTGCATGGCATGCAAGGGGTCAGCGGTTCGATCCCGCTTAGCTCCACCAATGTTATTTTGGGTCCCCATCGTCTAGAGGCTCAGGACATTGCCCTTTCACGGCAGTAACACCGGTTCGAATCCGGTTGGGGACGCCATAAAATCCAAATAGTTATCTATTGTTCGTTATTATATAATTCTATTTTTCAATTGTTGCAATTAATACCAATTTTCCAAACATTTCTTTCTAAAAAAGCCTCAATAGCTTGTCGCCCTGCTTTATTTATAAGATTTGAATGTGAAAGTTTATTATTTTTTGCATATTCAGCAAGAGTAATGATTTCTTTATCTTCTAAATATGCCAATCTTTTATGATAACTGTTGGTAAGAGCTCTTCCAATGATCTCTTTCATAATAATAGTCTTGTTCGTTTCATCAAATTCTCTAAATGCTTCATAATATTTTTTCCTATCAATAAATTTTATATTTATTGGTACAAATCCTTCGCGTATTAGCAAATAATTATTAATAACACGCCCGATACGACCATTCCCATCAACAAATGGATGAATATATCCAAAAGTAAGATGCAGTTTTCCGATGCGCTTGATAACATTTTCATGGCTTGCAGCATTATACTATATCAGCATTTTTTCAAGTCTACTTACGACTTCCTGCGGAGATGGCGCAATGTGATTCCCAACACGAACATATTCATTATTGCTACGAAATCTTCCGGCAATATCATCACGAATATTTGAGATAAGCATTTTATGAAGCAATAAAATCACGGAAAAATTAAGTTCTTGCTCCTTGGCTTTTTTATCAATATATGAAACAACCTGTGCAAGGTTCTTTGCTTCGAAATTTTCCCGTTCAGTAATAAATCTATCCAAATCTATTTGCAGAAGTATTTTTCAGTTTCTTAGAGAGTAAGCGTACTATTTTCTATGGCATTTGAATTATATACTTGTTCTGCTACCTCAGCTTCAGCAAGAAGCCTAACGAGCTCTTCCTTACCCATAGATGCATTATAGTATCTTTCTCGAAGTAAATTTATCTTATTAAAAATGTTGAGTGTTTTTACCATGCAATACAGAGTTATTACATTATTTTTCACGTTTTTGTCAACATAAGCGTGAAAATAATATAAAAAAACATGGTTTTTCACGTTTATTAAGAATTATCCATTGAAATGATTCAAAATTGCTCTCACTCTGACCTTTCATGTCAGTAATACGGGGGCGAATCCCGTTGGGGACGCTATTATGCTGGTTTAAGGATTTTATGGAAAATTTGATGAAGGAGTTACCGGTTGTACAGGTTCATCACTGCTGCGTTGTTCCTGTTTAGGAACACTACTGCTGGGTTGCGATACTTGTTGCCCTGGTGACCGTGATACCGATTGTGGCTGTGGTACCTGTTGTAGATGCTCTAATGGTACCTGTTGTAGATGCTCTAATAAGACAGAAGTTGAAGTTCCTTCAACATTAGGATTAGGAACAACAGGAGTCGCAGTATGAGGTTGTGATGTTTGTGGTGCTACCTCCACAGTTGTTTCAGGTTGAGTTTCATATTCATATTTTTCTAATTGTAATTGATCTCCTGGAGCCAATTGTAGTGTCGTTAATTCTTTGGCTCGTGCCTTAGCTTTGAAATACCCCCACAAAAAGGCACCAGTAGCAGCGCAAGCGGCTCCTACTGCTACTGCTGCAATTGGAAGACCTAAAGTAAATATACTAGCTAATGCAATACCAGCCACCAATAGTGTTCCAAGAGCACCAAGTATAAACCCAGATGCTATAGGAGAATCTTTTAGCCATTTATCACTATCAATATATCTTTCTAAAAAACGACATCCAACGGAAAGCGCTTTTGGTATGGTTCTAATTGCTCCAGCTAACAAACTGATTCCTTTGGCAGGATAAGTTACTGCGCTTTTTAACAAATTTTTCGTGATGTTAGCTGCTCCAGACCACGGATCTGTTATTGCTGTTGCTTTACTAATATTGCTAAAACCTCTCTCCACCATTCCAACAATTCCATCCACGGCACAAAATGCATGTTTTGCTGCCCATAAAACTCTATTCACTAGCTTTACAGGAAGTACAATAGGCCATCCCAATGTCAAAGCAGCTACTTTTGCAATTCCGCCGGTTGTTTCTTCAGCAAATTCTCCTAAAACACTAACAACATTTCCTACTGTATTTTTGATTTTATTAATAGCTCCCGCTACATCTAAATCTGTCTCAAGATTCTGTTCCGCTTGTATACGATCTAGTGTCTCTTGTTTTCTTCTTAATTCCGCAGCATCAATAGGTAACAAAGGGGGAATAAGAGAATGAAGAAACTCACCAATCACACTGGTTCTTTGAAATCTGTCTTGGGATCTAGTTGACCGCTCCTCTTGTATTCTTTGCATTTCAGCTCGGACCATACTCTCATGCTCTTGCTGCTCTGATCCAATTTTTTGGGGTTTTTCAGGCTCCTCTGCTTTTAGTATGTCGGGAATACCAAAAGTAAAGAAATTTAGAAACTTACTGTAATTCTTATACACATCTTTTGCTCTACCAATTCTAGTTGATAGCTCACGTTGCATCTGTTGTATAGCTCGTACATCCGATTCATTCAGGTCTTTTTGATCCAAATCATTTAGCTCACTTTGGAAATCACTCAGCCCATCAGCATAGGTGAAAAATTCCCCCCTTGGCATCTTCTTGAGCTTATCACTACTATAATCTTTAAGGGTACTCCACTGATCGTATAACGACTTTACCGCTGGACTTAACAATGCTATTAGATCTGGTGTCATATATTCCCTCACTGATTATATTAAAAAAAGCTTAATATCCTTTCACCCCCTGAGGGTTTCCTGACATCACGTATTATACACAAAATTATATACTGCAACCATATGATTATAGCTAGTAATACGAGGTAATAGGAAAATCTATCTTATTCAAAAAATTCAGCTAATCGATTGCCGTATTTTTGCGCTTCAGCTTGTGCAACTGCATCTGGCTGCCATAAAACTTTTATAGTTTCTTCAAAAACTTTAAAACCAGCCTGCTTTAGATGATCAGCAATAGTCTTCGGAGCTTCACCGCTCCAACCATAACAACCGAAAACAGCCGCTTTCTTATCTTTAAATTTCATCCCTTTAACTTCTTCAATCAATGAAGCTACAGAAGTTAAAATACCATTATTAATTGTCGCAGAACCAACAATAATAGCTTTGGATTTAAAAATATTCGTAATCAAATTATTTTTATCAGTGGTCGCTGCATTAAAAATTTTAACTGTAATTTCTTTATTACTCTGATTGATACCTTTAGCGATATTTTCAGCAAGTATTCTTGTACCGCCCCACATGCTGTTATAAATAACTGTAACCTGATTCTCCTGGTAGTTATTTGCCCAAGCTAAATATTTTTCGACTATTTGCATTGGATTTTTCCGCCAGATAACACCATGGCTAGTACAAATAATATCAAGAGGTAAATTTAAAGATGAAAACTCTTTAATTTTTTTCAAAATCTGCGGGCTAAATGGAGTAAGAATATTGGCATAATATTTTATTGCCTCATTATAGACTTCATGAGTATCAACCAAATCATTAAATAAAAACTCTGAAGCATAATGTTGGCCAAACGCATCATTACTAAAAAGAATATTATCTTCTGTTAAATAACAGAACATGTTATCTGGCCAATGCATCATTGGTGTTTCAATAAAAATTAATTCCTTGGTACCGATATTAGCTCGATCCCCAGTTTTTACTGGTATAAAATTCCAATCTTGATGGTAGTGGCCTTTTATTGATTTAATCCCACTAGCGGTACAGTAAATTGGTTTATCTGGAATGTGACGCATAAGTTCCGGTAATGCACCACTATGATCAATTTCACCATGATTGGCGACAATAAAATCTATTTTTTCGAGATCGATCTCATTCTGCAGATTGGTAATAAACTCTTTGGTAAATGGCATAAATACGGTATCTATCAGAACAGTCTTCTCTTCAAGTATCAAATAAGAATTATAACTTGTGCCTTTAAATGTCGAATATTCATACCCATGAAATTTTCTTAGCATCCAATCTATTTTGCCCAACCAATAAACATTATTTTTAATAACCTTTTTCATAAGATATGCCTCAACTTTACTATTATCAAAATAATACTTAATTTTATAATCCTTAGCAATAAATCATACCTAATGGTATATAAATTTGATTGTGGCATATAATCACGGGATCAAAAAGTTTTTTAACAAGCTTTTAGCACAACACCAAATATCAACCTTTTGTACCCTGTGCTCTGCTAAAACTTTACATAATACTAATACTGTATTTCCAATAGTAATAACATCATCTCTATTATTGCTACATGATGATAATAAAGTCTTTGATAATACAAAAAGCTTGTTTAATATTGCGCTGTCGATCATTAACTGACAATTGAACCTGAGGAAATGTATTTTTTGTACGGATAATACTAAAAGCATCAATAGCTAACTCCAGTTTTTTTGCAATAGATCTAGATAATTCTAATGCTTGGTTATATCCTCTTGTGCGTAATCTACTAGGATGAAGTGGTACTGGAACAATAATCTCTGACTTATTTTCTTCTTAATATTGTTTAAAAAGATGTTCGCTTAATAAGTTACCTAATATATTCGCACTAATTAAACTACTCCGAAATTTAAGATTCATGATTAACTGATCTATAGGCGATACATAACAAAAAAGCACAGTAGCCTTAATTTCAAGAGGTAAATCACTTAGACATTCACCACAGAACAATTTTTTTTGAGGTAAGAGATGGGCACATCTTCTGCAGCAATTTTGTAAAAACGGTAACTCATGTTCGTAAGTAAAACATAAATCTAACTGACGACCACTCAAAGTATCACAAAAAACACACCGAGGTTGGCATAATCTACTAATCACCGATTAGAGATTACCAAAATAAAACTTTCTGTATCACCGTCTTTTTAAAAGTTAAATATTTTACTCAAATAAGCTCGACCCGAATCAGCAAGCATAACAATAACCACATCATCTTCCTTAAATTTATGTTTATACTCAGAAACAGCATGCATTACTGCTCCACTTGATAAACCTACTAAATACCCTTTTTGGGCTAACTTTCGTGTCATAGCAAAAGCATCGTCATCAGATACAGGAATAATCTCATCAATTACATCTCGATTGAGAGTATCAGTAATAACATCAACCCCCATGCCCTCAATTTTATAGGCTTTAGGACAATCTGGCATAGAAAGTTTAGATGTTGCCGCATCAGTGCCAATAATTTTAATTTTACTATTTTGTTCTTTTAAATATTTTCCAATACCAGAAATCGTACCGCAACTTCCCATACTTATAAAACAGTAGGTAAGAGCACCCTCTGTTTGCTGCCATATTTCAGGGCCAGTCATTAGATAATGGGCTTTGGGGTTCTCTACATTATAATATTGGTTGGGCATATAAGAATTAGGAATTTTTTTTAGTAACTCTTCTGCTTTAGAGTGATAACCCTCGGGATTATGCAAATCATCGGTATCTGGACAAACAAAAACTTTTGCCCCATATGCTCGTAAAGTAGCAATCTTCTCAGCACTAGTTCTATTAGGAACAGTTATGATTACCTCATACCCTTTTAAAGCTCCGATCATAGCTAGAGCAATCCCTTGGTTACCGGATGATGCTTCAATAATTGTTCCACCAGGACGTAATTTGCCATTCCGTTCCGCTTCCTGAATCATAAATAATGCTGCACGATCTTTAATGCTACCACCCGGATTCAGATATTCTAACTTAGCTAAAACTGTAGCTTTAGTAGCTACATCAATTGTGGCCATTGGAGTATTGCCAATACAACCCAAAAATGATTTAAATTTAGATATTTTCATATATCACTTATTAATTTTTTTGTTCAATTTTTACAGTCACATTGTTTAATTTAACATAACCACTACTATCAACACCTCTGTAAACAAATCCAGTCAACCATAATGGAGAAAATGGGATACTAACAGTACCTAATTCTCTCCTAGGATCATAACGACTAGGATCTAAATAAAGAATATCCCCAATATAACAAGCACCCAAAATCGTTTGTGTCATTTTAATATCTAAACACTGTCCTTTAAAAATAGTAAATTTAATTGGTTGGTAATCTTGCCAATTAATAAATGTTGGTGGTAGCATAATTTTTCCATCATAAATATCAAGCACCAAAAAATCCTTACTAAGATTCTTGCTTTTCTGTCCCTTCAATAATCCATCACGCTTTTTGACTATTTTACGATAATCAGCAATTAACTTTTTTTGCCGCTCAGGACTATAACTTTCCCATTCAAGATTACAAATACCTAGATATTTTGGACTAAAAACACATCCCGCAAATAAAAAACTGACTACCAACAGCAACCACCATGCTTTTTTCGATCTTCGCACAATAAGTATCACAAATATTACAATATTTAATTATTAAGCGTTTGAACAGGCACTTCGACTGGTACATCAGTTGTAGTTACAGGCATTATTTGAGTTTGAGCTGGCTCATTATTAACATTTTGCACAGGCTGCAGAGGCAAAACTTGAACATCTGACTGGGAATTTTGTTGCTCAGCAACCCCAGTAATAACTGGACTTTGTTCATTTTGGACAGGCACTGTTTGTGGTAGAACTACTGGCTGTACAGGTTGTAGCGGTGCATTTTGCTCTACTTGTACTTGCTGTATTTGTTGTGGCGGCACCGTTTGAACTGGTGTAACTTGATTACCAATTGTAGTAATATCACTAGCAACAGAGGCCATCGTACCAACTGGTTGTTCTAAGGTCGCAACATTCTCTTCTTCTTTACTACACCCAACAAGCCCGAATGTTACTACCAACGAAAGTATAATTAATTTACTTTTATTACTCATAAAGACCCTCCTAAGCTTGAGTTGACAAATAATATATATTCCAAGCGGTCCTATGCTCGCTATAGATTTTAGACCATCGTGACCCCTAAAATCAGTTCTCATGGCCGCGATACATTGTTGTGCTTCGCACACCGCAGCCGTCCTGCGGCTGAAAAACGCTACATTAACTTAACGCTCACTATAGATTTTTAGCACACACTCCGTTCTGCTAAAAATCGTCAGCTACCGCAGACTACTCTCCTTCGCTTCGCTCTCCATGGCTCGCAGCGTATGACTCAGAAATAGAGAAGATCTATGTGAACACCTCTATTTGCAAATTGATCTGTAAATTGCCTGGTGTTGGATCATTAACAGCAACTGCGATAACAGCACTTGTAGGTAATATTAA
>JAISFD010000015.1 GCA_031263815.1 Coxiellaceae bacterium | reverse complement strand
GTCCTGCGGCTGAAAAACGCTACATTAACTTAACGCTCACTATAGATTTTTAGCACTCACTCCGTTCTGCTAAAAATCGTCAGCTACCGCAGACTACTCTCCTTCGCTTCGCTCTCCCTGGCTCGCAGAGTGGGATTATGCTTTTCATATCCCAAGTTAGCAGTTAGCTCCCCTAAAGGCTTCAGTTTACCATCTTGTTAAATTTAAATATTATGAGAAAATAAAATAATAACTTATAAACAAAATTTGATAATCTAAAACACATATTATGACTAAAACTACTATCACCCTAGCAAATATCGAACATCAACCGCTAAAGATTTTCGCTGAAAAAGCCTACCTTGATTATTCGATGTATGTAATTTTAGATCGTGCTCTACCCCACATTAGTGATGGTCTCAAACCAGTACAACGCCGAATAGTGTATGCTATGTCAGAACTAGGTTTAAAAAACAGTGCGAAATTTAAAAAATCTGCACGTACTGTTGGCGATGTTTTAGGAAAATATCATCCCCATGGTGACTCTGCATGTTATGAAGCCATGGTATTAATGGCACAACCATTCTCCTACCGTTATCCCTTAATAGATGGTCAGGGCAACTGGGGTTCTATCGATGATCCCAAATCATTTGCGGCTATGCGTTATACAGAATCACGCTTATCACCTTATGCTCAAACTTTACTCCAAGAACTCGAACAAGGGACTGTAGAATGGGTTCCCAATTTCGATGGGACTTTAGTAGAACCTAAATCTTTACCAGCACGCCTTCCGAATCTTTTGTTAAACGGCGCAACTGGTATTGCCGTAGGCATGGCTACTGACATACCACCACATAACCTACGTGAAGTTATTAAAGCTTGCATCTATCTTCTTGAAAATAAAAACATTACTCTGCCTGAGATTTGCCAATATATTCAAGGACCAGACTTTCCAACTGGTGCCGAAATTATTACACCAGCAAATGACATTTTAGAAGTATACCGAACTGGTAACGGGATGATTAAGATGCGTGCAACTTACATCAAAGAGGACGATAACATCGTAATTACTTCCTTACCACATCAAGTCTCTGGTGCAAAAATCCAAGAACAAATTGCATCTCAAATGCAAGAGAAAAAATTATCAATGGTAAGTGATATTCGCGATGAATCTGATCACGAAAATCCCACTAGAATAGTTATTGTACCTCGCTCTCATCGGATAGATATTGAAACTTTAATGGCACATTTGTTTGCTACTACTGATCTAGAAAGTTCTTACCGTATAAATCTAAATATTATTGGTATTGATGGTAAACCTCAAGTTAAGGGTCTAATACCTCTCCTTAAAGAGTGGTTGATATATCGCACTGAAACTGTAAAACGAAGACTTCAATTTAGCCTAGATAAGATTTCAACTAGGCTTCACATATTACAAGGCCTAATGATTGCTTACCTCAACCTCGATGCAATAATCAAAATAATTCGCACCGAAAACAGTCCCAAAAACATGTTAATAAAAAAATTAAAATTAACCCCAGACCAAGCGGAAGCAATTCTAGAACTCAAACTAAAACATCTAGCCAAACTCGAAGAGATAGCAATTATCACTGAACAAAAAAAACTTTCTGAAGAAGGCATTAGCATAGAACAAATCTTATCTTCCCCAAAACGTCTAAAAAACTTACTCAAAAAAGAGCTTCAAGAAGACATGGAAAAATATGGAGATGACCGACGCTCACAATTAGTAGTACGTAAAGAAGCTAAGGCCATACGCGAAGAGGAAATTATCCCCATGGAATCTGTAACTGTAATTCTATCACAACAAGGGTGGATTAGAGTTGCTAAAGGGCATGACATTGATCCATTATCTTTAAGTTACAAAGCTGGAGATGGCCTTAGACAAGCTGTTAAAGGTAGAAGCAATCAGCTTGTAGTATTTATTGATTCAACCGGTAGAACTTATTCACTGGCAGCTCGTACATTACCTTCAGCCCGGAGTCAAGGAGAACCTTTGACTAGTAGAATTAATCTACCTAAAAATGCAACTATAGAGGGTACAGTAATCGGCAATCCTGAGCAAATGGTGTTACTTGCTCAAGACTCAGGTTACGGTTTTATTGCCAAACTGGGAGATCTTTATACTAAAAATCGTAGTGGCAAAACAGTGCTCACTACGCCTAAGGGTGCTAAAGTTCTAACCCCACGCCTTATAGCTAATATTGAAAATCAATATCTAGCAGCGCTTACTAATATTGGCAAAATGCTTTTGTTTCCTGTAGCTTCTTTGCCAATGCTAAGTCGCGGCAAAGGCAACAAAATCATGGGAATGCCGAAAGAGGCAATTGTTAAACGGGAAGAATATATTATTGATACACTTATTCTCAATGAAACAGATAAACTAAGACTTACATCTGGGAAACGCAATGTTACCTTGAGTTTCAGTGAACTAGGAGATTATCAAGGAGAAAGAGGAAGACGAGGCAACAAATTACCGCCAAATTTGAGAAATATAGACACAGTTAAAATAGTTTAGGAGTTAAAATTACAACAAAATACCGATTAAAATCAGGGCTACCGCTATCAACCAAATAATTAACACTCGATTGATAATATCTAAAGCGGCAAAATTCTCACTACGATCTGCATCAGCTGCCGTAGAGCCAACATCTAAAGCTGCAAGCCCAGACTCTACAGTAAATCTTTTGACATCCCCTAAACCAGACCATAAATGCTTAACACAATAGTTAAATCCTTCATTAAAGTGTCCTACTAAAGCATAAGTAAACCCCAGCAAACGAGATGGTATCCACTCTAAGATATCTTGTATTTTTGCGGCAAGCTTAGCAAGCTCAACATAATTAGGATTTACTTTCAAGGCATTTTGACGTAATAAAGTTATCGTAAAATAAGTGGCCACACCATAAATCCCGAAAACTATAAACCAAAACAAGCCCACAAAAATTTGTTCAAAAGACTTCAACAAAATCGCTCTAGTAACTGCCCGATGTAAATCCGCCATATTCCCAATAACAGCATCATCAATAAAATCAGTAACTACACTGGAAGCAGTATGCATATCAGACTTTTCCAGGGCATTAAAATAAGAGGCTGACTTAGTTTTCAAATCGCGGGCATCAATGCAAAAAAACAATACAAGTATTGATAAAATTAGATCAAATAATCCAAAAAAACGCCACATGAAAATAAAATGCATCAAAACAAACAATAATAGAATAGGTATAATAACCACTAATATTATTAAGCGATCATCCAATTTAGATACCCACTGGCCAAGATATCTCAAATATGCTTCAAACCATGAAGCTTGAAACCATCCACCAACATTAGCAAAACGTTGTAATGCTAAACAGAATAAAATAGCAATCAATAACATAGCCCCCTCCCTACAAAACGGTACGCAATGCTTATTAACTTTATACTAACTAAAAAACTATTACAATTCCCAAACTACAAAAATTACAACCTACCTACACCTTTTTCTATAGGATATTGTATAACCACCCAATAAGATGAAGCAATAAACATTAACATTGTTACAGCTTGCACTAAATATACTACAGAGTGTCCGATCAATTCGCTACGATCGGCTAAAAATATTATTAATAGAGAAAATTCGCTGAGCTGTCCCAAGCGAACACCAATTTCCCAAGAGACATTTCTAGCTTCATGAATACGTGACAACAAAAAATTAAAAATCATGGGCTTTAAAACCATGAAGATAATAGTTAAAATTAAAGCAGGAACAATAATTACTGCTAAGTAATGCAGATTGAAACTTGCACCGATAAGAAAGAAAAATAAAACTAAAAAAAAATCTCTGATCGGTTGAATTTGACTAGAAATGTAAAGAACCACAGGACTAGCTGCAATAGCAATCCCTGCAATAAAAGCCCCAATTTCATACGATAAACCAACTGTCTCCGCTAGCTGGGCAATGCCCAAACACCAAGTAATTGCAACTAAAAACATATATTCACGAATTTCAGCAAATTTAGCAAAAATTCTTTTTAAAATAAAACGCTCTGCTAAAAATACAAATAACAAAATCGTAGGAAGAGCGCCAATAGTTGAAATAATATATACGAAACTCAATTTGTCACTATCTACAATCCCAACTCCAAGTAATACTATAACTGCTAATAAATCTTGTAATAACAAGATACTGACCATCAGTTCACCAATATACTGACGTTTGGTAGTATCCAACGGCAATAATTTAAGACTAACTATAGTGCTAGAAAACATCATACAAGCACCAAGAATTAAATTTTCAGCTAAACTATAACCATATTCATAACCGACCAAAAATCCTGCAATAAAAAACACTGAGGAACTAATTAATGTTGTTCCCAAAGTTTTACCAATCATATGCAACAAATTTTGTGGCTTAAGATTTAAGCCCAAAAGAAACATTAAAAAAATAACCCCAATATCATCTACTCGGTCCACTAAATCTATATCAGAAATCAACTTAAATCCCCACGGTCCAAATAATATCCCAAAAATCATATATCCGACCAAAAGTGATTGCCTCATATACAATGCCAAGGTGGAAAATATTGCTGCTCCAGCAAAAATCAAGAAAAGGGTAAAAATAAGGGAATGATGCTCCATGAAATAATAATAAAGTATTGCTAATTAATTGCCAATCAAAACCTAAGTTTAAGACAGCTCTGCTCGTATGGTTGAGAAAATTTTTTGACGTGTTTGATTGATATCACCTCTCCCATCAATCTGTAAATACTTAGGAGTGATATTTTTATTGCTGCTAGTTAAATTTTGGTAATATTGTATTAAAGGTTCAGTTTTCTCACGATAAACTCGAAGCCGTTCATAGATAGTTTCTTCCCTATCATCATCCCGCTGTACCAGCTCCTCTTTTGCTATATCATCTATCCCTGGGGTTATAGGAGGATTATACTTTAGATGATAAACTCTACCTGATCCGGGGTGAATACGACGGCCGCTAAGTCTCTCCACAACATTATTATCCGGAACAAAAATCTCTATAATCAGATCGATTTTAATCCCAGCTTGATATATTGCCTCAGCTTGTTTAACTGTACGTGGGAAACCATCTAATAAATATCCATTTTGGCAATCATTTTGATGTAGACGATCTTTAACCAACTCTATTATAACACCATCAGATACTAAATCACCACTTTCCATAACTTGTTTAACTTTTAAACCTAGAGGCGTACCACTTTCTATTGCTGATCGTAACATATTACCAGTAGAAATTAATGGAATATTATAATGTTCAGATAAATATTGTGCCTGAGTTCCCTTACCTGCTCCGGGACAACCTAATAATATAACATGCATCCACTTCTCCTTGACACCGAACATTAAAACTTCATGGGGATAAATGACAAAGCCATTAAACTTAAACCAATAACAATCGTCATAATTACTTTACTTATTGGGGTTTCAACAGAATTTTTTCGATATTTATTATACTGTATCATACCAAATAATATCACAGCGACACCAGTAGTAATTGCTACTGTTTTAAACATTTGACCCATGTTCTGCGTAAAACTAAAAAGATTAGCAGCAATGTCCCCAACACTATCTTCCTTTTGACCCGGCATAATCAATCTACGGAAAACAGTTTTACGTCGTATTGGCACATCACTAGCGTAGACTGACAAATAACAAAACATTGTAGCTACAAATACATGAAATTTTCTACCTGACATAATCATATGATATAAAATATATTAAAAATTACAAGCAGCTCCAATATATACATACAATCTTACAAACTATGTCGTTGTCACAATTAACTCTTGATCACAAGAAATCGTCAGATTTTGACCAGGAACAAAATTTTTGAGTTGAATTTTACTAACCCTTACCTTACCAGTTATCCATAAAATTATGGCTAATCCCTCTTCATAATTACTCTTGGGATAATAATAAAAACTCCCTTGTTGCTTATATAAAAACTCTCTCAGCAGAAAAGTGAGTCTTTCTTTTGCGATAGCACTACCACACCAAATTAATTGCTCTCCCCTAAAAATCTTAGGCAAAACTCGAAAAACTTTGCCTTCAGATGTTACAACAATTGATCTTTCTTGCCATGAATTAGCACATTCTTTATGATTTTTACTACCACGAAAAATCACCGGCTCATCAAGCCGAATAGCACTGATCCTGATAAATTGTAAAGCTGATCGTAATTCATTAGCATATGTTCAAGTAAAAGATCAAAAATAGAGAACCCTTTTTGTAACATATAGCTAGTAATATAAATTTTAATAAAATAATGATTAAATCAAAATACCGTGTTTTTCAAATTTCAATAATCTATAATGTGAAGAATTTTGAGGAAATTCTATATGTTTAACAACTTATCTGAACGCCTGACTAATATCGTTAGAAATCTGACCGGCCGAGGACGTTTAACCGAAGAAAATATTAAAGAATCGTTAGATAACGTTAAAACTGCTCTGCTCGAAGCAGATGTAGCATTATCCATAGTTGATACCTTCCTAGCTAATATTAAAACTAAAGCGATGGGACAAAAAGTTGTAGCTAGTCTTAGGCCAGGTGACGCTCTAGTAAAGATTGTCTACGATGAATTAATTTCCACCCTGGGAGAACATACCCCACTTAACTTACAAGCTTCGCCACCAGTTATCATTATGGTAGTTGGTCTCCAGGGGAGTGGTAAAACTACCACCATAGCTAAATTAGCCTATTGGTTGAAAACTACACAAAAAAAATCAGTATTACTTGCCAGTGTTGACATCTATCGACCAGCGGCTATTGAGCAACTAAGGGTTTTGGCTGATCAAATTGCAGTATCCTTCTTCACAAGTTCACCAACTGATACCCCGCTAGCAATCGCAAAAGCTACAATCGATTATGCAAAAAATAAATTTATTGACAATATAATTATTGATACTGCCGGTCGCCTGCATATTGATCAAGAAATGATGGCTGAAATAAAACATCTATACCATGAAATTCGACCTTTAGAAACTCTGCTAGTAGTCGATAGCATGATGGGACAAGATACTATTAACATCGCAAAAACTTTTGCAGATACGATACCTCTAACAGGAGTTATTCTTACTAAAACTGATGGTGATGCTCGTGGGGGCGCTGCAGTAGTTATGCGCGTTATTACCAATCAATCAATTAAATTTATTGGTACCGGTGAAAAAATCGACGCCCTAGAACCCTTTTACCCCGATCGAATCGCTTCACGAATTCTAGGTATGGGAGATATCCTAACATTAGTAGAAGAAGCTTATCAGAAAGTTGACCATGAAAAAGCCGCAAAACTTGCAAAAAAATCTCAAAAAGGGAAAGCCTTTGATCTCGAGGATTTTCGTACCCAATTACAACAAATGCGCAAATTGGGGGGGATGAGTAATCTTATTAGTAAACTACCAGGATTAGGTAAGGTATCGCCAACTAACATCGAAGCTAATGATAAGACTTTAGTCAAAATGGAAGCGATTATTAATTCTATGACTCCACGAGAAAGACACTTTCCAGCTTTCATTAAAGGCTCAAATAAACAGAGAATTGCTAAAGGTTCGGGAACCCTAGTCCAAGATATTAATCGCCTTTTGAAACAATTTGACCAAATGCAAAAAATGATGCAACGTCTAAAAGGATCCAAAATGCAAAATATGCTAAAACAATTACAGGGTTTTTGAATCTTTTAACACCATAAAACTCATGGCTATACTTAAGACCGAACACCTAAAAAAAATTTACAAAAAAAGAGTAGTAGTCAAAGATGTTTCTTTCATTGTTCACAGTGATGAAATCGTTGGTTTATTAGGGCCCAATGGTGCTGGCAAAACCACAAGTTTTTATATGACCCTAGGAATGATTGGTCTAGATGGTGGCAAAATATATCTTAATGACCAAGACATTACTAATTTCACCATCCACGAGCGTGCGCGTTTAGGTATAGGATATTTGCCACAAGAACCCTCTGTCTTTCGCAAATTGAGCGCTAAAGAAAACATTATGGCGGTATTAGAACTTCGCAAAAACTTATCACAAGAAACTCGTCAAAGTATATGCGACAATCTCCTTGAAGAATTTCATATAAGTTCCATAAAAGATAGTATAGGTTTTAGTCTTTCTGGAGGAGAACGACGTCGTGTTGAAATTGCGCGAGCCCTAGCCTTAGAACCCAAATTTATTCTTTTAGATGAGCCTTTTGCTGGTATTGATCCTATTTCAGTCATTGATATAAAACATATTATTTACCAATTATATAAACGTAAAATCGGGATCTTAATTACTGATCATAATGTAAGAGAGACTCTAGACATCTGCCATCGCGCTTATATCGCAAATGCAGGAGAAATTATTGCTGAAGGAACGCCACAAGAAATTCTTAAAAATGAGCAAGCACGTAAAGTATATTTAGGTGAAAATTTTAATTTAAACTAGGAGGGAATATGCTACCAATTCAACTTTCAGGGCACGGTGTTGAAATCACACCAACTTTACATGATTATATTCATAAAAAATTTGATCGCTTCCAAAAACATGCTTATAAAATAACTAAAATTCATATTTTTCTTAGTGTCAACAAACTTTCTCAAAGAGCAGAAGCTACTATCCATATTCCCGGTGCTGAAGTTTATGCGAGTGCCGAATCAGAAGATATGTATAAAACAATTGATCTCTTGATCGCTAAAGTGGTACGTCAATTAGATAAACACAAAATAAAAAATCACTAATTGGCAAAAACAAACGTACTGTACGAGTGGCATAACACCTCGCATAATTAAATCTGCAAGGAGTATATTTGTGTCTAAACATCTCAAAGTATTATTACAAATATTAAGTGATGGTAATTACCATTCTGGAGCCATTATAGGCAAAAAACTTAATTTAACCCGTAGCGCAATCTGGAAAATTATTAAACAAGCCAAAAAATATGGGATAATTATTGAAGCTAAGACTAATCTAGGTTACAAAATCCCTAAAGGATTAGAATTACTAGATAAGAAAAGGATTGGCCAAAATTTAAATAACAAACTCAAACCTAAGCTAAATAAAATTCTAATTTTTGATACACTACCATCAACAAATACTTATCTCGCAGAATTACTAAAAACCAAAAAATTCAAAAAAGACATGAATTACGTTTGTTTTGCAGAACATCAAACGGCAGGAAAAGGACGCCTGGGAAGAAAATGGTTCTCCCCTTTTGCTCAAAATATTTATCTATCGTTACTATGGCAATTTTCTCGCGCTCCTCATGAACTTAGCAGTTTAGGCCTGGTAGTTGGAGTTGCTATTGTCGGAGCTTTAAAAGACTATGGAATCAAAAATAATTTAACCCTCAAGTGGCCCAATGATGTTTTGTGGCAAAAACGGAAATTGTCTGGAATCTTAATTGAATTATCAGGAGAAACCCACCATGTCTACAATGCTATCATTGGAGTAGGACTAAATGTAAATATGCCCCAAAAAGTGCAGGAAAAAATTGATCAACCATGGTGTGATGTTGCACAAATAACTAATACTACCTCTGAAAGAAATAAACTCGCTGGACTACTTCTCAAGCATATATTATCTACTCTTGCCACTTACCAAGATTATGGTTCAAAACCATTTATAAAAAAGTGGCAGAAACTCGATGTTGCATATGGTAAAAAAGTAACAATTATTACCCCGCAACAAAAAATCTCAGGTATAGGCCTAGGTATCAACGACAAGGGATATTTTTTGCTTAAAGATTGCAATGGGAAAATTCTTTCTTTCGTTTCCGGTGAGATCTCTTTAAGATTTTAGTCAATTGTAAGAACTGATAAACCTTATTAGGATTAACTTCCTTTACATAAGGTACAATTCCTAGTAGAGGTGCTTCTATACCACGTTGGATTGATAGAATATTTTCCCGTAAATAAAGCATTTTTCGATCAATAACATTAGCAATCCAACCAGCTATTTGCACCCCTGAAGTTTGGATACACTGATAAGTTAAAAAAGCATGATTAATACAACCTAATCTTATCCCTACTACTAAAATAACCGGGTAACCGTACGCTTTTGCAAGATCTGCCATAGTTTCCCGACTATTAAGCGGAGTAAACCAACCTCCTGCTCCTTCAACAATAATAAAATCAGCGTTACAAACTAATGCCCGTTGGGTTTTTTTTATGATAGAAGTAACTGTTAATTTAATATCACTTTTTTTAGCAACAAGATGAGGAGCAATTGCTTCTCGAAAAGCGAACGGATTAATATCTGCATATGCTAAATTATAATTAGCATTATATTGTTGTAACAATAAAGCATCATCATTAAATAATTGCTTACCTATTCTATTACAACCACTTGCTACGGGCTTAATTGCACAAACTCTTTTACCTCTATTCGTTAATGCTAACGATAGAGAAGCAGTGATTATTGTTTTACCAACATTAGTATCACTACCCGTGACAAAAAAACCTTTAATACTGGCTGATACTGACATAGTAAACCTCAAAAAAAAAATGCTTTATCTTCAAATATCGATCCCTAACCGCTGTAATAAATTACGATCTTTCTCTAGAGAAGGGTTCTTTGCTGTAAGAAGTCTTTCTCCACAAAATATTGAATTAGTGCCGGCACAAAAACATAAAGCTTGTAGTTCATCACTAAGTTTATCTCTCCCTGCTGCAAGTCTAACAAAAGATTGGGGCATTAAAATACGTGCTACCGCAATTACTCGAACAAAATCGAAAGGATCAATAGGAGCTATATTAGCCAAAGGGGTACCTGACATCGGTATCAGATAGTTAATTGGTACACTATGGGGATGTTCGGGAAAGGTAGCTAACTGGTGTAATAATTCGATACGATCATCTAAACTCTCCCCCATGCCTATAATCCCGCCACAACAAACTTTAATCCCAGCATTACGCAAATTCTCAAGAGTTGTTAAACGTTCCTGGTAAGTTCTAGTCGTAATTATTTTTCGATAATATTTCTCAGAAGTATCTAAATTATGGTTATAGTAATCTAGTCCAGCCTCTTTCAATAACTTAGTCTGATCTCTAGTCAACATCCCAAGACTCATACAAGTTTCTAAACCAAGCTTTTTTACCTCCCGAATTATCTCTAAGATTTGAGGAAAATTTTTTTCTGGTAGAGAACGCCATGCAGCACCCATACAGAAACGAGATCCCCCCACCGCTTTAATAGATTTAGCATGGGCAATAACCGTTTCAATGCTGAATAGATCTTCAGTTGTTTTAAGCTCAGTTTTATAGTGGCTACTCTGAGCACAATAAGCACAATCCTCTGAACATGCTCCAGTTTTGATATTAAGCAAACTACTAATCTGTAATCGATTGGCTAGAAAATATCTTTGCCGAATCATTAAAGCTCGACTAAGTAATTCAATAAAAGGTAAAGCAAATAACTTGGCGATCTCTGTTAATGACCAATCATGGCGAACTGCTAAATCTTGCATGAAAATAACTTAAATTTAATTGCATCAATTGTCAACTTATTTTACAATTGTACGGTCTACAATTTAAAATTACGAATATGACGCATAATCTTATCCAACGAGATTTAAAGTACATTTGGCATCCTTGTTCCCAAATGAAAGATTACCAAGAATTCCCTCCCCTGATTATTAAAAGTGCACGGGGAGCTTATATCAAACTAAATGATAACTCAAAAATAATTGACGCCATCTCAAGTTGGTGGTGTAAAAATTTAGGGCATAATCATCCTCGATTAAAAAATGCTTTAAAAAAGCAAATTAATAAATTTGAGCATGTCATCTTTGCTAACACTACGAATGAAATTATAGTGGAACTATCAGAAAAGCTTGCCAACATGACTAAAACCCTTAATAAACTTTTTTATGCGAGCGATGGTTCATCAGCAGTAGAAGCTGCCATTAAAATGAGCTTTCACTCAAGAATTATCGCTGGTGAAAAAAATCGCGATCGAATTATGGCACTATCCAATTCTTACCATGGTGAAACAGGACTAGCTTTAGCTGCTACCAATATCAAACTATACCAGCAACCTTATCGACAAATACTAATACCATCTTTTTTCCTTAAAAATATTCCTTATGTAAGATCAAAAGTTGATCCGCTTTGGCAAGATTCTGCAAAATACTGGCCGATAATCCTTCGCCAATTAAATACTCATAAAGACCGTTTAACAGCAATCATTATCGAACCAATTGTTCAAGCAGCTGGAGGCATGCTGATTTATGCTCAAGATTTTTTAAGACGCTTAAGAGACTGGACTAAAAAAAACCATGTTCATCTGATTGCTGATGAGATCATGACTGGTTTTGGACGTGTGGGCCTGCCATTTGCTTTTCAACATGCTGACATTGAACCTGATTTTGTTTGCATAGCTAAAGGGCTTACAGCGGGATGGCTGCCTATGAGCGCAGTTTTAACTACTAATGAAATTTATAAGATATTTTATGATGATTTTTCCCGAGGAAAAACCTTTTTCCATTCACATACTCATAGCGGCAATGTCTTAGCAGCGGCTGTTGCCCTAGAAACTTTAAGCATTTTAAAAGAGGAAAATATCTACACTCAAGTAAACAAAAAAGAAAAAATATTGTACGATCTCATGTTAGAAGTAAGTCATAAAACGCAAAAACTTCAAAATATTCGTTATATCGGCGCTATTGTTGCTGCCGATCTAATCTTGGACAAAAATCAAAAAAACCTGCGCCTAGGTCACAGGATATTCCAAACAGCAGCCAAATTTGGAGTTTTGATGCGTCCCCTTGGTAATACTATTTATTGGACACCACCCTTAAATATAGAGGAAAGTGTTTTATTACAATTAAAAGAGTCTACTATAAAAACCATCGACCTTGTCTTTAATTCCTTGCTGAATTAAACTGGCAAGGAATTAAATCTCGTATCTATAAATTTCTTCCATAGGAAATCATTTTTCCCCATAAACTTCCTTCATATTGTCCACTTTCAATAGCACTTTTTATAATCTTGTCAATCTCGACACTAAGCATTTGATTATCATCAACAATATTAATACCTAGTGTCCCACTTGCATCATCTAGCATAGCTTTAAAAGATGGAGACTCATCTTTTTTGTCGTCGCCAATACTAGATACACTACTTACTCTAAAAGAATCATCAAGTCTTATAACCATTTTCCATATTGGATTATATTCAGGAGGTGCATATAGATCATTAATAGCTTGAAGATAAACAATTCTCCTTCCATCAATTTCTCTTGGAGTATTATCTGGTAGTAACATTGTTTGTCCCTGCTCGTGTGTACCTTTTTCATCCGGTGACGATTCTGTCAATATTATTGACCCATCAGGATTACCCTCAGGCAAATCAGATCAAGTGTGTCGCTATGCTCACTATAGATTTTAGACCATCGTGACCCCTAAAATCAGTTCGCATGGCCGCGACACATCGTTGTGCTTCGCACACCGCAGCCGTCCTGCGGCTGAAAAA
>JAISFD010000014.1 GCA_031263815.1 Coxiellaceae bacterium | reverse complement strand
CCGTTAAGGCCGCAGTCAACGTAGTCTTACCGTGGTCTACATGTCCTATCGTACCTATATTTATATGTGGCTTAACCCTCTCAAATCTCCCCATCATACTTCTTTACCTCCTATAGATTTCATGTTTATGTCTTTTTTATAATGGCTTCTACAACATTTGCAGGAGCTTCACAGTATTTTGCAAATTCCATTGCATATGTTGCACGCCCTTGACTCATTGAACGTACATCAGTGGCATAACCAAACATCTCACCAAGTGGTACCTCGGCCTTAATAATTTTTCCAGAAGGACCCTCATCCATAGCTTGAATAACACCACGGCGACGACTCAAATCACCAACAACATCACCCATATATTCTTCTGGCGTAACAACTTCAACATTCATAACGGGCTCTAAAAGAGCAGCATTCGCCTTAAGTGCCCCTTCTTTAAACGCCACCGAACCAGCTATTTTAAAAGCCATTTCACTAGAATCAACATCATGATAAGAACCATCAAATAATGTAACCTTAACATCGACTACAGGATAACCAACTAAAACCCCATTTTCCATTTGACCCTTTACCCCCTTATCAACAGCAGGGATATACTCTTTTGGAATAACACCACCAACAATAGCATTCACAAATTCATATCCTGTTCCACGTGCCAAAGGTTCAATTTTAATCCAAACATGTCCATATTGACCACGACCACCAGATTGTCGTATATACTTTCCCTCTTGTTCCACAGTTTTTTTAATAGTCTCACGATAAGCCACTTGCGGTTTACCAACATTAGCATCAACTCCAAACTCCCGTTTCATTCGATCAACGATGATCTCTAAGTGTAACTCCCCCATGCCAGCAATAATTGTCTGCCCAGACTCTTCATCAGTATGCACACGAAACGACGGATCCTCCTGAGCAAGTTTATTGAGCGCAATACCCATCTTTTCTTGATCCACTTTAGTTTTAGGCTCAACTGCCACAGAAATAACAGGGTCAGGAAATTCCATTCGTTCCAATGTAATAATATTATTTTCATCACAAAGAGTATCGCCTGTCGTAACATTTTTTAAACCAACTGCTGCTGCAATATCACCAGCATATACCTCTTTTATTTCTGAGCGTGAATTAGCGTGCATTTGGACAATACGCCCAATCCGTTCTCTCTTAAACTTTACTGGATTATAAACACTATCTCCTGATTTAAGGACCCCAGAATAAACTCTAAAAAACGTCAAAGCTCCAACAAATGGGTCGGTAGCTATCTTAAAAGCTAGAGCTGCAAACGGTTCTTCATCAGAAGACTTACGATAAGATTCTGTACCATCTTCAAGAACACCTTTGATTGCGGCAATCTCATTGGGCGCAGGTAAATAGTCAATTACTCCATCCAAAACTGCCTGAACCCCTTTATTTTTAAAGGCTGACCCACAAAATATTGGGACAATACTATTAGCAATAGTGAGCATCCTAATGCCAGATCTAATTTCTTCAGCGCTTAACTTATGTCCCTCTAAATATTTATGCATTAATTCTTCATTAGCTTCAGCAACCTGCTCAACTAATTTATCGTGCCACTCATTACATATAGCCTCTAAATCATTGGGAATACTATCCTCTTTATAAGTCATACCTCGATCACTATCATTCCAATAAATAGCTCGCATTCCAACAAGATCTACTACCCCTACAAAATTCTCTTCTTTACCAATTGGAACTTGCATTACTGTTGGTGTCGCTCCTAAACGCTCACGAATTTGTTTTACTACTCTAAAAAAATCAGCTCCTGCACGATCCATCTTGTTAACAAAACAAATCCGCGGTACTTCATACTTATTAGCTTGACGCCACACAGTTTCAGATTGCGGTTCAACACCTCCAACAGCACAAAATACAACGACAGCGCCATCCAAGACACGTAAAGACCTTTCAACTTCAATAGTAAAATCCACATGGCCAGGAGTATCAATAATATTAATACGATGCTCTGGGTATTGTTTATTCATACCGCTCCAACGGCAGGTAGTCGCAGCAGCAGTAATTGTAATCCCACGTTCCCGTTCTTGTTCCATCCAATCCATGACTGCCGTGCCTTCATGCACTTCACCCATCTTATGAGAAATACCAGTATAAAACAAAATACGCTCAGTAGTCGTAGTTTTACCCGCATCGATATGAGCAGCGACACCAATGTTTCTATGATATTTTAATTGATGTGTACGTGACATAAAACCTTACCATCTATAATGAGCAAATGCCTGATTAGCCTTGACCATTCTATGTACATCTTCCCTTTTTTTAACTGCCCCACCCTTATTGTCAAGAATATCTAAAATTTCATGAGCGAGACGTAAAACCATCCCTTGTTCACCACGCAAATTAGCCGCTTCCACTAACCATCTCATAGCTAAAGCTAAACTTCTATCTGGTTTAACTTCAACAGGGATTTGATAAGTAGCGCCTCCAACTCTAGACGATCTTACTTCAACTGTTGGTTTTAAAATATTTAAGGCTTTCTCAAATAGTTCAATAACAACTCGACGTGCATTTTCACTTGAAGCTACGTTTTCCTCACTTTTAGTTTTTTGTGCTCCAACTATGTTGAGAGCTCCATAAACGATTTTTTCAGCAACAGCTTTTTTTCCGTCATTCATTAAAACATTAATAAATTTAGCCAACAACAAACTTCCAAATAGTGGATCTGGCAAAATTGATTTTTTTGATGCTGCTTTTCTTCTAGCCATAAGCTTATTAATAAAGAAATATTAAAATCTAATTATCGAACAAATTAAGATCAAAAAATTGGTTACTCTGTTGAATAAAAATCAATTTCAACTATTTTTTCGATTTCTTAGCTCCATATTTTGATCGCCCCTGCTTTCTACCATCAACCCCAGTAGTATCAAGACTCCCTCGAATAACATGATAACGTACCCCCGGTAAGTCTTTAACTTTACCTCCTCTAATCAACACCACTGAGTGCTCCTGTAAATTATGTCCTTCTCCTCCAATATAGGTTATTACTTCCATACCATTTGTTAAACGTACCCGTGCGACCTTACGCAGAGCTGAGTTTGGCTTCCTTGGAGTAGTAGTATAAACACGTACACAAACTCCCCGCTTTTGTGGACAACTATTCAAAGCCGGCACAGAATTTTTCCAGGGCCTGACTTTTCTATGACTCTTTACTAACTGATTAACAGTAGCCATTATTTTTTTCCTAAATAAACAGGATGGAGGCGGGATTCTAATGATCAACCACCTATTCTGTCAAGTACAAATACTATCTATAATACAAATTATATCTTCATTTTTGTTTTTCAGCATCAGTAGATCTCAAAGCATCGCCCAATGCTTGCTCGGCCTTCTGAGCCATTATCAATGCCTCTTCTTTGAGCATTTCCTCTGTCTTGACTTTAACTTGACGCTTTTTGTGACGTTCTGCATGATATGCAAAACCAGTACCTGCGGATATTAGCCGCCCAACAATAACATTTTCTTTCAAACCTCGCAGATGATCTCTTTTACCTGTAACTGAAGCTTCAGTAAGAACTCTCGTAGTCTCTTGGAAAGACGCGGCTGAAAAGAACGATTCCGTAACTAAAGAAGCTCTAGTTATACCTAATAATAGCAAATCAAATTGTGCTGGCTCTTTTTCTTGTTCAAGCATTAACTTATTTTTTTCAAGTACGACAGTCTTGTCTAGTTGCTCTCCTTTCAAAAACTTCGTATCTCCTGGATCGATAATAACCACTTTACGAAGCATTTGACGTAAAATAACTTCAATGTGCTTATCATTAATTTTTACCCCTTGCAAACGGTAAACTTCCTGAACCTCATTTATAACATAACTAGCTAAGGCATTAACTCCTAACAAACGCAAAACATCTTGAGGATCAGACGGGCCATCAGAAATCATCTCCCCTTTTTCCACATATTCTCCTTCAAATACGCCGATATGATACCATTTGTTAATCAATTCTTCATGTACCTTACCATCAGAAGCTGTGATAATAAGCCTCCTTTTACCTTTAGTTTCTTTCCCAAAACTAATTACACCAGAAATCTCAGCAAGAAGTGCAGGATCTTTCGGTTTACGTGCTTCAAATAAGTCAGCAACCATCGGTAATCCACCAGTGATATCACGAGTTTTTGAGATTTCTTGAGGAATACGTGCCACAACATCACCAACATCTATATATGATCCATCAGCAATATGTAAAATCGCCCCGGTCTGCAAGAAATAATGTGCTGGCGAATTTGTACCACTTAAACACAATTCTTTGCCATGCTCATCTACTAATTTTATCATCGGACGCAACTCTTTGCTGGAATTACTACGTTGAGTAGTACCTATAATTACAATAGTACTTAAACCCGTAACTTCATCAGTTTGACGACGCATACTTACGCCTTCAATTAAATCAACAAATCTTACTATTCCAGCTACCTCAGTAATAATTGGATGAGTATGGGGATCCCACTGAGCTATTATTTGTCCAACTTTACATGTAGCACCATCATTAACAGTTAATGCTGCTCCATATGGCACTTTGTAACGTTCACGTTCACGACCATTATTATCAACAATAGCTATTTCTCCAGAACGAGATACAGCAATTAAATTGCCATTAGGCTGCGTAACTGTTTTCACATTATGTAACCTTACACTACCAGCTGTTTTGATTTGTACACTATTTACGGCTGTAGTTCGTGAGGCAGCTCCTCCAATATGGAAGGTACGCATAGTAAGCTGAGTTCCAGGCTCACCAATTGATTGTGCAGCCATAATACCTATGGCTTCACCAATATTTACTAAATGCCCACGCGCTAAATCTCGGCCATAACACATGGCACATACACCATATAACGTATCACATGTAATAGGAGAGCGTATCTTGATTTGATCAATATTACGAGTCTCAATAATCTCAACTTCTTTCTCATCAAGTAAAGTATTAGCAGGAATTAATACGCTGCCTGCAACTGGATCAATTACATCTTCAGCGGTAACTCGACCCAAAACTCTTTCATGGAGTGATTCAACAACATTTCCGCCCTCAATCAATGGTTTCATAATAATGTAGTTTTTTGTACAGCAATCCAATTCTCGTACTACTACATCCTGTGCCACATCAACCAAACGGCGTGTTAAGTAACCAGAATTCGCGGTTTTCAAAGCAGTATCAGCTAACCCTTTACGAGCACCATGGGTAGAAATAAAATACTGCAATACACTCAACCCTTCGCGGAAATTTGCAGTAATTGGGGTTTCTATAATTGTACCATCAGGCTTTGACATTAAACCTCTCATACCAGCTAATTGCCTAATCTGAGCTGCAGAACCCCGAGCACCAGAATCTGCCATCATAAAAATAGAATTAAATGAATCTTGATTAACTTTCTTTCCTTCTTTATCTAAAACAGTCTCGACAGATAAATTTTCCATCATGGCTTTAGCAACTTGATCATTAGCTCTAGACCAAATATCAATAACTTTATTATAACGCTCCCCTTGAGTAACTAAACCAGCTGCATATTGTTTCTCAATCTCTAATACCTCTTCCTCAGCTTTAACGATAAAGTTATTTTTCTCTTTGGGCACAACTAAATCATCGAGACCAATCGAGATCGAAGCATAAGTCGCATATTTATAACCGGTATACATCAATTGATCGGCAAAAATTACAGTCGGTTTAGTGCCTAAAACACGGTAACAATAGTTTAATAAACTGGATACTACCTTTTTAGTAAGTGGCCGATCAATTAATTTAAATTCTAATCCCTCCGGAACAATCCGCCAAAGAATCGCTCTACCCACAGTGGTATTAATTAATTTAGTGTCTTCACGACGCTCGCCATTTTCATCAAATGTAATTTCCTTAATACGCACTTTAATTTTAGCTTGTAAAGCAACATGCTCAGTCTCATAAGCACGAACTACCTCATCAATATCAGCAAATATCTTCCCCTCACCCAACGCATTTATTCTTTCACGGGTCATGTAGTATAAACCCAACACTACATCCTGGGTTGGTACAATAACTGGATCGCCGTTAGCTGGAGAAAGTATATTATTTGTTGACATCATCAAAGCTCTAGCTTCAATTTGTGCCTCAAGAGTCAAAGGTACATGGACGGCCATTTGGTCACCATCAAAATCAGCATTGTAGGCGGTACAAACAAGAGGATGTAATTGAATAGCCTTGCCTTCAATCAACACTGGCTCAAATGCTTGAATACCTAGACGGTGAAGAGTAGGCGCCCTATTAAGCAAAATTGGATGCTCTCGAATAACTTCTTCTAAAATATCCCATACCTCTGATACCTCATTCTCCACCATTTTTTTCGCAGCTTTGATCGTAGTAGCTAATCCTCTAAATTGTAATTTGCTATAAATAAAAGGTTTAAATAACTCTAAAGCCATTTTTTTCGGTAGCCCACATTGATGTAACTTTAATGTTGGACCAACAACAATCACGGAACGACCTGAATAATCTACTCTCTTACCCAAAAGATTTTGGCGGAAACGCCCTTGCTTGCCTTTAATCATATCTGCAAGCGATTTGAGAGGACGTCTATTAGCACCAGTAATAGCTCGACCACGACGACCATTATCTAACAAAGCGTCAACAGATTCTTGCAACATACGCTTTTCATTACGAACAATAATATCGGGAGCATTTAAATCCAAAAGACGCTTTAACCGATTATTACGATTGATTACCCGACGGTATAGATCATTAAGATCTGAAGTGGCAAATCTACCACCATCAAGAGGCACTAATGGACGTAAATCAGGAGGTAACACTGGAAGTACAGTTAAAATCATCCACTCTGGCTTATTACTCGACTCTTGGAAAGCCTCAAGTACTCTAAGATGTCTACTAATTTTTTTAAATTTAGTATCAGAACTAATATTTATTAATTCAGTACGTAGTTCATCGATTTGAGATTGCAGATCAATTTCTTTCAATAGTTTCTGAATTGCTTCTGCACCCATCATGGCTTCAAAAGCATTACCATACTCCTCAACTGCTTCCAAATACTCTTCATCAGAAAGCAACTGTCCTTTTTCTAAAGGAGACATTCCTGGGTTAACAACAATATATGACTCAAAATAAAGAATACGTTCAATATCACGTAAACTGATATCAAGCAACATACCAATCCTAGATGGCAACGATTTTAAATACCAAATGTGTGCTACAGGACATGCAAGTTCAATATGACCCATTCGTTCACGACGTACCCGAGAAACTATAACTTCAACACCACACTTTTCGCAAACAACACCCCGATGCTTTAAGCGCTTATACTTACCACACAAACATTCATAATCTTTAATTGGACCAAAAATCTTTGCACAAAATAACCCGTCACGTTCTGGCTTAAAAGTACGATAATTGATAGTTTCAGGTTTCTTAATTTCACCATAAGACCATGAGCGAATGGTCTCTGGAGACGCTAGACCAATTCGAATTGCATCAAATTCCTCTGGCTGATCTTTTTTAATTAAATTAAGTAGATTTCTCAAATTTCAGTCCTCAACTTTAAATTATCTTTTCTTCAGTTTATGGTGCTAATCATTTTCTAATTCGACATCAATACCTAAGGATCTAATTTCTTTTACTAACACGTTAAATGATTCTGGCATTCCAGCTTCCATACTATGGTCTCCATTAACAATCCGTTTATAAACTTTAGTACGACCCATAACATCATCTGATTTAACAGTTAACATTTCTTGTAAAGTATAGGCTGCTCCGTAAGCTTCAAGCGCCCATACCTCCATTTCACCAAAACGCTGCCCACCAAACTGCGCTTTACCCCCTAAAGGCTGTTGTGTAACTAAACTGTATGACCCTGTAGATCGAGCATGCATTTTATCGTCAACTAAATGATTTAACTTTAACATGTACATATAACCAACTGTCACAGGCCTATCAAACTTTTTACCAGTACGACCATCAAACAACCACGCTTGACCATTTTCAGGTAATTCAGCAAGACGCAACATCTCCCGTATCTCTTCCTCGATAGCACCATCAAAAACCGGGGTAGTAATCGGCACACCACCAACTAAATTTTCAGCTAAAACTTTGACTTCAGAATCAGCTAATTGTTCTAAGTCTACTTTCTGCCCTCGTCCAACATCATAAATTTTTTGCAAAAACTTTCTGATATCATAGATACTGCACTGTTCATTTAACATTTGACCAATTTTTAATCCTAAGTTCTTAGCTGCCCAACCCAAGTGAGTCTCTAAAACCTGCCCAACATTCATACGAGAAGGGACACCAAGTGGATTTAACACTAAATCAACAGGAGTACCATCAGCAAGATGAGGCATATCCTCTACCGGAGCAATAATTGAAATCACTCCCTTATTGCCATGCCTTCCTGCCATTTTGTCACCAACCTGAATTCGACGTTTAACTGCTAAACTTACTTTAACTATCTTTAATACGCCAGGAGCAAGATCGTCTCCTTGAGCCAATTTTTTCCGTTCCATCTCTAATTTTCTTTCATACTCTTTTACTATTTGCTTTAATTGTTTTTCTGCAAGTTCTAAATTTTGATTGGTTTTTTTGTCACTAACACTAATTTCAACCCAAAATTCACGTGGAATTTTCCCCAAATGTTCGGCCGTAATTACCGTACCTTTTTTTATTTGTTTTACTGTGTTACCTGCTTTCTGTTTAATTAAAATACTTCTAATTGACTGATAAACTACATCTTCTTTAATACGTAATTCATCCGTCAAATCTTTTTTTATTTGTGCTAATGCAGTCTTTTCGATACTCTTAGCACGTTCATCTTTCGCTACGCCATCACGAGTAAATATCTGAACATCAATAACGGTACCGTTAGTTCCAGATGGTACGCGAAGAGATGTATCCTTAACATCAGAAGCTTTCTCACCGAAAATAGCTCGTAACAACTTCTCTTCTGGAGTTAATTGGGTTTCTCCCTTAGGAGTAATCTTCCCTACAAGAATATCACCTGCTACAACCTCAGCTCCAATATGCACTATGCCACACTCATCAAGTTTAGCTAAAGCCCCCTCACCAATATTAGGGATATCAGAGGTAATTTCTTCAGGACCGAGCTTAGTATCACGCGCCACACAAGTTAATTCCTGAATATGGACCGTAGTAAAACGTTCGTCTTGAACCAAACGTTCTGAAATGACAATTGAGTCTTCAAAATTACAACCATTCCAAGGCATAAATGCTACTAACAAGTTTTGCCCTAAAGCTAACTCTCCAAGATCGGTACTCGGACCATCGGCTAAAACATCACCTTTCGCAACATGATCACCAACTTCCACTAAGGGATGCTGATTAATACAGGTATTTTGATTAGACCTAGTATATTTAATTAAATTATAAATATCTACACCAGCTTCCTCATCACCAGCCAATTCTTTCTTATCAGCACGCACAACAATTCGTGAAGCATCAACTGAATCCACAACGCCTCCTCGACGAGCAACCACTGTAACACCAGAATCAGTAGCTACTTTATATTCCATACCAGTACCAATTAAGGGTTTTTCCGATCTTAGGGTTGGTACAGCTTGACGTTGCATATTTGATCCCATAAGAGCACGACTAGTATCATCATGTTCCAAAAACGGAATTAAAGTCGTAGCAATCGATACAATCTGACTTGGTGATACATCAATATAGTTAACATTATCAGCCGAGGTCAAAATAGTTTCCCCTTTATGTCTACAGGGAATCAATTCATCAACCAAAAAACCCTTCTTATCAATAGTAGTATTAGCTTGTGCGATATAAAAATTGCCTTCCTCAATAGCAGATAAAAATATCACTTCATCTGTAAGTTTACCGGAAACTACTTTACGATAAGGACTTTCAATGAAACCATATTTATTAATTTTGGCGTAAACTGCTAAAGAATTTATTAATCCAATATTTGGTCCTTCAGGAGTTTCAATAGGACATAAACGACCATAGTGAGTAGGGTGAACATCACGTACTTCAAAACCTGCACGTTCCCTCGTTAACCCTCCTGGCCCTAATGCTGAAATACGTCGCTTATGTGTCACTGCAGTAAGAGGATTATTCTGATCCATAAATTGTGATAATTGCCCAGAACCAAAAAACTCTTTAATCGCTGCCGCAATTGGTTTCGAATTAAATAAATCTTGGGGCACAAGATTTTCTGTATCTGCTAAACCTAATCGTTCTTTCACTACTCTTTCTACTCGCAATAAACCAATCCGAAATTGATTTTCTACCATCTCACCAACACCACGTACCCGCCGATTACCTAAATGATCAATGTCATCTACCTCTCCTTTACCATCACGGATATCAACTAACATTTTTACTACATCCACAATATCCTCTTTAGTTAAAACACGTGACCCCTCAAAACTAAGACGCCCTAACTTGCGATTAAATTTCATCCTACCTATGTTAGATAAATCATAACGTTCGGGTGAAAAAAATAGATTACGGAATAAAGTTTCCGCTGACTCTTTTGTTGGTGGTTCTCCCGGACGCACAATCCGATAAATTTCCACTAACGCCTCTAATTGAGTACTAGTTGAGTCAATACGCAAAGTATCCGAAATGTAAAGACCGCGATCAAGTTCGTTAACATAGAGAGTTTCAAAAGATTCGATACTAGCTTTACGAAACTTACTAATCAATTCTACATCAATTTCAGTATTAGCTTTAGCTAACACTTCCCCATTATTTTTGTTAATAACCGGCTTAGCGATAACTTTGTCCAACAAATATTCTACGGGAACAATTAAAGTTTTAAGTCCAGATTTTTGGATTTGCTGAACATGACGTTGGGAAATCCTTCTACCTTGCTCAATAATTACATTCCCAGCTTTATCTTTGATATCAACAACTGCTAGTTCGCCCCGTAAACGTCCGGGGTTTAAATTTAAATCTAAGATAATGTTTTCTCCTTGCAAATGAAAAGTGTTAGATTCAAAAAACATTTCTAAAATTTGTTCAGTGACAAAACCCAGGGCACGTAACAAAACGGTCAATGGTAGTTTACGTCTACGGTCAATTCGTACAAAAATACAATCTTTAGGATCAAATTCAAAGTCAAGCCAAGAACCACGGTAAGGAATAATGCGAGCAGAGAAAAGTAATTTACCTGAAGAATGAGTTTTCCCCTTGTCATGTTCAAAAAACACCCCTGGAGAACGATGCAACTGTGACACTACAACTCGTTCTATACCATTAATAACAAAACTACCAGTATCAGTCATTAAAGGCAAATCACCGACATAAATTTCTTGCTCTTTAATCTCTTTTACTACTTTTTTATTACCAGCACTGTCCTTCTCATAAATAGTTAAGCGTAACTTTATTCTCAATGCTGCCGCATAGTTTAAACCCCTCGTGCGACATTCTTGAACGTCAAACATCGGTTCGCCAAGGCTATAACTAATATATTCTAGCTCGGCATCACCCGAATAGCTGGTTATTGGAAAAACCGACTTAAATACTGTATGCAGTCCAGTATTAATTAACACTTCCGGTTTAACCCCAACTTGGAGAAAACTTCGATATGATTCCACTTGAGTAGCCAAAAGATATGGAGGTTCTACTGTAATAGGATGTTTGGCAAAACTTTTACGTATCCGTTTTTTTTCAGTATAAGAAAAAGTTGGTTGGCTATCAATCTTACGAGTATTGGCTTGTGGAATGTGGTTCATTAACTAACCTCAATAAACTCAAACAAAAAACAGTAACACCATCTTTTAATCTATTTTCAGATGTTAATCTCTATCTACAGTTTTTATGCTACAAAATTTCTTTATTTGACTTCAACTGTCGCACCGGCTTCTTCAAGCTTCTTCTTAATATTAGCGGCATCATCCTTGGAAACCCCTTCTTTCACGGTTGCAGGAACTCCTTCAACCATATCCTTTGCTTCTTTCAACCCCAAACCGGTAATCTCACGAATAGCTTTAATGACATTGATTTTGTTAGAGCCGAAGCTAGTCATTACTACATTAAAAGAAGTCTTCTCTTCGACTGCCTCCCCACTGCTAGCAGCTGGGGCAGCAACTGCTACTGCAGCAGCTGCAGAAACACCGAATTTTTCTTCCATCGCTTTCACTAAATCAACAATATCAATTACGCTCATTTTAGCGATTGCTTCTAGAATTTGATCTTTAGTAACGGTCATTTAATTTCTCCTCAAAAAATTCAATAAAAATTTATGCAGCCTTTTTATCACGTATAGCCGCAATTGTACGCGTAAGCATCGCATATGGTTCCGCCATAGTTCTTACCAACTGGGTAATCGGAGCTTTAACTACTAACATTAAAGTAGCCAAAGCCTCATTACGCGTAGGTAACTTAGCAATAGCATCAAGATCTTTTGCCTGCAGCAATTTGCCACCAATCGCTAAAGCACAAACCGTAAGCTTGCCGCAATCTCGGATAGCATTCTTCAATAAACGAGCTACAGCACCAGGATCTTCTAACGAAAATGCTAAAAATACTGACCCTTTAAAAGCTTCTTGCATGCAAAAAAAACTTGAATTTTCCACAGCACGCTTGGCTAAAGTATTGCGAATCACTCGCAGATAAACACCAGATTTACGAGCTTTAGCTCGTAAATCAGTCATTTCAGCTACAGTCAAACCACGATAATCAACTACTCCAGCAGAAACTGCTTGCATAGCAACACTTGCTACTTCATTCACAATAGCTTTTTTATCTTCAAGTTTAAGCACCACTAACACCTCCCTCATGCCGTTACACATAAATCTGTATCCACAGCACCGTTTATGTAGACTGAGAATTACTCTCAATTAACCTAAGCTAAACATTTCTAACTTAAGATCTACGGTCTCTAACGGTAGAAACCAAATTTTAGATTTTGACCTCAGCCGCAAAAAACTTTATAAAAATATCATATAATAAAATTTTTTTTTAACAAAAACAAATAGTTTTTTACTTGTAACCTCTAGCTACAAGACTATTTTTCTAAATCGCCTCGAGGCTTGCCTGATCAATCATTAGACCCGGACCCATAGTACTTGATAAAACAATCTTTTTAATATAGACCCCTTTAGCACTATTTGGTTTAACTCTCTTTAGATCATTCAATAAAGCGATCAAATTATTTTTCAACGCTTCAGCAGCAAAATCAATTTTGCCAATCATACAATGTACAACCCCACCTTTATCAGCACGATAACTTACTTGTCCACCTTTAGCATTCTTAACTGCTGTTACAACATCAGTAGTCACTGTACCTACTTTTGGATTAGGCATTAGCCCCTTAGGTCCTAAAATTTGTCCCAACTGACCAACTAAACGCATAGCATCAGGAGTGGCTATTAAAACATCAAAATCTATAATTCCTCGTTTAATTTTCTCCGCCAGATCGTCAAAACCAACAACTTCTGCACCAGCACCGATGGCAGATTTAGCATAATTCCCTTCAGCAAACACTCCAACCCTAACCTTACGACCAGTGCCATGAGGCAATACCACTGCTCCACGTACATTTTGTTCAGACTTACTAGCATCAATTCCTAAATTAACACTGACATTAATACTCTCATTAAACTTTAAACGAGGTAAAGATTGGAGTAATTCTAAAGCCTCTACTATAGGATATTGCTTGCCAACACTAACCTTCTCGCTTATCTTTTTTTGACGTTTAGTAATTCTAGACATTTTCGCCTCCCGCAATTTCAATTCCCATACTTCTTGCGGTACCCATAATTGTACGCATAGCTGCTTTTAAGTCTTTGGCGGTAAGATCCGAATGTTTAACCTTTGCAATCTCTTCAACTTGAGCCAAAGTAACTTGGCCAATTTTTTGGTTATGTGGCGTAGAGCTTCCCTTTTCTATACCCAAAGCTTTTAATAACAAAACCGAAGCTGGGGGGGTTTTTATAATAAAAGAAAAACTTTTATCGGCATAAACATCTATAACCACTGGTAAGGGAATCCCTTTTTCCATTTTCTGGGTCTTAGCATTAAATGCCTTACAAAACTCCATAATATTGACACCATGCTGACCCAATGCGGGACCAATTGGTGGAGCTGGATTTGCTTCACCAGCTTTCACTTGTAATTTAATTTTAGTCGTTGCTTTTTTTACTGCCACTTGTATTACCTCCTGGGTATTAGCGCTGTCAATTTCACTTAAAATCTCACCAACTTATTTGAGCTCCCCTATCAAAAATTAAAAAACAAATTTTAGGCTTTCTGTACCTGAGCAAACTCTAGCTCTACCGGTGTTGAACGCCCAAAAATTAGCACCGATACTACTAATCTATTCTTCTCATAGTTAACCTCTTCAACTACTCCATCAAAATCAGCAAATGGGCCATTAATAATACGTACGACTTCTCCAGGAGCAAATAAAATTTTTGGCCGTGGTTTTTCAGTACCTTCTTGTACACGGTACAAAATTTCATCAATCTCCTTATTAGAAACTGTAGCAGGCTTATCACTGGTACCACCAATAAAACCCATAACCCATGGCACGTTTTTTACTAAATGCCATGTTTCATCATTCATCTCCATTTGCACTAAAACATAACCTGGAAAAAATTTGCGCTTACTCCTGCATTTCTGTCCACCTCGCATCTCAACAACCTCTTCTGTCGGTACAATGATTTCACCAAATTTATCTTCCATTTTATACAGCTTGATACGCTCCTTAAGATTGCTCATTACAGTCAATTCTTTCCCTGAGTAAGCATGGATTATATACCATTTTATATTTGATGATTTTTCACTTGATGTTTCTACTTTAGATTCAGTATTCATACTGATAACCTGCTTACTTTTTTATATAAATTAACGGGTAAAACAACTAATAATCCATAATAAAATAGAATCAAAAGCCCATAAAATCAATGACATAATAAAAACTAAAAGCGCGACGATAGCAGTAGTTTTCACAGTTTCTTCGCGAGTTGGCCATACAACTTTACGCAATTCTATCTGCGCATTTTTTATAAATCCCCAAATTTTTCTACCTTGAGTAGTTAGAGCTGCTAATCCTAGTAAAACACCAACTAAAACTATCCACACAGCAAAACGTAAAGACCATATTAATTCTCTAAAATAATAATTAGCAGCAATACCGGTCAGAATTAAAATACAGACTAATATCCAACACAAAACATCTAGCTTTGAATGTGATACACTTTTTGTTTCTTCCATTAGACCTCTAAATTCTACTACTTATCTCTTCTGGCAGGCCAGGAGGGAATCGAACCCCCAACCTACGGTTTTGGAGACCGTTGCTCTGCCAATTGAGCTACTGACCTAACCCACTATCTCTTTAGTCTTTAGCAAAAGCAGAAAACCACCCAATCGTTCCTGATGCTCTATCATAATTCATCTCTACACAATAATTTTTGTTACTACACCTGCTCCTACCGTCTTACCACCTTCCCTAATAGCAAACCTTAACCCATCATCCATCGCAATCGGCGCAATCAACGACACAC
>JAISFD010000063.1 GCA_031263815.1 Coxiellaceae bacterium | reverse complement strand
CTAAAAATCTATAGTGAGCGTTAAGTTAATGTAGCGTTTTTCAGCCGCAGGACGGCCGCGGTGTGCGAAGCACAACGATGTGTCGCGGCCATGCGAACTGATTTTAGGGGTCACGATGGCCTAAAATCTATAGTGAGCATAGCGACAACGCTTGATTATATTAGTTTTAAGTAACAGGGTAATGTTATGCGGTTTAAATATTATATACTTGGTGGGTTAGTAGTAATAATCAGTATTGTCGTTGTTTGGGTTATTTTTTTTAGGGCACCTGATATGAGCATGAAAAAATTTGCGAGTAATGTATCTACTATTGCAAATGTTGCCAGTGGAGCTTCTTCTGAAGATACTTCTCTACAGCAAGAGATTAAGTTTTGTCCTAAGAAAGAGGATTTGATTAAAGATGATACGAAATGGGTAACACTTGATCGTAAGTGGGCAACCTATACTCCATCAAGTGCTACTAAAATTATAAATTTTATTGGTGTTCAGTGGAAAGGGATAAAAGTTGGACAGGTCCTTTGTTTGTATAAAACTGATGAGGCTGTACCTTTTCCATTAGCATTGGAACAAACACGTAGTCAATTAGTTCTCGAGCCCAAAGGCAGAGGTTGGGGGCCATTAACCGGTAAAAATAATACTAAGTTTTGTTCATCAGCAAATATATTCGATTGCCCATTTTCTATCGAACGGGTGAAAGATATTAGCAATATTTATGAAGAAATAAAATATGCACCTAGAGCCCCTGATTAAGGTTAGTCTTAAGGTGGTAACAATATTATAAGAAGGATAATTATGTCGGAACAACAAAACATTAATCCTAGTTCTACTAAGCGGAAAAGTATTTTACCAAAGTTAATAATCCCTATTGTTGTGTTAGCTTTAGTTGTTGGAGGTTATTTAGGCTTAAATTTTGTTGCAAGTAAAATTGATGCTAAGAAATCGCAAACCGAAGAATTTGCTGATGAGCTCAAGCAATTAAAGATAAAATGTGATCAATTACAAAATAATCTCCAAAATTTACAAAATGTTGTTCAGAGAACTAATATCGCCAAAACCGATAATTGGCGATCAATTGTTATTGAACATCTTGTTCACATGGCGGATTTGACTCTGAATACTACGAGAGATACGACACTTGCTCTTTCTTTTTTACTTATGGCCAAGCAATATGCTATTACTCCCGAATTGTCAGCGATCAACCATAGTTTAAATAAAGATATTGCTAATTTACAAACGGTGCCTGTGGTTGATGTTGTATATTTGATTCTTAAAATAGAGGCTCTTAGCCAAAAAATTGACTCTTTACCGATAGTAGTTCAGCGATTTATCCCTGCTATAAAGCCAAATGAAGAGGAAGTATCTTCCACTGTTATGACTTTATGGCAAAGTTTTTTTACAAGTACTATTAAGGCATTAAAAGATATAGTAGTGATACGGCGTCAAGTTGTTGAACCGTTACTATCTCCAGAGCAAGAAACAATTTTGCGCCTTAATATTCAAACAAAGTTATTACAGGCTGAGTTGGCAGTTATACATCGGCAAAACGAACTTTATCGTACATGTTTGGAAGAGGCAGTTAATCTATTCGCTCGATATTTTATTGCTGATTCTAATATTTTGCCGACATTGAGAGAATTACAACAGATTGACTTACGGCCCAAAATTCCTTTACTTACCGAGTCTCTTGCAGCAATCCAGAACTTTATGAATGCTAATAAGATCCAGGAAACAATAACACCGATGCCGTACACTTCTTTATCGGTTAAAGGTACTCAATCAATATGAAAAGGATAATCTTTTACTTTTTGGTGTTGCTATTTGCTGTTTGGTTTGGGGTTATTATGCATAATAATCCAGGTTATGTTTTAATTGCGGCTGACAACATTAGTATTGAAACCTCGCTATGGTTTGCAGTGGTTGCTTTAGTTTTTTTGTTCGTGATTTTTTATACAATTTTACGGTTTGGTAGTGGAGTTAGTGCCATAACTTGCTATGTTAAGCAGTGGTTTAATAATCGTAAAAAAAAGCGAGCTCATAAACAGACAGTATTGGGACTATACGATCTTATTGAGGGTAATTGGGAACGAGCTGAAAGAAAATTATTACGTTCTGCCAAACATAGCGATATGCCGCTAGTAAATTGTTTAGCATCAACATTCATGGCTCAACATCAACATGCATTGAAACGTCGTGATAGTTATCTGCGGTTGGTGCAGAAAGTAGCTCAAAATAATCCAATGGTAGTAGGCTTGGCTCAAGCTAGTTTACAAATCGGAAATCGACAGTGGAAAGAGGCTAGCATGACTTTACAAAGTTTACATCAAATACAGCCAAAAAATGTTTTTGTTTTGCAGTTATTGCAACAAGTATATTTGGAATTAAATGATTGGCTAAATCTAGAAAAATTATTACCAGTTTTAAAGAAACGCAAAGTGCTTGGAGTAGATTATGTTAATAGTCTTGAAGCAAAGGTTTATAAGGAGCTGCTTTTGTTAGGAATACGCAATAATAGTATAGAAACTATATGGAATAATCTACCTCGTTATTTACAAAAAAAACCGATCTTGGTGGCTATTTATGTAGAGTATTTAATCAAGCATAATAAAGGGGAAGATGCAGAGATGATACTTAAAATAGCTCTGCATAAGGTTTTAGATGAACGTTTACTTGAACTTTATGCAACGCTACCGACTGTACAACCAATAAAACATTTAATCCGGGCGGAAGGATGGTTAAAAGATAATTCAGAAAATGCGAGTCTTTTATTTTGCCTTGGTAAAATTTGTCGTGAGCAGAAGCTGTGGGGTAAAGCTATCCATTATTTAGAAAAGAGTGCGAAAATTAAACCAACTTTAGGTGTATATGCTGAGCTTGGTCGCGTTATGGTTTCGCAAAATGATTGGCAAAAGGCAATAGCTTTTTATGAAAAGGCTATTTATCTATCATGAATATAAAATACCTAGATTGAGAGTATATAATTATGCTTAGTCAAAGTGAGCTTGCAAATGCTATACGTTTTTTAAGTGTTGATGCAATCCAAAAAGCTAATTCTGGCCATCCCGGAATGCCACTTGGAATGGCTGATATTGCAACCATTCTTTGGCGGGAATTTTTACATCATAATCCTAATAATCCCAATTGGATTAATAGGGATAGGTTTATTATATCTAATGGACATGGTTCAATGTTGCTTTATTCTTTGTTGCATTTAACGGGCTATGATTTATCAATAAATGATCTGAAGAATTTTAGGCAACTACATTCAAAGACACCTGGGCACCCTGAATTCGGTTTAACTCCAGGTGTAGAGACTACTACAGGACCTCTTGGTCAGGGATTGGCTAATGCAGTAGGTATGGCATTAGCTGAGAAAATTTTAGCTACGCAATTTAATCGACCAAAATTTAATCTCATTGATCATTATACTTATGTCTTTGTTGGGGATGGGTGTTTAATGGAAGGGATCTCTCATGAGGCGGCTTCTTTTGCTGGTACTCATGGTTTAGGTACACTAATTGTATTTTGGGATAATAATGGGATCTCAATTGATGGTGAAACCTGCGATTGGTTTACGGATGATATTGTAAAACGTTTCCAGGCATATAATTGGCATGTGATACCTAATATTGATGGATATAATCCCGATGTTATTCGTAAAGCGATTCAGGAATCTCAAAAAAATAGTGATAAACCTAGTATAATTTGTTGTAAAACTGTTATTGGTTTTGGTTCACCCCATATGTGTAATTCCTGTACTTGTCATGGTTCGCCACTTGGAGCTGAGGAAGTTTTAGCCATGCGTAATTACTTAGGTTGGCAATATGAACCTTTCGTGATTCCCAAGGAAATTTATTCTGCTTGGGATATTCGCAAAAAAGGGCAAGAAGAAGAGGATAGATGGCAAGAGCTATATAATGCATATGGTATTAAGTACCCTGAGTTAGCTCAAGAATTTTTAAGGCGTAAGAATGGTAAACTTCCTCAAGATTTTGTGTCAAGAGCACAAGATTATATTAAGGAAACCATAACTGGTGTTGAGAGTTTAGCAACTCGTCAAGCATCGCAAAAAGCCTTAAATTTTTATGGAACGTTACTACCAGAGTTGCTTGGTGGTTCCGCAGATCTGACTGCATCTAATTTAACTAATTGGAGTGGTTCAAAGACTATAGCTAAGGATGATGCTTCAGGTAACTATTTACACTATGGTGTCAGAGAGTTTGGAATGTTTGCAATTATGAATGGAGTTTCTTTATATGGTGGTTTTGTTCCGTATGGTGGTACTTTTTTAGTGTTTGCAAGTTATGGCCATAGTGCTATTCGTATGGCAGCAATGATGAAACGACAAGTTATTTATGTTTTTAGTCATGATTCGATTGGTCTAGGTGAGGATGGCCCTACTCATCAGCCAGTAGAACAATTAGCAATGTTACGTGCCACTCCGAATTTATCGGTGTGGCGACCATGTAATATGGTAGAAACTGCAATAGCCTGGCAATACGCATTAGAGCATAAAGATGGACCTACAGCTTTAATTTTTACAAGACAAAAATTAGCAACTGAATCCCACTACGATCTCCGGAATTTAGCTGATATAAAACGAGGTGGATACATATTAATTGATGTTGCAGATGGTATGCCAGATTGGATTTTAATTGCTACTGGGTCAGAAGTAGCTTTAGCTTGTAAGGTTGCTCTTAAGTTAAAAGAAGATCAAGGGGGAAAAATCCGTGTAGTTTCTATGCCATCCCAAGATGTTTTTGATAGTCAAGATGATATTTATAAAGAGAGAGTTTTGCCTAAAGATATTACTAAAAGAGTGGCAATAGAAGCAGCTTCTTCTCAGTCTTGGTATAAATATGTTGGGATGGATGGTAAAGTAATAGGGTTAGATCGGTATGGAGAATCAGCACCTGACAAAATATTATTTGAGTTTTTTGGCTTTTCGGAGCACAATATTACTAAGTTGATTTTAAGCCAATAGTTTATAAATTTTTATTATAATCAAATACTTTAAGGAGGAAATAGTATGTCTATAAAAGTAGCAATTAATGGTTATGGCAGAATTGGACGCAATGTCTTACGTGCTATTTATGAAGAGGGTTACCGTAAAGATGTCGAAGTTGTTGCTATAAATGATTTGGGTGATGCGAAAATCAATGCCCATTTAACTATTTATGATACAGTCCATGGTAAATTTAGTGGTACTGTCCAAGTTGATAATGATTGTATCATTGTTAATGGAGATAAAATTAAAGTACTAATAGAGAAAGATCCAACTAAAATGCCTTGGAAAGATCTCGGAGTAGATGTTGTTTTTGAATGTACTGGTAAATTTACGGCCAAAGAAAAGGCGATGGCGCATATTAATGCAGGTGCAAAAAAAGTTATGGTTTCTGCCCCTGGCGAAAATGTTGATGCTACTATTGTTTATGGAGTAAATCACGATATTTTGACTGCTAGCCATCAAATTATTTCTAATGGATCATGTACTACAAACTGTTTAGCTCCAATGGTAAAAGTTTTACATGAAAAAATTGGAATAGTCGCTGGTCTTATGACGACGATTCATTCCTATACTAATGATCAAGTTTTGATTGATGTATATCATAAAGATTTACGTCGTGCTCGTAGTGCCACACAATCCATGATCCCAACTAAGACTGGTGCAGCTTCGGCTGTTGGTTTGGTATTGCCACAATTAGCTGGCAAATTAGATGGTTTTGCCATTCGCGTACCAACAATAAATGTTTCGTTAGTTGATTTAGTGTTTGAGTCGGTACATCCTACTACCAAAGACGAAATTAATTCAATTATGAGGGCGGCATCTGAAGGAGAGCTTAAAGGTGTTTTAGGGTACAATGATCTGCCATTAGTATCACATGATTTTAATCACAATCCTCTTTCTTCAATTTTTGAATCTACTCAAACTAAAGTTATTGGTAAAACAGTAAAAGTGCTATCTTGGTATGATAATGAGTGGGGATTCTCAACTAGAATGTTAGATGTTGCCAAAGTTTGGATGCAAGTATAATTAGGAGGATTATATGGCAATTTTAAAGATGACGGATTTAGATCTAAGAGATAAAAGAGTATTAATTCGTGTAGATTTTAATGTTCCGCTGAAAAATGGAGTTATTACTAGTGATAAACGTTTAAAAGCTTCAGCACCTACTTTAAAGTTAGCAGCTGATGCTGGAGCAAGGGTCATTGTATTATCCCATCTTGGTCAACCTAATGAGGGGAGATTTGATGAAGAGTTTTCCTTAAAACCGGTAGCTGATTGGCTCAGTAAGTATTTTAGTAAAAATATCCGTTTAGAGCGTGATTGGCTTAGTGGGGTGAGTGTCAATTCAGGTGAGATAGTACTTTGTGAAAACGTGCGATTCAATAATGGGGAGAAAAAAGATAATGAAGAGCTTGCTAAAAAGATAGCATCTCTTTGTGATATTTTTGTGATGGATGCTTTTGCTACGGCTCATCGGGCGCAAGCCTCTACCCATGGGGTAGGAAAATTTGCATCTATTGCCTGTGCTGGTCCGCTATTAATGGTTGAACTTGAGGCACTGAGTCAAGCTTTAGAAAAACCAGAACATCCTTCTTTAGTCGCAATTGTTGGGGGATCAAAGGTTTCAACTAAGTTACAATTACTTGAAAACTTAATTGGCAAAGTAGATCAATTACTGGTTGGTGGAGGGATTGCAAATACTTTTATGATGGCTAATGATTTACCTATAGGTAAATCATTATGTGAGATAGATTTTATTCCTAAAGCTAAAGAACTTTTGGAATTAGCGAAAAAACGTGGAGCTGAAATTCCAATTCCAAGTGATGTAGTAGTTGCTAAAGAGATAGCAGAAACTTCCCAAGCAGTGATCAAAAAAGCTACTGAAGTAGTAGCCGATGATATAATTTTAGATATTGGTCCCGAAACTCAAAAGCATTTGGGAACGATTATTAGTAAATCAAAAACTATAGTGTGGAATGGTCCAATAGGGGTTTTTGAAATTGATCAATTTAGTGAAGGAACGAAAGCTCTTGCTTTGGCGGTTGCTAATAGTAATGCATTTTCAATTGCGGGTGGTGGGGATACAGTAGCAGCTATTGAGAAGTTTGGAATCGAGAAAAAAATATCTTATATCTCTACAGCAGGTGGGGCATTTTTAGAATATTTGCAAGGGAATAAGTTACCTGCAGTACAAATGTTAGAAGAACGTGGAAAATAGCTATATACTAATTTGTGAGTAGTATATGAGAAGAACAAAAATTGTTGCGACTTTAGGCCCAAACTCAAGTAATTTAAATGTTTTGCGTCAAATGATTGCAGCAGGTGTTGATGTTGTACGATTAAATTTTTCTCATGGTAATGTTGAGGAGAAAAGAAGTTTAGTTAATACTGTGCGCCAAGCAGCTAAAGCCGAAGGGAGAATTGTGGGTATTTTAGCTGATCTACAAGGGCCTAAAATTCGTATAGCTAAATTTAAAGATGGTAAAGTAATTCTAAAAGAGGATATTACTTTTATTTTAGATGCTGCTTTAGCTACGAATGCGGGAGATGAAACTTCTGTTGGTATTGATTATAAAGCCTTACCTCAAGATGTTAAAGCTAAGGATATTTTGTTGCTTGATGATGGTCGTTTAGTGTTCATCGTAGAAAAAGTAGAAGGCAGTAAGATTATTTGTCGTGTTAGCGTAGGTGGTGAATTATCTAATAATAAAGGGATCAATCGTCAAGGTGGCGGGCTATCTGCAGGCGCGCTTACTGATAAAGACCGTGAAGATTTAAAAACAGCAGTTGCATTAAATGTGGATTATATAGCTATTTCTTTTGTTCGTTCTAAGTTAGATGTGGAAGAAACCAAGGCGTTAATAGCTAAAGAAGGAGGTAAAACGGGGGTGATTGCTAAGATTGAGCGTATTGAAGCGATTGTTCCTGAAACCTTGGAGGAGATCATTAAAACTTCTGATGGTATTATGGTGGCGCGTGGTGACTTAGCAGTAGAGATCGGTGATGCTGAGGTACCAGGAGCTCAAAAATTGATGATTGATTATGCTCGGCTATTGCATAAGCCGGTAATTACTGCTACTCAAATGATGGAAACCATGATTCACAGTGTGGTACCTACGAGAGCTGAAGTTTCTGATGTAGCCAATGCAGTTTTAGATGGTAGTGATGCTGTAATGTTATCAGCTGAAACTGCTACTGGAGAACATCCTGTATTAGTGATTCAAACTATGGATCGAGTTTGTTTAGCTGCAGAAAAACAGCCTCAATCTTTGGGGCCAGATAACCAGGCAGAGGTACATTATACAAGAGCAGATGAAACTATTGCTGTAGCCGCTGTGTATGTTGCTAATCACTTGCAGATTAAAGCTATAGTTTCTTTAACTGAAACTGGTATGACTGCTTTGTGGATATCTAGAGTACGCTCAGGCATCCCTATTTATGGTTTGAGTCGTGATGGCAATGCTCTAGGGAAAATGGCGCTTTATAATGATGTTTATCCTATAGAGTTTGATGTTACTGGATTTAAAAATAATACCAAACTTAAACAAGCTGCAGTTAGTAAACTTCAGCAATCTAGTCTTGTGGAAACGGGTAATCTCGTGGTAGTTACAAGTGGGGATAATATTGGAATTGCTGGTAAAACGAACTCACTAACCATTCTACAGGTTACTTAATGTTTTTTAAGCTATTATGTATACTCCTATCAATATTTATTATTTGGCAATTATTTGTTTATCTACGAGTGCATCCTGAAGCTTTTTCTAAAGATAATTTAAGTCATAGTATCTTTACTTTAGGTATTTTAGCTTTGTTATTAATTGGTTTTATAGCAATATTGATATTTTTGGTTAAGCATTAAAATACCTAGCCACATGTCCAGTGTTGCCGAAAAGTTTTATATTTTGAGAGTGGCAGTTCCATCGCCATTGCGTAATTTATTTGATTATTTATTGCCGGAAAATTCTAATCCAAAAGATATTCAGCCTGGAATGAGAGTATTAGTGCCATTTGGTAGCAGAGAATTAATTGGGGTTGTTTTAGAAGTAGCGACCCATTCTCGGTTTGCTCCTAAACTAAGGCGGGCAATAGTTATTCTTGATTCTAAATCTTTATTATCTTCGAATATACTAAATCTTATTAATTGGACGAGTAATTACTATCATCATCCTGTTGGAGAGGTAATCAACAATGTATTGCCGAAACTCTTGCGTCAAAAAGCACGACAAAAACAGGAGGTAAGTTTTTCTTATGATTTTAAAGATTGCCCCAAGAGTAACTCAAGTTCCATAAAGCTTAATGAATATCAAAAACGAACTATTAATATTATTAGTAGTTGTTTAGATAAATTCAAGACTTTTTTGTTGGATGGAGTGACTGGAAGTGGTAAAACTGAGGTGTATTTGCGTGTAATCTCGGAAATTATCGCTTTAGATAAACAAGCTTTAATTTTAATTCCTGAGATAAATTTAACTCCCCAAACTATCGCACACTTTACTAAACGCTTTCGGGTGACAATAATGGCTTTTCATTCACGTTTAACTCCAAAGGAGCGCTTAGCTTCATGGCAAATGGCAAAGAATGGTGTAGCACCAATAGTTATTGGTACTCGCTCAGCAATTTTTACGCCACTAAAAAATCCTGGTATTATTATTGTTGATGAAGAACATGATCTTTCTTTTAAACAACAATCAGGTTTACGATATTCTGCTCGTGATTTGGCAGTAGTACGGGGGAAACTAGAAAATATCCCAGTAATTTTAGGTTCAGCTACGCCATCTCTTGAGAGTATTTACAATGTTAGACAGCAGCGTTATCTGAGATTAACATTACCAGAACGTGCTGGTGGAGCAATTCATCCTAGTTTTCACTTGGTTGATATGCGCAATCAGAAGTTACAAAACGGTATTGCTGAAAACTTACTCCGCAAAATCAAGGAACATCTTGGTAATGGAGGTCAAGTGTTGATTTTTTTAAATCGACGTGGTTTTGCACCAATTTTAATTTGTAACTGTTGTGGCTGGGTTGCAGAGTGTAAATATTGTGATGCTCGTTTAACTATCCATAAAAAAAGTCATCATCTGTGTTGTCATCATTGTGGTAGTGTAGTACATATTCCTTCAAAATGCCCCAAGTGTTCTGAAGAAAAGTTGCTCATGCTCGGTTATGGTACTGAACGGATTACACTGGCGTTACAAGAGTTATTTCCCGAAATTAAATTGATTCGGATTGATCGTGATACCACGAAGCGTAAAAACTCTTTGGAAGAAATACTGGAAAATATTCATGCAGAAAAATATCGGATTTTAATCGGTACCCAAATGCTTACTAAAGGACATCATTTCCCCAAAGTAACCATGGCAGCAGTTTTGAATGTTGATCAAAGTTTATTTAGCTCAGATTTTCGTGCTAGTGAACATTTGGCACAGTTAATTATCCAAGTTGCGGGACGGGCTGGCAGAGCAAAAATGCCAGGGGAGGTTTATTTACAAACGCATAATCCTCATAATCCCTTGCTTTTGAATTTAATTAATGGTGGCTATATGAGTTTTGTTAATAATTGTTTGGAAGAGAGGCAAATAGCAGAATTACCACCATATACTTATTTAGCATTACTGCAAGCTGAAAGCAAAAAGGAGGATGTTGTATTTGAATATTTGAATTTATTGCGAGCTACAGCTAGGATTAAGATACACAATGTAGTTAAAATTTTTGGTCCAGTTTCGGCTACTATGGAACGGAAAGCTGGTTATTTTCGTGCACAATTATTATTACAGAGTAAAAATCGAGATAAGTTGCAGCAAGCATTGAATGATTTCTTACAAATTATTGCTAAGTTAAAATCTCCACGTAATTTGCGCTGGTTTTTAGATGTAGATCCAGTAGAATTATGACTAGTATTAGTTTTTGATGGTTGTGATCATTGAGATCACGTAATATTCTAGCTAAAGTATGGCAACAGGGCTGGCGTAGCTCAGTTGGCAGAGCAGCTGATTTGTAATCAGCAGGTCGCGGGTTCGAATCCCATCGCCAGCTCCAATATAATCAAGTAGTTAATTCAAGTTACATTGTGTGCATTCTAGCTCTAAGTGCGACAATCGTTTTTATACTGCTGTATGAACAGTTCATTAGGCGTTTTAAAACCAAGACATTTTCTTGGGCACCGGTTCATTTTCGTAGCTGATTCATCTAGCTGACTCTGTGCTATTTTGGTAATTTCAGTTTCTCTTGGCAAGTAATGTCTTAGTCGCCCATTCATATTCTCATCACTGCCTTTCTGCCAAGGTGAATGGGTTTCACAATAATACACTTTATATACGCTGCGAGCCAGGGAGGAGCGAAGCGAAGGAGAGTAGTCTGCGGTAGCTGACGATTTTTAGCAGAACGGAGTGAGTGCTAAAAATCTATAGTGAGCGTTAAGTTAATGTAGCGTTT
>JAISFD010000066.1 GCA_031263815.1 Coxiellaceae bacterium | reverse complement strand
CGTTTTTCAGCCGCAGGACGGCCGCGGTGTGCGAAGCACAACAATGTATCGCGGCTATGCGAACTGATTTTAGGGGTCACGATGGCCTAAAATCTATAGTGAGCATAGCGACACGCTTGATATGGTTTATTGTTAAAAAATAAAAACTGGTTGGGTACATCCTGAAGCTCAACTACCACAGCTTTGTTAGTTAAAGCTATACTTGTATAATCTATTTGTTCTCGAGAAGATAACCATTCTTTCTCCCCCTTAATGTTCCTAGTACGTCCACCATTGACATAGAGTAAAACTTTGGGATAAACAATTTGCTTAGGAATATAAAAAATAAATCTATGTTGCCACGCAATAGAAGGAATATCCGAATAAGTAGCTAGTGGCCATTTCTGCGAATCAAAAACATAGATTTTCCTTGTGATATCAGGACTATCACTAGTTTCTCCTATAAATTTATATTTATATATACCATCATCATATTTTAAAAAGCATTCTAGAACTTCTCTCATGTTAGAATAACAATGACTAGAAGCATCAGCTTGATTGCAAAAAAGAGAGGCGACATAGATAAAACAAATAAGCTCTAATGACCGAAAAAAGCGCATATGAACAATCATCTCAATTAACAGAATGAACATTCAGATACTATATATGAAAAACGTTCTTTGAAATCATCAGGATCTAGATTAGTAACTTTAGTAAGATTTTTCAAACGTTCATCCATTAAGTCCTCCTTTTCAAGACGAATCATATATTTTCTAGCTACTTCATAAGTTTCAGTATGAACATCAACTTGTCTAAGCTTCACTTTCCCAGTAGCACTATTAAGCATTTCGATAAATGGTATTGCCTTGATATTTCCCTCATACCAAACAATCACTGAACCCGTGCCTCCCCGCAAGAGGTAGCGAACAGCGCCATAACCCAAATTTCTAGTATATTCCATATCAAATGGGATAGGATCAGCGGCTCGTAATTCATAACCGATATTCTTATCGGCAATACTTACATTCACACCAAATGACTTTAGTGTCTCACTAACAAAGTTTTTTAGAGTCCTACTAAGCTGGATTTCCGAAAGCTTTATCTCACCTTTCTCATTTCTTTCTACATCTTCATATTGACTTAGTTCCTCAAGATCAATTTTTTCAGAAATCCCTTCAGCAAGTATTGCAACCCCGCAATCTCTACCCATCGCTAAACGTTTAATAATTGAACAAGTTAAAATATCTGCCACTTTTTTAAAAGAGAGTCTCCCTCTAACAAATTCTTCTGGTATCAACGACAATGTTGCTCCTGCAGCACTCCCAATACCCAACGCAAGATGCCCAGTATGACGCCCCATGACAGTGATAAAATACCATCTCCCAGTTGTGCGTGAATCTTCAATGATATTATTGACAATAGAAACTCCAACATGACGTGCAGTTTGATAGCCAAATGTCGAAAACCCTCCGGGTAAACAAATATCATTGTCGATCGTCTTGGGAGTATGCACAACATTTATAGCACCACGCGCCTCTTTTTCAATCCAATTCGCCATGTGAAGAGTACCATCACCACCAATAGTAATTAGATATCTGATACCAACATTCTTTAAAGTAGACATTAAAGTAGCAAAATGGGCTTTAGCATGTTCGGAGGTATCACGTGAAGTACGAAGAATAGAACCACCACTATCATGAATCCTAGAAACATCTTTGATGGTAAGAGGTATTACATTTTTCTCTCCATCTAAAAGACTTTTAAACCCTCCAATAATCCCCACTACTTCTTTACCATGGTTATTAGCCTCGATCACAGCTGCACTAATGACACCATTAATCCCCGGCGCAGGACCACCACCTACAATAATTCCTACTAACTCTTTTCCATCAGATGATTTATGCTTCATTTTTTCTCTCCTCTCCCAATCTAGAACATATTAAAATATATTAATATTAATATCCGACTTTAAGAATATCAATAAATGTCTCTTGCGGAATATCAACCTTACCCAAGCGTTTCATTCTTTTTTTACCCTCTTTTTGCTTCTCAAGCAGTTTCCGTTTACGTGTAACATCACCACCATAACATTTAGCCAAAACATTTTTACGTAAGGCTTTCACAACTTGCCGGGTAATAACCCGGGAACCAATAGCTGCTTGAATTACTACTTCAAACATCTGACGAGGGATTAAATCTTTCATAGCTTCTACCAATTTACGTCCACGTTCATAAGCTTTGTCACGATGAACAATTAAAGAGAAAGCATCTACTTTTTCACTATTAATCAAAATATCAAGTTTAACTAAATCTGCAGGAGTAAAGTGATCAAAACTATAATCTAGAGAGGCATAACCACGACTAATCGATTTGAGACGATCAAAAAAATCTAGGATTATTTCACTCATAGGTAAAAAATAATTTAAAGATACCTGATTACCGACAAAATCCATACTGATTTGGTTACCTCTACGTTCCATACAAAGTTGTATGATATTACCTAAATACTCCCGCGGAACCAAAATATTGGTACGAGCTATAGGTTCACGAATCTCAACAATTCTACCTACCTCTGGAAGTTTTGCCGGATTAGAAACAGATAAAACATCGCCATTTTGCACTACTACCTCATAAACAACTGTTGGCGCAGAAATAATTATATTTAAGTTATATTCTCGCTTTAATCGTTCCTGGACAATTTCTAAATGCAACATGCCTAAAAAACCACATCGAAAACCAAAACCTAGGGCTTCTGAAGTCTCTGGTTCATAAGATAATGACGCATCATTAAGGCGCAATTTAGCAAGCGCCTCACGAAAATTTTCAAAATCATCAGCATTAACAGGGTAAAGACCTGCATATACTTGAGGCTTAGCTTTTTTGAACCCAGCAAGCGGCTCTTTAGCTGGACGATTACTATGAGTTAATGTATCGCCAACAGGTGCCCCAAAAATATCTTTAATATTTGCCACAACATAACCAACTTCACCTACAGCTAATTGTTCAGTTACTTGACGCTTAGGAGTAAATACTCCAACAATTTCTACTCCATAATCTTTACCCGTTGACATTACTCGGATCTCTTCACGTGTTTTTAATACCCCGTTTATCATTCGCACTAAAGAAACCACTCCCAAATAGTTATCGAACCAAGAATCTATAATTAATGCTTGTAGTGGCTTAGTTTCATCCCCCTTGGGTGGAGGAACACGCTTAACAACAGTTTCAAATAGATCATCAATCCCTATTCCATTTTTAGCACTCACTTTTAAAGCATCAGAAGCCACGATCCCTATGATATCTTCAATCTCTTTAATAACTCTAGCCGGATCCGCTTGAGGTAAATCTATTTTGTTAATCACTGGAATTATCTCAAGACCATTTTCAACCGCCATGTAACAAACTGTTACGGTCTGTGCTTCAACTCCTTGAGCCGCATCCACTAACAATAAAGCGCCTTCACAAGCAGCAAGTGATCTTGAAACCTCATAAGAAAAATCAACATGTCCTGGAGTATCAATAAAATTAAGACAATACTCTACTCCATCCTTGGCTCGGTACTTTAAAGTCACACTTTGTGCCTTGATAGTAATCCCTCGCTCTCGCTCAATGTCCATACTATCTAACACTTGATCTTGCATCTCTCGTGAAGAGAGTCCACCACAAGCCTGAATCAATCGATCAGCAAGGGTCGATTTACCATGATCAACATGAGCAATAATACAAAAATTACGAATATTATTTCGTCTATCCATATAAACAATAACAAAATTTCTATTACTATTGTAACAATGAAAAACCACTATTACCATGATGTCCTAATTATAGGTAGCGGGGCAACTGGATTAACTGTAGCTATTAATGTTAGCTTAAAGAACCTATCAAAGAAGGCAATACTTATTAGACAATATTATAGTTTAAGAATATACCTCAACCAAACAATTGTTTTTTTAATACCTCAGGCAATTCACTAAGAGTATATTTAGTATAGTCCTTTAAAATATGGGACTCTTCTAAAATATTAGCACTATGAAAGTGCTTTTTATTAAGCCATAAAAATGAGCAGGTACAACTAGCAATATCTTCTTGCAGAAATTATGATCTACTCCAGTTTTTAGCTCATGGGCCAGTTGCAACGCGAAATGTTCTGCTTCAACCTGTTTAGGATCATTCTTATTGTAAGCACTGTAAGCATTGGTATCAGTTTTATAGTGGACAGGCTTATCAGTCATCAATTCTGAGATTTTTTTACGACTTTCTAGATGAGTAAATTCCCGTATTAACTCTAGCTTTCCCATACGCAAATTATCTGTCGCTAAGAGTTTGGCTTCTGCAGAGTTAGCAATCAAAATCCATGTTTTCATACTCCCCCTTTTTTGTTATCATTATATACTACTCAAAATCTTCCTCAAGCCATCAAAAAATATTTTTATATTAGAATCAAAGATATTTTCTTTAGCAAAAAATTAAGATACAATTAAAAATGTTTTTGGGGAAATTCACGATGAAATTAATTAGGACATCCAAGAAAGGATTGTGTTCTATAGAAATAGGACCCGATGGGATCGCTATAGCATATAGCCCGCAGCCAGCTAATCGTGAAATAACTATTTGTGATTTTCAAGCATATCAAAATGGCAACCAATTCACTCCGGATTTACTCAAAGAATGTTTGACTAAATTCGTCGTGCAATACAATTTGAAGAATACTCAGTGCAATTGGGTATTACACCCTGATTTCTATCGTTTGACACTTATAGATACCCCGAATGTACCACAAGCAGAGTATAAACAAGCAGCACGTTGGCAAATAAAAGATATTATTAGCTATCCTATAGAAGATGCGACTATAGATATCCTGTATCCTGATGAACTCATAAAACCCTTAAAAAAAATCTATGTTATTGCCGCACAACAAAGTTTCTTACAAAAAATAGTTGACGTTATTCAAAGTTGTAATTTGTTGCCAATAGCGATCGACATTCGTGAATTCGCTATTAGAAATTTAATCACAAAAATAGTTAATCAAAATGAAACTAGCGGTTTTTTAAGTTTCATTAAGGAAAATTGCTTGATGATTTTGATTAAACAATCTCATATCCAATTTATCCGCTATATGCCCATAAATCCAAGCAATATAAAAAACGGCAATTATAGTGACTTAATCACAGAAATACATCGATCTTTTAGCTACTGTCAAACAGAACTTAGTCAAGAAGCATCAACAAAAGAACAATCTCTTGACAATTGTAAAACAGAACTTAATCAAGAGCTACCAAACAAATTTTGGATGCCACCACAAGAAAATCTAGATGCCAACATAATGCATGATATTGCTACGCATTTAAATAAAGAATTAGTTACGTTTACTTTAAAAGAAGTGGTCAATCTCAAAATAACTATCAACCAACAACTAGAATCTAACTGTTGGGTAGCAGTAGGTGGAGCATTACGTCATGCTGGATAGAGAAAAAATTATGACACAAAATATCAATTTGATTACAGAATTAACCATTCAACCACCTGTTACCTTAAATAGTAGATTAATAACTACTATTACTACAGGATGGGTTATTTTGCTGTTTCTCATCTATGTTCTAACATATACTATTAATATAACTAAACAAAAAGAATTGCCCGGTTTAGAACTCATCCAAAAAAATCTAATAGCAAAAATTGAGATATACAAACAAGAATTCGCCATATTACAAAAACAATCAATAGATAGTATGGCCAATATTATTGGTTTTCATCGTTATCTTGAGGATCTAGCCAGCCTAGTTCCCCAAGGGGTTTGGCTTAATGAAATAACCTTTGCCTCAGCGAACAATTTAGTAACTATCAAAGGTAGTACCATTCTGGCTTCTAGTGTTTCAGTATTGATCAATGCCCTAAATCGATCGGATAATTTTCGTAACAAAAAATTTAGCGCTATCCATTTACAAGAAAACAGTGAAACCCATGATACAGACTTCACTATTAGTACTGTTCCTATTACTACTGACGATGCTGTAACAAAAAAAAGAAATAAATGAATCAAGTATTGATTAAATATCAAAAAATTATCGACAACTTACCACTAGTAACAAGAGCGGTAATTTCGGCTACTATGTTAGGGACTTTTTTTGTCGTTTGGTATTACAGTTTTTGGCAAAGTTTGTACCACTCATTAGTTACAACATCTAAGAAAGTACAAACTTTAAAGTTATCTATACCAACTCTCGAAACCCAACTAAAAACTCTAGAAAATGAAGTCAAAGCTAAATTGAAACTAGAAGCTAAAGATACTGCTAATGATACATCATTACACTCCAAAACAAAAACCATGCTATATGACTTATCAAAAACTACCAACAACCTAATACTACTACAATTACAAAATCTTCCACCAAAAGAAATTGTATTACCTACTGCTGCTAATACTAAAGTCACTGGAAACGGTATTATCATAAAGTTCTCAAGTGATTACCTTTCTACTATGCATTACTTACAAGAAATAGAGAAATTGCCCTGGAGAATATTCTGGGATAAGTTAGAATACAAAGTCATTCAGTATCCAACTGCTGAGATAACTTTGTACATTCACACAATTGATCGTTATGGTGATTGGATAAATGTATAGACATAGATTATATAACCTAATAGTTATCTTGATTCTTGGCACATTTGGTATTTGGCCAACGATCAATAGTGCTGAAAAAGTTATGCGTGACCCCACTCAGCCGCCATCATATATAAATGCTTTAACCAATACCACTAGCGACACAAATATTACTGCTATTTTTGTTGGGGAAAATTCACAATTTACTATTATAAATGGCCATGTTTTTAAAGTTGGGGATAGAATTGCCGATGCGAAAATAATTGCCATTAACATCGATGGTATCACGCTACAAAATGATGATGGCAGCTACTCTAAAATAGCTACATCTTACACCGAAGTTAAAATCCCAATAACAAATAAAAAAAGGAAAAACCGTGAAAACTCGGACTAACAAAAATGTAGTTTTTATCTTGCTAGCTTTAGGTACTTTGACATTAGTTAGTGCTTGTACTCTGACAGAACCCATCCATAATGACAATAGAGGAGCAATCGAACAAGCTTTAAAAGACAGCTTAAAAGCTAACCGCTCTCTTAGATCATCGACACAACATAACACACCAATACAAAATGCGTTGATGCCTGACATTAACATCAATCTTCCGAATGTACCAACAAATAACAAAGCCGCTATACCAGAACAGCGTTTTGACATTGCGGCTAATAATACTCCCGCCAAAGATTTTTTTATGGGATTAGTAAAAGATACCGACTATAACATGACGGTAAATCCACAAATTACTGGCAATATCTCGCTAAAATTAAAATCAGTAACTATACCTCAAACTATGGACGCCGTTAGAGATACATATGGGTTTGAATATGGGAAAACCTCCTATGGATATATAGTCTACCCACGACGCCTTGAAACAAGAGTTTTTAACCTAAATTATATTGATTTAGATCGAAGTGGCCATTCTAGAACTACCGTAGGATCAGGACAAATTACTAACACTGTCCAAAATACCCCAACATCTACTGGAGTTAGTACTTCTCAGCAACCTATATCAATGCCAAGTGGTATAATCCAAACCGACTCTAGCTCTAAATTTTGGGATTTACTCAAACAAAACTTAGAAACCATCATCGGTACTCAGGAAGGACGTTCTGTTATAGTAAATCCACGCTCTGGAGTGATTATCGTTAGAGCTTACCCCAATGAATTACGTTATGTAGCACAATACCTCGATAACATCCAAAGTATTATTCATCGACAAGTTATTATCGAAGCTAAGATCCTTGAAGTTAGATTAGGAGCGCAGTTTCAAAATGGTATTAACTGGAGAGTTCTAGGACTGCAACAAGGCGAAATTAATAGCTCGGAGGCTACTAATTCTATACAGGAAACTTTTGCTGATAAAGTGATCGGTGTTTTAAACATACGGGCTAAATCTGGTGGTGAATATGAGAGTGGAAGTAATGCCTTTAGTAGTGTGATCAGGCTTCTCAATAACCAAGGAAAAGTCAATGTGTTGTCTAGTCCACGTATTGCTACAATCAATAATCAAAAAGCTGTTATTAAGGTCGGTACTGATAAGTTTTTTGTTACCAATGTAAGTAGTGATACTAATCTTGGCACCTCTACTTCACAAACAACAGCTAACATTACTTTAACTCCATTTTTCTCTGGCATTACTCTAGATGTCACACCACAAATAGATGAAAATGACTTCGTTACTATCCACATTCATCCTATAGTGAGTGATGTTGTTACTGATCGACAGAAATTTACTGTTAACAACCAACCTCAAGATTTACCACTAGCTAAGAGCACTATAAAAGAGTCAGATAGTGTAGTACGAGCTAAAAATGGCCAAGTCATTGTCATTGGCGGTCTTATAGAAAGTTCTTTAGATAGTGTAGAGTCATCAACCCCAGGGGTAGATCGTCTGCCAGGTGTTGGAGGATTATTCAAGAGCAAGAAGAAAAATGCTCAGAAACGAGAACTTGTAATTTTGCTCCGTCCGACAATTGCAGAAGATACTCGTACGTGGCAAAAACAACTCCAAGAAGCGGTTAATAATCTGCAAAACATGCCGGGTAATTTTAGTTATGAAGTCGTACCAACAAAGCAAAAAAAAAATACTCTACTAAAAATTAGATGATCTGGAGATGGAAGACAGCATATGTATTTAAAACATTTTGGATTTAATGAATTCCCTTTTTCATTGACACCAAATTTACGGTTTTTCTGTAGTTTGCATGCTTACAAGGAAGCGCTCAATGTCATTATGGTAAGTCTCTATAATGGAGAAGGTTTTATCAAAATAACGGGTGAGGTTGGTACTGGCAAAACCATGTTATGTCGAAAATTACTTAGTATCCTTGGCAATGAATATATAGCCGTTTATATCGCTAATGCCACTCTAGATACTCTAGGTTTACAAAAAACTATTGCTCAAGAATTAGGAATTACTATACATAATGATATTGATACTCATCAACTTCTGAATCTTCTAACCGCTAAATTGGTAACTTTGCATAATTTGGGGAACCGGATAGTTATTATTATAGATGAAGCCCATGCTTTATCAGATCAAACTCTGGAAGGATTGCGCTTGCTAAGTAACCTAGAAACTGCAGATAAAAAATTGATGCAATTTGTTTTAGTTGGTCAACCAGAATTAAATTTAAAGTTAAAAAAAATACATCTTAGACAACTTGAACAACGAATCATTTTTTCCTATAACTTACCTAAACTACATAATCGCAATCAACTTTTATCCTACCTTTGTGCGCACTTAGCTACTGCTGGTTATAAAAATACTTATGATACATTGTTTTCAACTCAAGCAGTCAAACTATTACTAAAAGCTAGTCGAGGTATTCCTAGATTAATTAATATTCTGGGTCACAAGGCATTTTTAATTACCTATGGATATAATGAAAAAAAAGTGGATGCCAAAGCCATTAAAATGGCGATTGCAGATACTGAAAGTACTTTTCATCCAACTATCGCTCTAGCAAAATATTCATCATTAAAAATCGTTTTAGCTTTTTTATTGTTAATAACTATACTTGGAATTTGCGGCTACTTTATTATTAATTAACTATCTGACGGCTTATGAACTTAATTAACCAAATGTTATCTGAACTAGAAAAAAACAACAAAAGTGATTTTGCTGCAATCCCAACATTATCTAGTGTTAGTTCCGCTCCTAAAAAACAAATACGATTTCTTAGATGGCTAATTTTAATTGGCATAGTCGTTGTAATAGTAACTTTAGGTATAGTCTGGCGTCGTCCTCCTAAAATTGTTTTTGATTTATCAAAAAGTTTTGTTATTCCCAAAAAAGAAACATCAGTAATCAAGTCACTAAAAAATAAAGTAGCCCCTTTGCCCAAAGAAATTAACCTCCAAAATATCATTTTGAAACATAACAACAATCAAACTATCTTGGATTTTGTCTTAAGCGCTCCTACTCCTTACTACCTTGAGTATATATCTGAACAACAACTGATGATTATTTTAAACAATACTAAAATTGCAGGAAACATTCCTGTATCTCTTGATCAGTCTTTTATTGTTGCTCTCAATACCAAACAAAACAAGGCTAATCTTATTAGCACTCTTACTTTATTATCGGGTACTAAAATTGATGAACTTCAATTAATTGATACACCCACACCGCATTTACATCTAGTACTTTCTAACCCACAAGCAACCAGCAACAGTACTTTATCTAAAGTATCAGTACCACTTACTCCAGAGGAAGAAGCAACAAAACAGTATCAAGAGATTCAACAGCTTCTAGCTCAAGATAGGAGGCAAAGTGCTATCCATAATCTATATTTACTCATTGGTAATTATCCAAACAATCTTGAAGCACGTATCTTACTAGTTTCTCTCCTAATTAAAGAGGGGAAATTACAAAAAGCAGATGAAGTATTAACCAGCTACTTAGAACAACATGAAACTTCTGCCTCTTTGATTAAACTTAAAGCCCATATTCTAGTAAGACAAAATAACCCCAGGGCCGCAATTAGTTTATTACAAAAATATTTAATGAATGTTGATGATCCTGAATATCTAGCGCTTCTTGCTGCGTTATACCAACAACAAGGACAATTTATGCCGGCAGCTACTATATATGATCAATTAACAAAAATCGAACCACAAAGAACCATATGGTGGATTGGACTTGGAACGGCACTAGAAAATGCTGGCAAAAAAAATGCAGCAAAAGTAGCCTATCAACAAGCTTATAAAGTTTCAGATGTTCCACCAGATTTAACTGATTTTCTAAATAAAAAAATTAAAAGATAAGTTCAGACAATAAACAAGGTATTGGATAATAAAAATGGATAAAACTAACCCGACCGACGCTAAAACATCTTCCCAAGATTTAGCTAATCAAGCTGAAATCCCATATCTTGATGTTGCAAAATACGTCACTAACGAACAAGTATCACGACAATTACCTGAAAAATATGCGAGACGATTTAAGGCTATTTTGCTAGCTGAAAAAGCTGATTACTGTTTAATTGGTATGACTAACCCTTCAGACATTTTCGCTACTGATGAATTATATACTGTCTTAAAAAAGCCCTTAAAACTAGCAGTGGTTAATGAAAAAGATCTCCAATACAAACTAGATCAATTATATCGACGGACTGAAGAAATAACCAATTTTGCAGATAAACTTGCTGTAGAATTACAACAATCAGCAGAAGAAGTAGTTTCAAGCGACGAAGAAAAGACCATTAAACAAGCAGAACCAGCGGTAATTAAACTTCTCAATTCACTATTTGAAGATGCTATTCAAGTTGGCGCTTCCGATATCCATATTGAACCTGCAGAAAATATTTTACGCATCCGACTTAGAGTTGACGGTTTACTGCAGGAACAAATTATTCCTACTGCCGATAAACAACATATTACTTTAGCAATGGCGCAACGTCTAAAACTTATGGCGGGATTGAATATTGCTGAAAAACGTTTACCACAAGATGGACGTTTTGATATTGATATGCGTAATACGAAAATTGATATTCGTATGTCTACCATGCCAATCCAACATGGCGAATCAATAGTCATGCGTCTTCTATATAAATCAGCAAAAATCATTAGCCTGGATCTGGATAATGTAGGAATGCCACAAGAAATGTTAAAAAGCTTTCGTAAGCTAATTAAAATTCCCTATGGAATAATTTTAGTTACGGGACCTACCGGCAGTGGTAAAACAACTACTCTTTATGGAGCTCTTACCGAAATTAATGATGTAACAAAAAATATTGTTACTATTGAAGATCCAATAGAATATGTTTTAGAACGAGCTAACCAAGTACAAGTTAACTCCCAAATTGGCCTAACATTTGCAAGAATTCTACGTTCAATCTTACGCCAAGATCCAAATATTATCCTCGTAGGAGAGATCAGAGATCAAGAAACTGCGGCCATAGCTCTGCGTGCAGCTCTAACTGGGCACCTAGTATTTGCCACTCTTCACACTAATGATGCTGCGAGCACTGCAATTCGGCTAGTCGATATTGGAGTAGAACATTATCTTGTGGCGACAACGGTACGCGCCATTGTTGCTCAACGTCTAGCACGTCGCATTTGCACTGCTTGTGCAACTCCTTATCAACCTACTGAACAAGAAAATGCATTTTTCACCAATTTTTTTGGTGATTTATTTAAACAAAGTTCATTCAACTATGGTGCTGGATGTGCTTATTGCAATTCTACCGGATCAAAAGGGAGAATTGGTGTCTTCGAATTACTTGTGCTCGATGATAAAATGCGTGAAGCTCTACGCCGCAAAGACACTAATGAATTTGTGCAAATTGTAGCTAAAAATCGGACCTCGCCAAATTTATTAACTAATGCTTTTGAAATGGCGCGTCAGAAAATCATAACTTTAAGCGAAGTTATGCGGATAGCTGGAGAATAAATCTCATGTCGAACACATTTCACTATGAAGGTCGTAACTCTAAAGGAGTTGCTGTCAGCGGTGAGCTAACTGCCAACACTATAGAAGATGTAATTACTCACTTAAAACGTAATGACATTATCCCTATCGACATTAAGCCCCTCAAACAATCACTTAAATTACCAGGCGTGCAAGCATTTAACTTAGACTTCCTGGGATTACACAAGATTGAACCGTATCACATAATGAATTTTTGTCGCGAACTCGCTGTCTTACACAACGCTGGTTTATCTTTAATTAAAGCTATTAATAAACTTTCGTTATCATCTAGTTCACGTAGTTTAAGATTTATCTTAGCCACCATAAGCAATGACATATCAGCAGGTATGACTTTATCTGAAGCGCTAAAAAAACATCCTAAAGTTTTTTCTCCACTTATTGTTAATGTCATAAATATCGGTGAAAATACAGGACATTTAAGTGAAATATTAGTATATTTAAGTAACTATATTGAATCATCTATTGCCAACCGTCGACGTCTATTAAGTGCAGTTCGTTATCCATCTTTTGTATTAATAACTATTTCCGTATCATTGTTATTGTTGAATCTATTAGTCATACCCAAATTTGCTGACATGTTTTCTAAATTCAATATTGAACTTCCTTTGGCTACACGGATAATTATTGGTACCTCTAATTTTCTTGTGAATAATAAGCTAATGCTTTTAATAGTAGTGATAGCTATATTTTTTGGTAGTCAAAGATTGCTCAAAATACCGCAAATAAACTACTTGTGGGATAAATACAAACTAAAAATACCAGTTTTTGGTGACTTACAAAAACGGATTATACTTTCTCAATTTACTTGGACTTTTAGTTTAATTTTACGCTCCGGAATCCCGATACTCAAAGGTATTACCTTAGCGAGTACTTCTATCGAAAATACTTATTTTAATGCTAAACTTTCAGATATGCGGAGTGCTATCGAACATGGTGAAAACCTGTCTCGAGCAGCAATTGCAAGTGACTTATTTACTCCCATGACAATTCAAATCATCGAAGTTGGTGAAGAAAGTGAAAAGCTAGATGAGGCTCTAGCCGAAATAGCTAGATATTATGATGCCGAAATTGATTATGATCTTAAACGTCTCAACGAACTAATCGAACCGATCTTACTTGTCATTATTGGCGGTATGATATTAATTCTAGCTTTAGGTATTTATTTCCCCATGTGGGATTTAATTAAAGTAGCTAACTAAGATTTAGTCTTCTATAAGATAATGATACTCATCCTCATTCACTAAACCTTGTTGCATCAACTTACGTACACCACTTGACATGGTTTGCATCCCTTTCCCTTGTCCAGTTTGAATAGCTGAGTAAATCTGATAAGTTTTATTCTCACGAATCAAATTGCGAATTGCTGTAGTACAAATCATAATCTCCTCAGCCGCAACTCTACCCCCACCTGTCTTCTTTAATAATCTCTGTGATATTACAGCCTGTAAAGAATTAGCCACCATAGAACGAATTAATGACTTTTCAAATGTCGGAAACACATCAACTACCCGATCAATACTATCAGCCGCAGAATTTGTATGCAAAGTTGCAAATACTAAATGACCAGTTTCTGCTGCCGTCAAAGCTAAACGGATGGTTTCCAAATCACGCATTTCTCCTACTAAAATATAATCTGGATCTTCTCGAAGAGCGGCACGTAAAGCATCATTAAAACTTTTTGTATGTTTCTTAACTTCTCTTTGTTGAATTAAACATTTCTTACAATTATGTACATATTCGATAGGATCCTCAATAGTTAAAATATGACTTGGTCGGGTACTATTGATATAATCAATCATCGCCGCTAAAGTAGTGCTTTTACCACTGCCGGTAGGACCAGTAACTATAATCAAACCATGGTGCAGGTTACATAACTCATAAAAAATCTTAGATAAATTTAACTCAGCTAATGTTGGCGGGATGAGTGAAATATAGCGGATAGCAACACTAATACCTCGCTCTTGTTGAAAAATATTTACACGAAACCGCGCACTTAAATCAGTAATCTCAAAGCCACAATCAATATCAAATTGACTAGCTAAATCAGCTTTATATGGTTCAGGCAAAATAACGCTTAACATTGTTCTTATGTCTTGTTCACTCAGTTCCTCATTATCACCTATAACCCTGAGATCATTATCGACTCGGATCATAGGTTTAACACCACTAGAAAGATGGAGGTCAGATGCATGATGTAAAACTGTATACCTTAATAACTCATTAATATCCATGGCATTATCCTCAAAACTAGATCATTATTAGACTATAACTAAATAAATAATATCATTCAATCCAAAAATTGACTTTTTAAGGCAATAAAATTCAGTTCCTAATGTGTTATCATAGCAAAAAATTGTTCAAAAATTAATTGTTTTTTAAATAAAATAAAGTTATCATTTTGAAAGTTGGCGGGTGTTTTAAAAACAAATTAACTTTTAAGGATAGGAGTGGTCTAATGAAAAAACAAGAAGGTTTTACTTTAATCGAATTGATCATTGTTATCATAATTCTCGGTGTTCTCGCAGCATACGCTGTACCAAAATACATGAGTTTAGATGAAGAAGCTCGTAAAACTGTAGTCAAAGGATTGGAAGGCAGTATTCGTTCCTCTTCAGAAATGGTACATGCTATCGCAATTACAAGAGGAGTTGGTAGTGGTAATGTCAATATAACAGATAGTGAAACAATAACTGTAGCTTCTTATTATCCAACAGCTAGTAATACTGGGATTGTAGCGACTCTATCTGATGTTTCAGGTTTTAATATCAGCGTAGCAGACGGTATAGTAACTTTTCAAAAAACTGGTGCTACAAATCCAGCACAATGCGCTGTAACTTATACTCTTAGAGCAAACGATAGTAAACCAACAATCAAAACCGTTAGTGAGTTCGACTGTAAATAAATTCATTGTCACATATCAAAACCCCACAAAATGCAGCATAACTTGTGGGGGTTGATTACGTATGGATCTACTCAACAAAAAATTCAAAATTATCCCCGAAGATAATTATCGACAGATTTTGATATTAGTGGTGTTTGGAATAGCTATGTTTTTTATTCGTACTGTTCCAAACTATCATTTAATATTTACCAATTGGCTAGGGGAAGATGGGACATATATAAATTTTTCCGCAGATGATGCAGTCTATCATATGCGCTTAGTACATAATACTATTCATCATTTCCCTTGGAGAATACCTTTTGATCCCTTCACTCATTTCCCTTTTGGTAACCAAATTCACTTTGGTCCAATATTTACCCTGATTATTACTACAGTAGCTTTAATTATTGGATTCGGAAAACCAACCCCAGAACTAATAAATATCGTAGGAGCTTATACCCCTGTAATCATGGGGATATTATGTTTAATACCAGTATATTTTATCTCGCGTAAATTCGCTGGTAAAACATCTACCATCATTTCCGCCTTTATTTTAACGTTTTTACCTGGAACATTTTTACAACGCTCCAGTCTAGGATTTACTGATCATCACGTAGCTGAAGTATTATTTTCTTCAACCACTATAGTTTTTTTAGTATATGCCTTAGACAAATCTAAACATTTTCTAAGACATTGTATATTAACATTAGCAGGAATAACTTTTGGTCTATTTATTTTAGTATGGCCGGCAGCACTAATGTTCGGGGTGATTTTCTTAATATTTTTTATTACCCAATTACTTATTGATCACCTAAGAAATCGTTTTACCGACTACTTATTGCCACTAGCAATAGCTATTTACAGTATACCAACCATCATGAGCCTGCCCTATGCACTAAGAAACCCTCAGTTTGAACTAGCCTATTACTCCCTAACTCAGCCAGTTATTCTTATCACTATGCTTGGGTTATTTACAACCTGTTATATCGTTCACCGGATATGCATACGTCATCAATTAGCCAAAGACCTATATCCTATTATTCTTAGTGTAATACTTACCCTAATATTTTTTACTATATCTTATCAAATACCAAAACTCTTTACGATGATGTGTGATGGCTGCAAAATGTTATTCGAACCAACGCCAGCAATGAAAACAATCTCGGAAGTACACCCTTCAATTCTCAACAGTAGTGGCAATAAATATTCTATCGAGCCACTCTGGTATAACTATTTCTGGGCTATGCCTTTCGCCACAATTGGTCTCGGCCACCTGTGTTATACAACCTATAAAAATGCGTGTCCTAAAGAGGTGCTTCTATTAATCTGGACTATAGTTATCATATTAGCGGCACTTACTCAATGTCGCTTCAATTACTACCTAGCAATTAATGTTGCAATACTCGCTGGTTGCTACAGTGTAACCCCTTTCTTTAACTTCCTGAGTGACTTAACACCAAGAAATTTATTCGATCTAAGAATCCAAAAAATAACTATATATATTTTATTTTGCTTTTTTGTTTTTATTATTATAGATCCTATATTGATGTTATTAATCGATAAAAACATACCGCGAGGATTACAAGTATCTAATGAATGGTATAACACTTATATCTGGTTAAAGAAACATACTCCTGATCCCCAAGGTAAAATTATTCACCAAAATTTCAATTATGCATCTGGTTATTATCCTATTCTCAAAGATTCAAAACTACCTTATAAATATCCTAAAAGTGCATATGGAATTATGGCATGGTGGGAAATAGGCCATCAACTTACCTATATAGCAAAAAGAATTCCTAATACTAACCCCTTTCAACAAGGTATAATCGAAAAAGATAAGGCCATAGGAGCGGCACCATTTTTCACGAGTACCGATGAAAATAAAGCTGTAGCGAACCTTGATGCTATGGGATCGAGATACATTATTCTTGATCACAAAACTGCTTCCAATATTGAAAGGGTTGGCGTTTGGTGCAAAGATATCAACGGTTGGACTAAATCTCTAAAAATCAAACTCATTACTACCAATAAAAAAACAATTTTTACAGTACCAGTAGATGCAAAAAAATTTTTACAGTCGATGCTAAATCGTCTCTATTATGCTGATACTAATGGTTTGAAACATTTTCGTTTAATTTATGAATCTGACGGTAATTACTTAGTCAGCACGAGAAAAATAATATTCAAATCAAATTTAAATACCATAACATCGCTATCTTTCAAAAATTACCGCACTGCTATCAAAAACACCACGATTATTAATCGCATGCTGTGGGCGAATAAAGCAAAAACAGCTTTATTCTACCAAGCACGTCCCCCCATCAAAAGAATTAAAATCTTTGAAAAAGTAAAGGGAGCAATTATCAGTGGTGAAGCCCCAAGAAACACTAAAGAACACACCAAAATTAAGTTAGTCCTAAAACTCAAGACTAAATTTAATCGTATTTTCACCTATGAACAAACCAGTATCGTAACTAATGGTAAATATAAATTTATTGTGCCCTACCCAACCACTTTAATGAAGGGAGATAACTATAGTTACGATATCAAACCTTTAGGACCATATGAAATTAAAATTGGAACGGTAACTGCTAAAATTTCCGTACCAGAAGATGCAGTTATATTGGGGAAAAACATTAAAATTAATATTTTTAACCTACAATAGTGTTACATTGATTTTAAAAAGAAATCTGTAGCCATGGGGTTTATTTATCTATTTTAGATTAAGCAAAAATCTAGTATCATATGCCATTATATGCGGTGTGTATCTTTTTGTACTACAGAAAGTTATAAGCTGTTCCCCATTGCAAGCTTTTTTCGCAACAGTGGTTATGTTATTAAACAGTATCGTAAAGTATTGCATGTATCCCACCCGACTAAGATGTACGATATTTTCATTTTTTCCCATGGTTGTTTTATAACCTGGGGGCTTAAGCAGAAAGAAGAAAAACAAGTTCTAGAACAACTAAAACCATTCTCTATTAAACCTCTTCCTACTATCGAAATCGCAAGCGTGTCGCTATGCTCACTATAGATTTTAGACCATCGTGACCCCTAAAATCAGTTCGCATGGCCGCGACACATCGTTGTGCTTCGCACACCGCGGCCGTCCTGCGGCTGAAAAACGCTACATTAACTTAACGCTCACTATAGATTTTTAG
>JAISFD010000045.1 GCA_031263815.1 Coxiellaceae bacterium | reverse complement strand
ATAACATACCTTCAACCATCATTCGAAGATTTGGCTTGTCATAAATACCTTGTTGGTGCATCATTGTCCTTAGCTTTGACCATAGTTCATCAGTGAGCATTAGTCTAGCCATTGCAAACTCGTTTTAATTGTTTATAGAGAAACCAATTTTACGAGTTTGCTCTTATCTTTCAAAATGTTATGGATAAAATGTCAACAGACCCTAATAAAACAATAACACGTTCTAAACCTTTTAGCTTCTGATAAATACCTTGTTGACCTGTAAATGGTCCGCTAATAACTTCTACTTTATTTCCAGATGTTAACTTACAGCTAGGATTTGGTTGTAGACCTTCTTGATCTTCATGTGATTTTAAACAATTAACTAAATCTTTCGGCACTACTGCGGGTATTTCACCAAAACACATCATGTAAGAAACACCTATTGTTGAACCAATAGACCCGCAGTTATCCGTTCCTTGATTTAATTGGATAAATAAATATCTGGGGAAAAATGCTTCTACGGAACATATGCTTTTTCCTCCACGACGATTTTTTTCGAACTGCTGGTAAATAATACCAATCACCATCTTGCTCGCTACTCACAGTAAAACTTTTATTCATAATTGGTAGAGAATGAACGAAGTACCTAATGTATGCAAGTATTGGGCGTTTTTTCTGCTCACATAACATTTTAAATTTTAAGTATTTTTCAATGCCGAAGGCCGGATTCGAACCGGCACGGTTCGCACCGCTACCACCTCAAGGTAGTGTGTCTACCAGTTCCACCACTTCGGCAAAATGATCAACACAAAGCGTTCTCCTTCTAAAGCTAAAGTTTCTACAACTATCCATAACAATCTTATACCCAGACTAAAAAAAGTATGTGATACCAACCCTATGTTACTGACTTAAAGGCAAATAAGTTGATGCCTTCTCAACTGCTACAACAGGGATAGCTGAAGAAGTAGCCATTTGCTTTGCTTGTTTAGATATCATCACCCCTAAGGTAATACTTGTCACAAAAAAAATTATGGCAATTACTCCCGTAAGTTTAGCAAAAAAAGAGATCGAACCTACACTACCAAACATAGTATTAGAAGCCCCACTACCGAAAGCGGCACCCATATCTGCTCCTTTACCGTGTTGCACCAGTACCAAACAAATCAAACTCACTACAGAAAATATATGAATAATAAACACTAATTCTTGCATAAAAAACTCTTCTCTTTTATCACAATAGCATTACAATTTAACTACCCACTACTTTCCTTACGACTTCAGCTAAATCTTCTGCAACTTTTGTAATTAAATCAGTATCTTCTCCCTCTACCATTATTCTAATAACGGGTTCAGTACCAGATGGTCTAAGCAGTATTCTCCCTTTTTTACCTAACACTTTAGTCATTTTAGTAACTTCTTCATTCATTTTTGGATCATTATTAAAGCTTTTTGGATTCTTACAATTTACATTAATTAAAACCTGGGGATATTTAGTCATCTCCGACTTCAAATCGGAAAGAGAGGTACCACGACAACAAACCACATTCAAAACCTGAAGAGCACTAATAATACCGTCCCCTGTCGTAGTAATACCCAAGTGAGCGATATGACCAGAAGGTTCACCACCTAATAACCAATGATTTTTATATAAAGCATCTATAACGTATCTATCACCAACAAGAGTACGTTTAAAATCTATACCAAGTTTATTTAAACCATTTTCCAAACCCAAATTACTCATCACAGTACTAATAACCCCACCTTGAAGCTTGTTAACTGAAAATTGATGTTTTGCAATAATAAAAAGTAACTCATCACCATCAACAATTTCCCCTTTGTGATCTACCATAATAACACGATCACCATCACCATCAAAAGCCATGCCCAAATCTGCTCTCTTTGATAAAACTGCCTCAACTAAAGTTTTAGGACAAGTTGAACCACAACAATTATTGATATTAAAACCATCAGGTTCAACACCCACTTTAACTACTGATGCTCCCAATTCATTTAATACCATAGGTGCAATATGATAAGTAGCCCCATTAGCACAATCAACTACTATTTTTATCCCCTTTAAACTATCTCTCATACTCATTGTACTTTTACAAAACTCCACATACCTTCCCGGAGCATCATCAACTCTTCGGACTTTCCCCAATTTAGCAACATCAACAAGTTTCATCGGTTGTAATATTTTCTCTTCAATAGCATTTTCAATTTCATTAGACAATTTTGTACCTTTTGAAGAAAAAAACTTTATACCATTATCATAATAAGGATTGTGTGAAGCACTGATCTCAATACCTGCTTGTGCACGAAAAGCACGGGTCAAATACGCTACTGCTGGGGTTGGCACTGGGCCCAACATCCAAGAGTTAACTCCGGCTGATGATAAACCAGCTTCCAAAACCGATTCAAGTAAATAACCAGAAATCCTAGTATCCTTACCAATCAAAACTTTAGCTTCACCAAATTTTTCATTGAGTACTTTGCCAACAGCCCAACCTAATTTCAAAATAAACTCTGGATTAATAATGGCTTTACCTACTCGACCGCGAATACCATCTGTACCAAAATACTTCTTTGTTCTCATCTTCTTTTAACCACATCAATCAGATAAACAATACATATTCTATTCTACTTTAGCAGTGGAACTATTAGTCTGCTCATGAGGCAACTTATCCCCAGAATCTTTCTGCGACTTTCTCTTAGTATTTGCAGATTTAGAAATCTTGGGACGACGTCCTTTCATAACAGTATCGATTTGTTTACGATCAATAGTTTCGTGTTTAACTAATACTTCAGCCATTAACTCAAGCTGAGTTGAATGACTTCTTAGTATCTCCTCTGCCCGCTTATAGTTACGCTCAATAATAACATGAATCTCTTGATCAATTTCCGACGCTGTAACATCAGATATCTCTTTGTGAGAAGTCACACTCCTTCCCAAAAATATCTCTCCCTCTTCAGAACCATAAACCATCGGACCAAGTTTATCAGATAACCCCCACTTGGTGACCATGTTACGTGCAATTCCTGTAGCACGCTCAATATCGTTAGAAGCTCCAGTTGTCATGGATTCTGGACCAAATTTAATCACTTCGGCAATCCGTCCCCCAAATAAACCCGAAATTTGTGCCTCTAAACGTTGCTTGGAATAATTGTAACGGTCCTGTTCTGGTAAAAACATAGTTACTCCAAGAGAACGCCCTCGAGGTATAATACTTACCTTATAAACAGGATCGTGCCCTACACTTGCTAAACATAAGCCCACAATAGCATGACCTGCTTCGTGATAAGCAGTGAGTTTTTTTTCCTCTTCACTAATCACCATTGAGCGTCTTTCAGCACCCATTAAAATTTTATCTTTTGCCTTTTCAAAATCAGCAACCTCAACATGTTTTTTATTGGCTCGGGCCGCAAAAAGAGCAGCTTCATTAACTAAATTAGCAAGATCAGCGCCAGAAAATCCTGGAGTTCCACGCGCAAAAATTGACGGATCAACATCCTTAGCTGCTGGAACTTTACGCATATGGACTCGTAAGATTTGTTCTCGTCCACGAATATCCGGTAGTGGAACTACTACTTGACGATCAAATCTCCCTGGGCGAAGTAGTGCAGGATCTAATACATCAGGACGATTAGTAGCGGCAATAACTATTACTCCCTCTTTACCAACAAAACCATCCATCTCAACTAATAACTGATTTAAGGTTTGTTCGCGCTCATCATGCCCACCACCAAGACCAGCTCCCCGATGACGACCAACTGCATCAATTTCATCAATAAAAATAATACACGGGGCATGTTTCTTTGCAGTTTCAAAAAGATCACGAACTCGCGCTGCACCTACACCAACAAACATTTCGACAAAATCTGAACCAGAGATTGAATAAAATGGTACCTTTGCTTCGCCAGCAACCGCTTTAGCCAACAAAGTTTTGCCCGTACCAGGAGCTCCCAATAACAATACTCCACAAGGCACCTTACCACCAAGTTTCTGAAATTTCTTTGGATCTCTTAAAAAATCTACTAATTCTCCAACCTCCTCTTTAGCTTCTTCAACACCTGCTACATCTGCAAAAGTTACTTTAACTTGGCCATGACTTAACAGACGCGCCCTACTTCTACCAAATGAGAATGGTCCACCTTTACCATTGCCCCCTTGCATCTGTCTCATAAAAAACAACCAAAACCCAACTAAAAGTATCATGGGGAACCAATTAATAAAAATATGCATCAACAAACTTTGATGCTCCGGTGGATTCCCACTAACATCAATTCCCTTTTGCATTAGACGAGGTAATAGATTCTGATCTTCAAGCGGCATATAAGTAGTAACTTTGGTGTTATCTTTTTTTACCGCATTAATGTTATGGGTTTCGACGGTGACGCTTTTTATTTCCCCATTCTCAACTGCTTGTATAAACTGGGAATATGCTACCTTTTCAGCCCCATCTGATTTTGGTCCATAATTACTAAAAATCACAATTAAAATAACTGCGATTATTAGCCATAAGAATAAATTTTTAATAGCACTATTCATATTGTTATTATTCTACTGTACATCCTCAAAATAATCAGTGTTTTCTTTAGACCTCACAGAAACCTCTAGCCAACAAAAACACTTCGCTAGAACGTGATCTTGAAGCTCCTGGTTTGATCTCTTTTACATCAGAAAAATTTTCACGTAAACGATATAAAAATTCTTTAAATCCCATACCATGAAATAGTTTAATTAAAAACGTACCTCTTTTTTTTAAAACCTTATGGGAAAAATCTAGTGCTTTATCCGCCAAATCTATTGCCAGCATTTGATCAGTAACTTTTACTCCGCTTAGGTTAGGAGCCATATCAGATAAAACCACGTCAACTTTTTGATCACGCAAACAATCGTATAAACATTGCGATATTTCACTTTTGGCAAAGTCTCCCCGAATAAATTCGACCCCTTTAATTTGGTGCATATATAACATATCTACAGCAAAAACCTTACCATTTTGACCTACTATTTGCGCCACATATTTTGACCATCCACCAGGAGAAGCTCCCAAATCTACTATAACCGTATTAGGTTTGATAATTCTACAGCGTTTATTTATCTCCATCAATTTGTAAACAGATCTAGCTCTTAGCCCTTCACGCTTAGCCCGCTTGACATAAATATCAGAAAAATACTCTTTTAGCCACCGTTTGCTATTAGATTTTTTCACAATACTTGACTTAATATCTCTTACAAGTTAAAAAACAATTAGATTTACAATAGTCAACAATTTAAAAATTATGTAGTAAAGCAACAGCAATTTCTACGTACCATAAGTTTATTTTGTAATCAAGGAGTTAGTAATATGGCGGATATAAAAACAGAGCTAAATTTGAATTCTCACAATATCAGAGAACTTAAAGAAAAACTTCATAATTTAAAACCAACAATAGTTATCGATGACAAAGGATTAACTGAGGAGATTTTTCAAGAAATAGACCATGCATTAAATAAAGATGAATTAATTAAAATCAGGACCCATACAGATAGTAGCGAAGAATTAAGTACAATAGCTGAAAAAATATGTCATAAAGTTAAAGCAACACTTATTCAAATATTGGGGTATATTATTGCTATCTATAGGAAGAACGTACAACCAGAGGAATAATTTTTAATTTAAAAGCATAACAATATTTATCCGTAGTACGTTTTCGTCTATAATGTAATTGCGTTGCACAATGGACGAAATTATGTATTTAACGAGAACACTTGCGCGATCTTACTAGAGTTGGCGACGAGATAACATTTTTTAAGTTCTTACGAGCTATAGCAGCACGCAGCGGACAAATGTTGAATTCGGCTGAATTAGCTAGAGATATAAGCATTTCGCCAAATACCGCTAAAAATTGGCTTTCAATTCTAGAGGCATCGGGCATTATTTATTTGCTCGAACCGTATCATAATAATATTACCAAACGCTTAATAAAAACCCCAAAAATATATATGTTAGATACTAGCTTATGCTCCTATTTAACAGCTTGGTCAAGTTCTGAAGTTTTAGAAGCTGGGGCCATGTCAGAAGCTATTTCAGAAACATGGATTTTAGGGAAATTACTAAAAAGCCATTCCCATAATGGAATAAAAGCACCATTTTATTATTATCGAGACAAAGATCAAAAAGAAATAGATTTGCTTATCATTAAAGATGGTAAAATTTTCCCCATCGAATTTAAAAAAACCGCCTCTCCTAATGTGAATGACATTAGACATTTCAAAGTATTAGAAAAGCTAAAGATGCCGATTGGTGAAGGAGGAATTATTTGCTTAGTTAAACAACTAATACCATTAACAACCAAAGTAACTACTATCCCAATCAGTGCTGTTTAAACATGGTTATACTCAGAAGAACTTTTATATTCTGGGACCATCTGTAATAACAATTCCTTAAATTTCTCTTCGCTCTCATTAGTACTGAACATCTGATTAAACCTATCAACATAATTAGATATTATTTCCCAGTCTAATACTTGATACCTGGCTTTTCTAATCTTTACATGAGCTGTTGGTAATAAATCTTCAGAACTTAAAAACAGCTCTTCATATAGTTTTTCACCAGGACGAAGTCCTATATATTTAATATTAACATCTTTTCCAACTTTCTTTCCCGCAAGAAAAATCATTTGCTCCGCCAAATCTCTAATTCGAATCAGTTCTCCCATATCAAACACAAATATTTCACCATCCTTACCTAAAAAAGCAGCTTGTAAAACCAGTTGGGTAGCTTCAGCTATGGTCATAAAATATCTTTGCACTTCCGGATGTGTAACTGTTAAGTCTTTACCACTTGCTAGTTGCTCTTTAAATAAGGGAATTACGCTACCAGTAGAATTAAGAACATTACCAAAACGCACTGTAATAAAACAAGTTGAGCCCTGGCCATTCATATTTTGACAAATCATTTCTGCAGCCCTTTTAGTAGCACCCATTACATTGACTGGGTTTACTGCTTTATCAGTTGAGATTAAAACAAATGTTGCAACATTATTATCAATAGATGCTTTAGCAAAATTAAATGTTCCCAAAATATTATTCTTAATAGCAGAACGGGTTTGATATTCTAAAAGAGGCACGTGTTTATATGCTGCCGCATGAAAAACAATATCTATATGATATTGTTTCATAATATTTCGAATCGATATAGGATTTGTAATATCTATCAAAAAAACAACAAAATATAGCCGAGGAAATTTTTCGCGTAGTTCTTTATCGATAGCATATAAATTAAACTCACTATTATCAACGATAATTAATAATGATGGTGCCAAACGAGCTATTTGTCGACATAACTCTGAACCAATAGATCCTCCTCCTCCACTGACAATAATTTTTTTACCGCCGATTATTTTAGATATTCCAACCCAGTCTAATTTTACTTGGTCACGACCTAGTAAATCTTCAACTGAAATTTCATGTAAGACATCAATAGTTATTTTACCACTAATAAGATCAGCAAAATTTGGCATAATACAAGACCTGATCTTAGCTTTCTTACAATAATCAACAATCTTATTAACAACATCTGTTTTTACAGAAACTATAGCTATAATCACTAAATCAACACTATATTCGTCAATAATTTTAGGTATATCATTTAAATTGCCAATTACCCTTACACCGTGAATATTATATCCTTGTTTTGCTAAATCATCATCGACCAGTGCTACAATATTATATTCATTACTAAGAATGTGATTTCTCCCAAATTCATGTAATAACAAGTCAGCGGCTTGGCCAGCACCTACAATCAGTACTTTTTTCCTTCCTTCAAAACTAGCTCTATTACGATAATCTTTAAACAAACGATATAATAATCTTACACTACTTAAAATACTTACTAAGAATAATATGTAAACAGGCATAACAATACGAGGAATATGAAAAGGTATAAAAAATAAAAATGCTAAAGAAAATATTACTTCAATCAACACTGCTTTCAAAAGCAGGATAAAATCTCGGAATGATATAAATATCCAAATACTTTGGTATATATTAAATAACCAGAATGCTAAAGAATGAAGTATCATTAAAAATGGCAATAAATAAGAAGCATGCAATAACTCTTCCGAAGGAATTGCCAAGAGATCGAAACCCATCCAATATGCGCCATACCAAGCGAGTGAAACAACTAGAAGATCTATAAAAATAGGAATTAACTTTAGGTAAAATCTAAACAAATTTAAACTCCAAAAATTTACTTCGTAAATCTATTCATTATTTTCTTTACAATTTCACTCATTTTTATCATATCATTTTTCATCAATCTATGATGTACTAAAAACACCAAGCTAGTTTCACCAAGTTCTCGAGCGATCTTAAACCTTCGCTTAGGAGATAAACCAGCATTAATAAAAGCCTTCTCTAGATAAATTTCCGGACAACTACCTACAAAACAAGGCACACCTAATTTCTGCAATATATTTACAATTTTATCTCTTGTAACACCAGTCTTAAGAACATTAGGCTTAATAAAAACATAATACTTATAATATGAATGGTAAAAATCCTCATTCGATTTTGTAATTCGCAAAGCAGAAATTTTTTGAAAAGATCGTGTTAAAATATCTGCATTACAGCGCCGTATTTCTACCCAATTATCTAACTTACGTAACTGTATTCTGCCAATAGCAGCTTGCATCTCTGTCATACGCCAATTAGTACCAAAAGAATCATGCGTCCATTTAAATCCCATGGTTAAATTTGATCGTAATCGCAGTGTTGCATTGAGATTTTTCCCATGATCTTTGTATGCCCATGCTTTTTCATATAAATCGCGGTTACGTAAAAGCAGCATTCCTCCTTCACCACCTGTCGTTATTATTTTATCCTGACAAAAAGAAAATGCCGCCGCATCACCAAATGATCCAACATATTTACCTTTATAACAGGCACCATGCGCCTGTGCACAATCCTCAATTACTTTCAAATTACGTTGTTTAGCATAATTTAAAATAGGATCCATATCGCATGGCCACCCAGCTAAATGTACAATTATAATTGCTTTAGTCTTCTTAGAAACTACCTGCTTTATTGTATTAATGGTAATATTTTGACTATCTACATCAATATCAGAAACTATCGGTCGTGCTCCACAAGCAATAATACAACTGGCTGATGCTATAAAAGTTCTCGCGGGAACAATAACTTCATCACCCGAACCAATATCTAAAACACGTAAGGCTAACTCTAAAGCCACTGTACCATTAGCTAAAGAAATGCCATAAGACATACCAATATATTCTGCGAACTCTTTTTCGAATAATTTACATTCAGAACCTGTCCAATAATTAACCTTACCAGATTTAAGAACTTTGCTTACCGCTTTAACTTCCTCAGTAGAAAAAACCGGCCATTTAGAAAAATTATCTCTCATTATTTTTGATCACCCCTGCAGGACTACCGACAACAACAATGCTGTCACAAATATCATTTATAACAACAGAACCTGCACCAATAATAACATTTTTTCCAACATTTATATTTTCAATTATACTAGTGCCCATTCCAACCCAGCTACATTTACCAATCTTAACGCCACCAGCTAAAACCGCATTGGGTGAAATATGAACACAAGAGTCCAAAACACAATCATGCTCTACAATCGCTCCCGTATTAACAATACAACCCATTCCAATATCAGCCTGGACATTAACAACAGCATGAGCAAAAACTACTACTCCCACACCTATATTAACACTTCTGCTAATAAAAGCCTTAGGATGAACAACAATACCAATTGAACAACCTAGTTCAATTGCCCACAATAATATCTGCTCCCTCATTTTGTTATTACCTATAGCAACTACAACCTCAAACTCTGTAATAAACGCGGGTAATTGATCTATATTTCCAAGAATTCTATATAAATTATCTTTCGAAGTATTATCATCATCTAAAAAACAGATATCTTTCCATCTCTGAGCTTCTAAAGCCGTATCAGCCACAACCTTACCATGACCACCAGCACCAATTATCAAAAGTTTTTCCATCAATTATAGCCATTAAATTTTTCTGCTGTAACATGCTCACTAAAATCAATATCTACTTTTCTTAAAACTTTTTTTAAAGTCATACATAATATTTTAATATCAAGCCACAAAGACCTGTTATTAATATACCAAAGATCCAACTTAAATTTTTCTCGCCAAAGAATTGCATTACGACCATTTATTTGAGCCCAACCAGTTATACCTGGTTTTAATTCACATCGCCTAGCTTGTTCTTTACTATAAAGCTGTAAATACTCTACTAGAAGCGGTCTAGGACCCACTAAACTCATCTCACCTTTTAAAACATTAAACAACTCTGGTAACTCATCTAGACTATATTCACGTAAAAATCTACCAAAATTAGTAAGGCGTTTACTACACGGCAAAAGCTGATCACCAGCATCATATATATCTCTCATAGTACGAAATTTATAAATTATAAATATTTTACCATGTTGCCCTGGTCTGAGTTGTCTGAAAATTACTGGCCTTCCTAAAAAACAAAGAACTAGAATATAAATTATGACCAATACCCAAGATAATATTATCAATAAAATAGTAGCAACAAAAATGTCAAATAATCTTTTTAGCATAAACTTTCTCACACACTCCAACGAATTTCTCAGCTAGTTTCTTTCGATCAAATTTATTTTTTGCTAACTTAAGTACATTATATGAAAAACTTTCTCGCTGTTTAGTATCTAAATTTGCAAACTCAACCAAAACATTGGCAAAATCCTCTGGAGAATCTGGTGGAACTACTACCCCGCATTGATTCTCTTGAATCAAATCTGCTATCCAACCGGGATAATTATTAATTACCGGCAAACCACTAGCGATGTAATCAAAAAATTTATTAGGAGAGGTACCGTAGTAAAAAGCAGGAATATTTTGTAACAACATTAATCCCACACCAGCCTGTTTTAATATCCATCCTAATAATTCTTTTGACAAATAATCAAAAAAATAACAATTTTGCAACTGTTCTCTTTTTGTACGTTCAATTAAAAATGGCTTCATTTTACCGTCCCCAATAAACACTAAGGCTATATTTAAAACCCCCTTCTTTTGTAACACCGAAGCAACATCAAGAACAGCACCTAACCCATTGGCAACACCATGTGCGCCACTAAATATAGCAGTAAATTTTGTTGCCAACAAATCAACTAATGTTCTAGGAATTAAATACTCACTCTTCTGACAAGTTTTCTGAAAAAAATCAATATCACAACCATTAGGTATAAAAACAATACGCCCTGTAGGTAAAGAACCGAATCTAGACATACCTTCACAAATCCCGGGAGAAAGTCCTACTCCAACATCAGCAAAATAATATGCGACACGTTCTAATATTCCAATAGCACTTAACAAAAACGGATTTTTTATAACCCCCATTGCTTTTGGCAACTCAGGCCAAAGATCTCGTATCTCTAATACAAACAATTTACGTCGAATGATCTTGGCTAAAATTCCAGGAATAGCTACAGTTAGCGGCGTAGAAGAAGCATATAACAAATCATACTTGCCAGTAAATATAACAATTTGCATGGTCTTAAAAACAAACTTTAAAAATTTTAAAGCACGCTTGAAAAAGCTATCATAATTAGAATAATTAAGATCAATCTCTACAACTTCAATCCCTTCTACAATGCCATGCCGCCTACCTCTATAAAAAGGTTGACTTAAACCAGTAACACTATTGCATGCTGACCCACAAAGCATTGTTACAGAGTGTCCCTTAGCAATAAGGGCTTTAGCAAACTCATAAGAACGCCCACCGGTAGCCCCTTTAGACGTGGAAAAATATTGATGCAAATACAAAACTCGCATTTTATTACTCCAATTCTACAAATGTTTCTACTACCGCTTTTGTTGTTCCTAACATTACTTCTAAAACGGGATTAATTTCTTTTTGTTGATAATATAAAGAGTACCACGAATAATTTTTTATTGGTAAAACAATCTTACCATTCACAGAAACTATTAATTTAATCTTTCCCAATCGCCAACCATCTATCTCCTGTATCCAGTCCCCTGCACATATATGCCATCTCAACACTGCTTGTTTTTTATATCCAAAAATCCGATCTATAATAAGATACCCTCTTGTGCATTGACGAACTTCTCTTCTATGCTTTCCTCCCAAATAATCTCTATACTCTCCACACCAAACAAGCTCTTGCCCATAACTCTTTAAACAATTCAAAACCTTAGTCTTTACCCACGATCCCCACAAAAATCTTGATAGCGAAGGCATTTGTTCATGATCATCTAATTGCACAGTGTTATGAGCTACTGTTCCTTTAAATCGGAAGTCATCCAAATATTCTAAATTATAGCTATAACTACCAGAATCTTGAAAAATATTTTTTCCGCCAACCCATAGATCGACGTGAAAAATATCAGCATGACTCGGGCGAAATCTGAATTTTGAATACCGGAGTAACAACCAATGATTTAAAGAACCAAATTTAACAAAACCGCCATCATATAGTTCTGTTGACACATTAACTCTGCCATGAACAGGCATCTTTTCATGCTCAATTCCTAATGCACTCAGTAACAAATCCCAGGGACCAGAAGAATACATTTTTTTTTGGTACAAAAAAACAGAAGCTAGTTGCAAAGTAGGACGAAAATCTCGATAATCGCAGGCATCTAATTTAAAAAACATTGTACCATCATTCGCTCCTAGATTGGGAGCTTCTCCAGAATATGGATCTACCATATTAACTAACCATTCAAACGCAGAACGATAACGTTCCTTAAATATAGAAGAAAAAGGCGGTAATTTATTTTTCTTCTGAACCCAAATGCACAATGATAATATATCCAACACTAAACGATGATAAGTAACTGAATGCTGTGAAAAACTCCCATCTGACGCAATTAAATGACGTACTCTATTTTCCAACCAAAATTTCCCTTTTGATAATGCTCTCTTTGCTAATGAAGATGACTGAGTATATGCAAATAACCAAACTCCAGCGAAATAAAGTGCAGCTGCTTCACTGATAGCATGATTATTATCCTGAGCAATTGCATAGGACATAGTAAGTAAAATCCGTTTAACATGAATCTCAACAAACTCAATTGCACTTAATGAAGGTACGGTCTTTCCATCATATAATAGTTGATCGGCTAACAAAAAATTACTTAACCGTATAGCAACCTCTTGTGCACATAACCATTGATACCCAACTTGTGGACGATTAAAATCACACCAATTCTGTATAAGATGATTAAGTCTCTCACAATAGCTAGCATTACCTGTGAAACGATAGGCTAACACTAGTTGCGGAGCCCAATAAAAACGTGATAATTCCCAAATATTCTTAATATCATCTCCTGGTTTTTCAAAAAATGACAAAGTAGACCAATGTTGCTTGGTAACATCCCATTTTTTGCCAGTAAATGGTGACCAAAACCAATTAGGAAAACACCCCCCATAAAACCAATGATAAAAATAAAAACACCAGTTACCACTTAAAATTCTATTTGCCATTGTGACCAAACCATTTACATCTGACATCAGTAAATTGATTGAAAACTTCGAGAATGGAAGAACAAAACAATCCCCTTTAGATAAACGCCAGATATTTACAGGAGCAACAAATTGATAATATTTAAATTTAATTTTTAATCTATGTATAAAAACTCTCAATACATTTGTAATACCAAGTTTTGAAAAAGTTAATAACTGATCTAAACTGTGACAATACATAAACAAATCTACCGGATTTAGATATCCACTTAGTAACCACTTTTACCATATTAATAAGATTGAATATAAACTTCTAAAATTAGGTACTGTAATAGCACCATATCTAGCGGCCAGTTTCGGATAAAAAAAGTAACCGCCTACAGAAAGTATCAATTTAAACTCTATAGATAAACTCGCTATCTTTATATTTTCACTTTATAATTTGAAAATGCTAGTACTAAAACAAATGCATTAGAGTCTGTTGACAATTCACATTGGTAACCATAAATAACCACACGCTAAAGCTACTATAGATGCATAATTCCTCTTCAATTTATCATATCTAGTAGCTATATAATGAAAATGTTTGATACATGCAAAAATATTTTCTACTAAGTGTATATATTTGTATAAGCCCCAATCCACATCATCATTTCCTATACAAGAGTGTGTCGCTATACTCACTATAGATTTTTAGCACTCACTCCGTTCTGCTAAAAATCGTCAGCTACCGCAGACT
>JAISFD010000052.1 GCA_031263815.1 Coxiellaceae bacterium | reverse complement strand
TGTAGCGTTTTTCAGCCGCAGGACGGCCGCGGTGTGCGAAGCACAACGATGTGTCGCGGCCATGCGAACTGATTTTAGGGGTCACGATGGCCTAAAATCTATAGTGAGCATAGCGACACGCTTGTCACTGATCTTCTCCTCTTTATAGAAAATCAGTATTTTATCAAAATCGGACATCTCGCTTGTTACTTAAACCAGACAACTAACATGTTACCAACAAGTAGTAAAAAATTAAACTGCGCTGAGGCTGAGGTTAGCTGTATTGTATAACTTGTATTTCCCCGTGGTTTGCCACATATCTTTATACATAAGTATTAGTGGAGTATATTACTTGCACTCTAATTCAAAGAGGAATGTAAATGCAAGAAAACAATTGGGTGATTGAAGAAACTAAAGCAGCTTATTTTACTGATGGGCGATTAAAAAAAGATATATAAAATTATTAGATAGTTTTACGAAGTCACCTAATAAAAGTATACCTGGAGCATGCAAAACTTGGAAAGAAACGCTAGCTGCGTATAGGTTTTTAACCATGAGAACATAACACCAAGGGAGATATTGGTTCCACATTATGAAGCGACTTTAGGACGAATTAAAAAAGAAAAGGTGGTACTTATACCACAGGACACTACGGAAATAGAGTTTAGCGGAAGAAAAACTCTTGATGTAGGATATTTAAACGATGAGCATAGTTGAGGTTTTTACCTACATCCGAGTTTAGCGACACACTTGCGAGTAAGGAAGATAAAGTAGAATGGTTTTTATTAACTAGTCTGTCGATAGAACGATGCAGAAAGTGCAATAAACATAGTACATTGGTATTTATGTAGATGGTAAATAGAGACTTTTTTTAGAATACTGAAGAGTGGCTGTACGATAGAGAAATTGCAGTTTGAAAGTTTTAAAGCCACAAGTAGTAATTGCATTGCGTTGTATATGATAGTTGCATGGAGGGTATTATATCTAACGACTCTTGGCAGAGTATGTCCTGATATTAGATGCGATAATGTTTTTGAAGATGAAGAGTGGCAATCGGTATATGTTATTGCTACTAAGAAGCCGCCGAAGAAGATACCAAAGTTAAATGAAATTATTTTAATGGTTGCAAAATTAGGAGGATTTTTAGGAAGAAAAAGTGATGGTGAGTCTGGTCCTAAAGTTATGTGGATTGGCATACAAAAGATGAGGGGTTTTACTTTGGCATGGGAAACGTTTGGACCTAGCAAGAGAAAAAGTTATGTATAAAGATGCGTGGCTTGCCACGGGGAAATTTATTGAAAACTGATTGTACTATGATAGCATATTAAACATTTTTATAGTTTCAGATGGTGTGAACCTGTATAGTAGCTTATTTGCGAAACTAAAGCTTTAGATCTTTGTAATATTGTTAATTTGTGACTGTTATGTCTAAGAAAGATAACAAAAAGACTATTATAGAAATAATTAGTAAACAGCATAATTTTGCTCTTATGTGTTTAAGCTTTCCTAGTGGGTTAGTATTCATGTTAATAGTATCCACTTTGCCTATTTGGTTAAAAGATATAAATTTCAGTGTGAAGCAGATTAGTTACATATTTTTAATTTCTTTACCTTATAGTTTAAAGTTTTTATGGGCTCCATTAATAGATAAGTTGAAAATTCCAATGTTAACTAGAAAGTTAGGACAAAAAAAATCTTGGATATTAATTGCTCAGATCTTTTTGTTCATGGCAATGGTATGTTTAGCTTATTTTAGTTATAGACCTAATATATTTGTAATTTGGATTTGTGCGTTTTTCGTTGCCCTTTTTGTTGCTACTCAGGATAGTGCTATTGATGGGTATAGAATAGATAGTCTTACAAAAGAAGAACTAGGCATGGGTACTTCGTTCTCAGGTATTGGTTTCCGTATTGGAATGCTAATTTCTGGTGCAGGAAGCATTTACCTAGCATATAAATATAGTTGGCCTACCATGTATATAATTATGTCATTATTAATTTTAGCAGGACCATTGGCATTAATAATAGCCAAAAATCCTAACTGTACAAACTGTAATAAACACCCAAATCGCATACCTACAAATGCAAAGCAAAGCAATAATTATTCATATAAAGAGGCTATTAATTATTTTATCAAAGTAGCCAAACATAAGGAATGGTTTTATATAGTTTTGCTTATTTTCTTGCTTAAAATTAGTGATGCTATCCCTCATGCAATGGGCCCTTTGTTTTTTATGGACTTGGGATTTTCCAAGGTTCATCTTAGTCATGCAAAATTTCTATGTGGCCTACTAACATCTTTAGGAGCTTTTATTGGTGGGATAATGACAACTAAAATTAATAATATATATAAAAATATATTGTATGGCGGCTTTATCCAATATGTGGGACCAGTAATATTATTATTTACGAGCTACTTAGGATATAGTGAAAGTATGTTTTATATTAGTCAAGGCGTACAATGTTTTGTTACAGGATTAACAAATATAATTTTAGTAACTTACTTATCTTCATTGAGTTATGGTACTTACTCGACAACTCGGTATACAATCCTATATTCTTTCAATTCTATGTCAAGAATCGTTTTGTCTGTGAGCGCTGGCTATATCTTTACTTGGTTAGGTTCAAATTGGACTTTATTTTTCTTTTATACTACTTTAACTGGTGCTTTATTTATATTACCAGCAGTTAAATTAAATAAATTACATTTTGAACTTGATAATAAAAATAAGCTTTAAAGGGCATAATTTATACATCTTATTGGGGAGCAGTTAAACAGTTTTTAATAATTAGTGGTGCTTTATCTGGGGTCATTTGAGAATATATATTTTCCCCAATTTTAACCACTGGTGCCAATGCGCAAGCTCCAAGACAACGCGATACTTCTAAACTGAACAAGCCATCTTTTGTAGTTTCTCCTTCTTTAATTCCTAAATCCTCACTGAATTTGTTCAGTACAGTTTCTGCGCCTTTAACATAACATGCGGTTCCTAAACAAACACTAATCACATGTTTACCACATGGTTTGAGTCGAAAATAATGATAAAAGGAAGCTACACCAGAAACTTTAGCGGCAGGTATTTGCATTGAGTAAGCTACCGCATCCATAACTTCTGGTGATAAATAACCAAAATGATCTTGGACCTTGTGTAGAACTGCTATTAACTGACTATGTGGTTTTTCCTCTTTTGAACATTTGTCAATAAATTGTAATATATTTTCTGGTAATATCTTGGTGATATTTTCTAACCATTCTTTTTCTTGATTTTTACAGTTGTTAGAACAAAATTTTTTATTCAATTTATTATTCATTTTATCCCTCTTCTTGTTCTAGGACGATAGCTAGTATGCAATAACTGGTGAGCAAGATCACTACCAGGTTTGCCCAAAAATTCTTGGTAGAGCTGTTGTATCGCTCGATTTTCATATGAGCGCCGAATTTTCTTGCTCGCATCTATAGAGTATAGTGCTCCTGCTCTTTTAGCTATCAAAGCAGAATCAAGAATACTGTATCCATGTGGTGGATATGGCTGTCCCCCACCACCAATGCATCCACCGAGACATGCCATTATTTCGATAACATGATAATTTTTTGTACCTAATTTTATGGCATCTAAAACTTTTTTAGCATTGACTAAACCATTGGCGACCGCTAGATTTAAAGTATGATCTCCTATTTTTATAATTTCTTCGTGCAACCCAGCAGCAGTGGGAACACGTACTGACTCGAAATCGACTTTTTCAAAAGGCTTGCCTAAAATAGATTCAGCAGCAGTACGTAAAACAGCTTCTAATACGCCTCCAGTTGCCCCAAAGATTACTCCGGCTCCACTTGACTCTCCTAAAGGAGAGTCAAACTCACCGCTAGGAAGTTTGGCAAAATCAATACCGAAAGACTTAATCATCCAATTTAATTCGCGTGTAGTCATAACAGCATCGGTTAATTTTATGTTGTCGATAGTAAATTCCTGCCGTTCCATTTCAAATTTCTTCGCTACGCACGGCATAACTGCTACGACGAAAATATCTTTAGGATCACGTTTAATCTTGTTGGCATAATAAGTTTTAATCATGGCGGACATGGCAGTCATGGGCGAACGACATGTCGATACATGTGGTAAAAGCTCTGGATAAAAACCTTCGACAAAATTAATCCACCCAGGTGAACACGAAGTTATATGTGGTAAAGGCCCGTTATTTTTCATGCGTCCAATTAGTTCGTGAGCCTCTTCCATAATAGTCAAATCAGCAGCAAAATCGGTGTCAAAAACCACATCAAAACCAAGGCGACGTAGTGCTGTTATCATTTTTCCAGTGCAAGGAGTTCCGGGTTCTAGATCAAAACCTTCACCAATGGCTGCACGAATAGCTGGTGCAGTCTGAACTACTACAAATTTTTTAGGGTCATTGATAGCTTCCCATACTTTATCGGTATGTCGTTTTTCTTGGAAAGCTGCAGTTGGACAAACATTGATGCATTGTCCACACTGGACACAGACTGAATCATCCATATTTGCTCCATATGCGGGAGTAACTACACAAGAAAACCCCCTATTTTGTTGGCTCAAATTGGATACACCTTGTATTTCGTGGCAAACTCTAAGACATCTACCACACAGAATGCATTTTTCAGAATCACGTACCACAGATACACTAGAATTCTCCAACTGGTACCGCTTACGCTTTCCGGTAAATAATCGTTCACGTACTCCAACACTATAAGCTAGGTTTTGGAGTTCACAATTTGCATCTCGCTCACAGATTTGACATTCTCGTGGATGATTATCAATTAACAATTCTACTATATCGCGACGAGCTTGACGTATCTCTGGAGAATTAGTTTGGATTTCCATCCCCTCTTGTGCTACCGTTCCACAAGAAGTAACAAAGTAGTCGATGCCCTTTACTTTTACAATACAAACTCGGCACGATCCTTCCATACTTAATTTAGGGTGGTAACAAAGCCGAGGAATACGAACCCCAATCTTTTCTGCAGCCTGCATGATTGTTGTTCCATTCATTGCAACAATCTCGTGACCGTCGATGGTTAAATTTATATTATCTGTTGACATGCCTAGCTCCTTATCCTCTCACTACTGCATTGAAGTGACACACTTTAAAGCAGGAACCGCATTTGATGCAGCGTTTTTTGTCGATTGAATGAGCTTGTTTTTGTTCACCAGTAATACACTCGACTGGACAAACTCGTGCACAAGCAGTACAGCCGACACACTTTTGTTGGTCTATTTCATAGCTAATCAAAGCGGTACATTTTTTTGCCGGACACTTTTTATCAACTACATGTGCTAGATATTCGTGACGAAAATGTTTTAAAGTACTAAGAATAGGATTAGGAGCAGCTTTTCCTAAGCTGCACAATGAAGCTTTTCCGACTAGGTTGGCCAATCTTTCAAGACGATCGACATCTTCTATGGTGCCATTACCACCAGTAATACGCTCTAGAATTTCTAACATTCTTAGTGTGCCTTCGCGACAAGGTGAACACTTACCGCAAGATTCATTCTGTGTAAAAGTGATGAAGAATTTTGCTACATCTATTGCACAGTCGTCCTCATCTAAAACAATCATACCACCGCTGCCCATGATAGAACCGGCTGCAACCAACGTGTCATAGTCAATTGTGATATCTAACATAGATTCTGGAATTAAACCACCTGCTGGTCCTCCAGTTTGAATCGCTTTAACTTTCTTACCATTGGAAACACCTCCACCTATATCCGATACAATTTCACGTAAAGTTATTCCAATTGGTACTTCAACTAGACCTGTATGGGTCACTTTACCTGCCAATGCAAAAACTTTAGTACCACCACTATTCTTGGTACCAATCCCAGCAAAATTGTCCGCTCCCATTACAATAATGGCAGGAATGTTGGCTAACGTCTCAACATTATTAATAACTGTAGGTTTATTCCATAACCCTTTTTCGGTTGGGTATGGTGGGCGCGTGCGGGGTTGTCCTTTTTCCCCTTCGATAGAATGAATTAATGCTGTTTCCTCGCCACAAACAAAAGCACCGGCACCAAGACGAATTTCTAAATCAAAATTGAAACTTGAACCCCAGATATCTTTTCCTAACAATCCTTGTTGTCGACAAATATCTATAGCTGTTTGTATTCTTTCTACAGCTAGTGGATATTCTGCGCGGATGTAGAAAAAACCTTTCTGGGCGCCAATAGCATAACCACCAATAATCATCCCTTCGATAACACCAAATGGATCTGATTCTAAAAGGCTGCGATCCATAAACGCACCAGGATCACCTTCATCTGCATTGCAAATCAGATAACGGATTTTTTCTTCATGTGTCTTTGCCAACTGCCATTTTTTAGCAGTTGTAAATCCCCCGCCGCCACGACCACGCAATTTTGCAATCATGATTTGGTCAATCACCCAATCAGGATCAGTTTTATCTAAGACTATGCTCAACCCAAAAAATCCTTGTCGACTAACATAGTCGTAAAAATTCTCGGGATTAATTAGACCAGCGTTACGTAAAGCGATCCTCGTTTGTTGGCTATAGAATGGAATGCCACCAAATAAGTTGAAGAATTTTTCGGTTATAGGGAACTTTGCAAGTGTTTCTTGTTTCTGGGAATAGGTAATGGGCGTCTTATTATTAACATAAAGCTTAATATCTCCAAGTAAAGCTTCCTCTACAAATTGATTCTTTTTAATATGAGATGTAAAAATTCTATAAGCTATTTCTCTGTTGACTTTTTGATATACGACTGTTTTTTCTCCTGGTTTAGACACAGAAACAATAGGCTCACAACTACATCTGCCTGTACATCCTACCGTAATTAATTTAATGTTATTCTCACCGTAAAGTGCAATATTTTTTCTAAATTCCTCAGCTACTTTACTAGCTCCTGAGGCATTTTCGCAGGTAGCTGAACCAACCCTAATTTGAATAACATCAGGTGGGGTGATAAATCGCTGCGCCTTTTTTTGTAATTCCTGATGTCGATCCTGGATTTTTCCCATAATAACTGCCTATTACCTACTTACGGTAGATAATTATCATACAAGTTACCGTGCCACAAAATAGCAAGCTGAGTAATACTCCAAACATTAGTATATAATCTTGATGAAAATAGGCATGCAGAACTGTAAGTATCTGCATAATATTAAGACCCATGAAAGTTAGTAGAGATAATTCTTCAGATTTTTTTGCTTTGTATAGTTTTATAGCTTGTGGTAGAAATAAAATTGCCTTGAGAACTAACCCGCAACAAAAGATGAGCTCCACAAAATATTTCATATAAACTGACGGTATAAAATTTTCCATTTTATAAGTATTTGCTTTTTTTCCACTTGATTTTTTACTCTCTTTTTAGCAGAGAAATGTTAAACTTAATTATATGATATCCCTTATTGAACCTTAAAACAACATTAAAATTAGAGCTATTACTAACATACGAGCAGTGACATGAATTTTGCTGAGGCAAGAAAAAGTGGTTAGAACTTTAATGCGCTTCAGAGTTTAACAGATTCCTTTTTATATACTGGAAATTTAGCACATAAATCTAAGACTTCTTTTTTAATCCGGTCAATAGTTTTTTGATTATTACTGTCATCTAAAATATCGCAAATCCAGTTTGCCACTATCTCAATTTCATTTTCTTTGAATCCTCGAGTGGTAACTGCCGGTGTACCTAAACGTAACCCACTAGTAGTCATAGGAGGACGTGGATCGTTAGGTACCGAATTTTTATTAGCAGTAATATTAGCTTTAGCCAGAGCTTCTAAAGCGTCTTTCCCCGTAATATTTTTCTTAATTAAGCTTAACAAAAATAGATGATTATCAGTACCGCCGGATACTACCTCATAGCCACGCTGCATAACAATCTTTACCATTGCTTTTGCGTTTTTCACGGTTTGTTGTTGATAAATTTTAAATTCAGGAGTCATAGCTTCTTTAAAAGCTACAGCTTTGGCGGCTATCACATGACAAAGTGGTCCCCCTTGTAATCCGGGGAATACTGAGGCGTTTAATTTTTTTTCTATTGCCGGATTAGATCTTGCTAAAATCAAACCAGACCTAGGGCCACGTAAGGTTTTATGAGTGGTAGATGTAGTAACATCTGCAATTTTTATTGGGGAAGGATATTCCCCCGTTGCAATTAATCCAGCGACATGAGCAATGTCGGAAATTAAAAATGCACCGACCTCATCTGCTATTCTTCTGAATCTCTCCCAATCTACAATCCTCGAATAAGCAGAAAAGCCAGTCATAATAGCTTTGGGTCTGTGGATTCGTGCTAATTTTTCTACTTGAACGTAGTCAATTTCCCCGGTTTTATCATCTAAACCATAAGGTATAGCATTGTAGATTTTTCCAGAAAAGTTTACTTTGGCACCATGAGTCAAGTGACCACCAGACGCTAAATCCATTCCCATGATCGTATCTCCTGGTGCTATACAAGCAAAATACGCTGCAGCATTAGCTTGGGAACCTGAATGAGGTTGGACGTTTGCAAAATCAACATCAAATAATTTTTTAGCACGTTCGATGGCCAGGTTTTCAATGATGTCTACATGTTCGCAACCGCCATAATAGCGTTTAGCAGGATAACCTTCGGCATATTTGTTGTTTAACATTGAACCTTGGGTTAAAAGTACTCTTGGACTTGCATAATTTTCAGAAGCGATTAGTTCTATGTGATCTTCTTGGCGTTGCAATTCTTTTTGTATTGCATCCCATATCTCGTGATCAAAGTCGGAAAGGGTGGAAATATTTTTGAACATTAGTATTCTCCACAAAATAGCTAGTACGTGCATTGTACTATTTGGTTATTAAAATGTGCAACAACTTATGAGTGTATAACTGTTTGTAGTGCTTCAGTTAAATTTTTGGCGGCTATGATCTCTATTTCTGGGAAGGCTTTTTTGGGAGCATTAGCTTTAGGGATAATAGCTTTTTTGAAGCCATGTTTTATGGCGGCTTTTATTCTCTCTTGTCCACATTGTACTGGTCTGATCTCACCAGCTAAACCAACTTCACCAAATATTACCAAATCTTTTTCTAGAGGACGATTACGGATGCTAGAGAATACTGCTAATAGTAAGGCCAAATCTATAGCAGTTTCAGTAATTCTTACTCCACCAACAATATTAACAAAGACATCTTGGCTATAAGTTGGTACCCCACCATGTCGGTGTAGAACCGCAAGTAGGATCGCTAACCGGTTAGGATCAAATCCAACAGTTACTCGTCGGGGGGCTGATAAGTGACTTTCATCTACTAAAGCTTGTACTTCGATTAAGAGTGGACGGCTACCCTCCCAAGTTACCATAATGGAACTACCAGCGATTTCAGTATCATGATTGGCAAGAAAAATTGCCGAAGGATTAGATACTTCCTTGAGCCCTTTGTCAGTCATAGCAAATATGCCAAGCTCATTAACAGCTCCAAAACGGTTTTTTGTAGCTCGAATTATCCGGAAACGACTATCACGATCCCCTTCAAAATATAATACACAATCAACCATATGTTCTAGTACCTTAGGGCCAGCTAGAGTTCCCTCTTTGGTGACATGCCCAACAATAAATAATGCTGCTTTGGATTGTTTGGCGTAGCGAACTAGTTGGGAGGTACATTCTCTAATTTGTCCAACACTACCAGGAGCTGATGGGATTACTTCGGTATACATAGTTTGAATCGAATCGATTGCTATAATATTTGGATTTTCTTGTAAGACAGTATTGATAATTTTTTCAACTTGGGTTTCAGCAAGTAGAAGCAATTTGTCTTCTGGTAGCTCTAAACGACGTGCGCGCATCGCGATTTGCTGCATTGATTCTTCACCTGTGATATATAGTACTTTGTGATTTTTACTTAAATTACATAATGCTTGGATTAGAAGTGTTGATTTTCCAATACCGGGATCTCCGCCAATTAGTATACTTGAACCGACAACTAATCCTCCTCCTAATACCCGATCTAACTCTTCGATAGTAGTTGGTAGACGAGATTTAGTATCCGAGCTAACCTCAGCAAGTAAAGATACATTTTCGTTAGAATTAGCTAAATATCCAGAAAAACGGGAGTTACTTTTTACGATAACATCTTCAATCAGGCTATTCCAAGTTCCACAATCGGTACATTGACCGGCCCATTTTGGGTATTCAGCGCCACATTTTTGGCAAATATATATAAGTTTTGTTTTAGCAGTCACAAAAAAATGGTAGCATAAATCTTTTTATCAGGGCAGGATTATATTAAGTGGTGAAATCCAAAGGTACTCTTTATATTATTGCGGCGGCTTCTGGTACTGGGAAGACTAGTTTATCTCAAGCGCTATCTCAGTCTGTAGAAAGTATTAAGATTTCTGTTTCTCATACTACGCGTCCAATTAGAAGCAATGAACAAGATGGAAAACATTATTTTTTTACTACTCCAGAAAAATTTAAATTGTTAATACACCAAGAAGCATTTTTAGAATATGCTCAACTTTTTAATTATTACTATGGTACTTCTATCCAGTTTGTTGAAGAACAATTAAATGCTGGATTTGATATTATTTTAAATATAGATTGGCAGGGAGCGCGACAGGTCAAGTCCAAGATTAAGTGCACTAGTATCTTTCTATTGCCCCCATCTGTTGCTGAGCTTAGAATCCGTCTTGAAAAGAGGAATAGAGAAGGAGCAGATATTATAAAGCAGCGTTTAGCTTCGGCTCGCTTTGAAATTTCCCACTATAAAGAATTTGACTATGTTATAATAAATGATAAGTTTGAAAATGCATTAGCTGATTTGCGGGCCATTGTCCATAGCAAGAAGTTATTACTATACCATCAGATAATAAAGCATAATAGGTTGTTAAAAGAGCTATTAAGGTAAATTTTGTAAATTTACATTTAAAATCAAGAGGTTTTATTATGGCGCGAGTGACAGTAGAAGATTGTTTAAAAAATGTTAGTAATCGATTTGAATTGGTGTTAATTGCAAGCAAACGGGCACGACAGTTGGCCAAAGAGGGCAAAGAGCCATTAGTACCACCTGAAGGGGATAAAATAACGGTCATTGCTTTACGAGAAATAGCTAACGGACTTATCAATAAAAGTATTTTTGAGGAACATCAAACATTGCCTAATGTAGTAAGTGATGATCTCGGAGAGATTTCTCAAGAGATTATTGCCGAAACTCAGAAGACTGAAGTTGAAACTGTAGTTGGTTCAGAAACAGAGGTAGATAAAGCTGAGTCTCCTGATTAGTCCTAACAAGTAATTTAATTAAAGATGGTTAAATGTGTTACTTTATAAACAACTACGGGAAAAGTTAGATTATCTCGAGGCTGATAAAGTAGAACAAATTTATCAGGCATATCTTGTTGCATTCAAACATCACTTTAATCAAAAACGAGATAGTGGGGAAAAATACATTGTGCATCCCCTTGCAGTCGCGGGCATCCTTGCCGATATGCATATTGACTGTCAAAGTATTGTTGCTGCCTTGCTCCATGATGTTATTGAAGATACTCCAGCGACTAAAGATGAAATTGTTACCAAGTTTGGTAAAACAATTGCCGATTTAGTGGATGGTGTAACTAAACTATCTCAAATTGAAGTTACGAGCGAAGACGAAACTCAATCGCAAAATTTCCGCAAAATGGTACTTGCGATGTCACATGATATCCGTGTAATTTTGATTAAACTTGCGGATAGATTACATAATATGCGGACTTTATTTGGAGTAGCGCCATTAAAGCGGTGCCGTGTAGCTAAAGAAACTTTGAATATTTATGCCCCTATTGCTAATCGCTTAGGTATGTACAAAATGTATGTCGAGCTTGAAGATTTAGCTTTCGCTACCTTATATCCCCGTCGTTACAGAATTTTAGAAAGGTCATTAGAGCAAATTTATGGTACACATAATGAAACTGTTACCTTACTACATCAGGAAATAAGCCAAACTTTTGAGCATAGCCATCTTAAGGATGTTAAAATTTTAGGTCGTACTAAACATTTGTATGGCGTCTATAAAAAAATGTTAAATCATCGTACTTCCTTTGCTAGTATCATGGATGTATATGCTTTTCGTATTATTGTCGAGAGTGTTGATGACTGTTACGGTGCTTTAGGAGTATTGCATAGTTTATATAAACCCATACCTGGAAAATTTAAAGATTATATTGCTATCCCCAAATATAATGGTTATCAATCTTTACATACTGTTTTATTTGGTCATTATGGTTCTCCAATTGAGATTCAAATTCGTACTCAATTAATGGATCAAATAGTTAATAGTGGTATTGCAGCTCATTGGTTATATAAAACTGGCAATGAAACTCTTACTGCTATCCATATGCGAGCTCAACAGTGGGTTAATAAACTTATTGAGATGCAACAATATGCTAGTACCTCTTCAGAGTTTTTTGAGAATGTGAAAGTAGATTTATTTCCAGATAAAGTTTATGTATTTACCCCTAAAGGGAAGATCATGGAAATAATACGAGGTTCCACTGCAGTTGATTTTGCTTATGCTGTGCATACTAAGATTGGTAATACTTGTGTTGCAGTTAGAGTCAATAGGAGATTTTTACCTTTATCTACAGTCTTGTTAAATGGTCAAACCATTGCTATTATCACTTCTCCGAAAGCAGAACCTAATCCTGCATGGTTAAGTTTTGTAGTTACTAGTAAGGCACGAAGTAGAATACGCCGGTTTTTGAAAAGCAAAAAAAAGGAAGAATTGATTACTCTAGGTAAACAGCTTCTAGATAAAGCTTTTATTGATATCCCTTTTGATTTCCACAAAATTCATCCTGAAGTTATCGATACTTACCTTAAAAAATCTGATTTTGCGAGTCGTAATGATTTGTATAAATATATTGGTCTCGGCAATCATTCGGCTATTTTAGTGGCATACCAATTAATTAATAGTAATGAAGGACAGAATAATGTTATCTCAAGTACTAAAGTTAAACCTTTCCTGATCCATGGAGATGAGGGAATTGCCATTATTTTTGCTGATTGTTGTTGTCCCATTCCTGGTGATCCTATTGTGGGTTATCTTAATGTTGGTTGTGGTTTAGAGATACATACAGAAGATTGTAGTAATTTAGTTAAGTTACATAAATATCCAGAGAAATGTTTACTAGTAAGTTGGGCTAAAGATGTTAGTGGTAGTTTTCGTGTAGCAGTAGATGTGGAAATAATAAACCAACTTGGTGCTTTAGCAGAGTTAGCCCAAGCAATTACAAAAGCTAATGCTAATATTAATGATATTAGTAGTGATGAAAATAATGGAGATCATGTTTTGGTATCTATGCATATTTTAGTTAAGAATTTAACTCATTTTGAACGAGTAAAACGTTACATTAGTAATGTAGCAATGGTTGTGGGAGTAATGAGGAAAAAAAGCAAAAGCAAATGATCGTTTGTAATGAATTATGTGGTGTTGGTCCTAAAACTTTAGAGCGTTTAAAGCGTCTTAATTTACATTGTATTCAGGATTTATTGTTTCACTTACCTCTTCGTTATGAGGATCGTACCAAAATATCGTTAATCCGAGAACTTAAGATTGGTGAATATGCGGTAGTTGTTGGTACCATTATAAATACTGAAATTGTATGTCGTGGTCGTTTAGTATTGTATTGTACCTTGAGTGATGTTAGCGGTAGTTTACAGTTGGGTTTTTTTAATTTTACGAAACAAAAATTGCAATTTAGATTAAAGCCCGGAGTTAGATTATATTGTTATGGTGAATTACGCTGGCTAGGACATACCGTTGGTATGGTACATCCTGAGTATAGAGTTTTATTACCCGATGAAAATCCTCCAATTGCTAAATCTCTGACTTCAGTATATCCAACTACCGACGGTCTGTCACAGACAATTTTGCGCAAGTTAATATCGCAAGCACTCAATATTGTAAGAAAGAATAGAGCACAATTTGAGTGTTTTCCTGCCCCTCTTTTGGAGAAATTAAAATTTCCAGATTTAGTTGATGCCCTTAATTTTATCCATGAACCACCATCAAACTTAGATCCAAAATCTATTTTAAGTCGCAATCATCCCATGCGGAAGAGATTAATCTTCGAGGAATTATTAGCAATACAATTAAGTTTATTAAGACTTAGACGTGAAGCTAAAACTCATGTAGGAGTTCCACTAACATGGGACAGTGAATTTGCTACTAGGTTTTTAGCCAGTTTACCTTTTACGCTTACTAATGCCCAAGTAAAAGTTATCCACGAGATTGCAGAAGATCTTAAAGCATCAAAACCAATGTTACGTTTACTCCAGGGTGATGTTGGTTGTGGCAAAACTATTGTTGCGACTTTAGTTATTGCTGAAGTAGTTAACCATGGCTATCAAGCTGTAGTTATGGCGCCAACTGAACTTTTAGCCACTCAACATTTTAAAAATATTACTCATTGGCTAACTCCATTTAAGATTAGAACTGTTTTGTTAAGTGGTAAAATTAAAGGTAAAAAACGCTTAGTCACAGAGGAAAATATAGCAACAGGTTTTGCTCAAGTAATAATTGGTACTCATGTGCTTTTTCAAGAAAAAGTTAAATTCAAACATTTGGCCCTAATAATTATTGATGAACAACACCGTTTTGGAGTTCATCAAAGATTACGATTACAAGAGAAAGGGTTGCAAAATAATACCTACACCTACCCTCACCAATTAATTATGACTGCAACTCCAATCCCCCGTACTCTTGCGCTTACTATTTATGCTGATCTAGATTGTTCTACTATTGATGAGTTGCCAAAAGAGAGACAGCATATTACTACAGTACTTATATCTAATAAACGGCGGTATGAGGTATTAGAACGTGTTCGGAGTAATTGTCGAGAGGGTAAACAAGCTTATTGGGTCTGTCCTTTAATTGAAGAATCAGAGTCGTTACAGTGTCAAGCAGCGGAAACTTTAGCTGAGGAATTAGTGAAGAGTTTACCTGAACTGCGTGTTGGTTTAGTACATGGTCGCAAACTAAGTCTCGACAAAGAAAAAGTTATGGCAGATTTTTTAGCGCATAAAATCGATCTCTTAGTAGCAACTACGGTAATAGAAGTAGGAGTTGATGTGGCTAATGCAAGTCTTATGATTGTTGAAAATGCGGAGCGTTTAGGTTTAGTACAATTACATCAGTTAAGAGGGAGAGTCGGTAGAGGAAATGCTGCTAGCTTTTGTGTACTTATGTATCAGGTACCTTTATCACAGCAAGCAAAGCAGAGATTATCTTTACTCCGAAATACTCAGGATGGATTTCTTATTGCGCGAGAAGATCTTAAAATACGAGGAGCAGGTGAAGTACTTGGTACTAAGCAGACAGGAGTTTTAGAACTAAAAATTGCAAACTTACTTGCTGATCAATATTTAATTCCAGAAATCCAGAAAGTAGCATTATCGTTATTGCAACAATATTCAAGTATTGCAGAAACTGTAATTGAAAGATGGATTGGTAGTAAAGAAAAATATGGACATGTGATTTAGTTAGTTTTTTTATAGTTGACTTTTGTTAATTGATATGATTTTATAGCACTTCCTTGATTTAAGTAAAAGCGAATAGTTGCTTATTTACTTGAAAATAGGTAAACTATAAAAGTTGTTACTTTTGTTATTAATAGTTTTTTTCGAAAAAAATAGAGGAAAATAATTATGAAGAAACTTTTAGCTGTTAGTGCGATTGCTGTACTTGGTTTGAACTCAGTAGTTTTGGCCGGTGGTCTTCCAGAAGAGATGCCAATGGCTCCATCTGCTGTTTCAACTTCTGAGATTGGAGTCTATTTTGGTATCCAAGGTGGTTGGGGACTGACTCATTGGAAAGATACAGAGTTGAGTAGGGTTGAGGTTAATACAGTGTCTAATGACAATGGTTTTGTAGGACGTGCCTTTTTGGGGTTCGATATCAATAGATATTTTGCTTTAGAAGGTGGTTATACATATTTCTTTAACAAACCAAAGTTTAAGACTGCTGCTGGCGTAGAGACGGGTAAAGTTAAAAGAACACATAATGTAGATGTTATGGGTAAAATTAAGGCTCCTGTTGTCGATAATTTTGATCTTTATGCTAAGCTTGGCGTTAATTATTTGATGGCTGGTTTTGATGAAGTGACAGGTTATCCGAAGCCAGATAGCCGTAATAATTTCAATGTAGCTTATGGTGCTGGTGCAGATTACTATATTACTCCAAACATCATTGCTAATGCTGAATGGCTCCGTTTCAATGGCAAAGCTAAAACATCAGATAGTAAATATCAGCCAGCTACTGATGCTTTCCTAATTGGTTTAAGATATAAATTTGATCTTTAATCAATAGTCAGTAAAGTAGTTTAGGTTTAAAAAAGGGCGGGTTTTATATCCGCTCTTTTCTTTTTTTATGATTTTTCTTGATTTCTTTGCTGCTTAGCCTTAAATTGTTATGTGATGTAAAAATATTAAAAAGGGGAGTTATGTATAAAAGAGTATTATGTGTAAGTGCACTTGTTTTGAGTTTGAATAGCGTAATCTTAGCAGATGATTTTGATGGTACTAACACTAACACCGGGTTTAATCCAGGAATCTATTTTGGTGCCCTAGTTGGTATGGCTAACTTTCATTATAGTGGCTCATATACTACCCCAAGTAGTAGCTATGACTCTGGTTTTAATTTTGCTGCTCGTTGTCATCTTGGTTGGGCTTTTAACCCATATATATCGGCTGAATTAGGTTACGATTATTATGGTCGTCCAAAGTTTAAGCACAATGATGGTAATACCCAAAATATCCTGCAGCATGGTATGGATTTAGTGGCTAAAGCAACTCTACCTCTTGATTATGGTTTTGGTTTATATGTCAAGGGTGGCTTAGCATGGGTGTATCGCAGCGCTTTACATCCAAATAATAATCATTTTGCTGATAAAAGTTCTAATAGCAAAATTGCTCCTATCGGAGCTTTAGGAGTTAATTATTGGTTTGCCCCCAATATTGCTCTTGATCTTTGCTTTACTAAGACCATGACTATCAGCGATCTACCAACAACTGATTTTTTTGCTCTTGGTATTACTTATAAGATTAATATTTAAAAGGTATTGTTTTAGACAGAAAGGTAAAAATTTGCCTTTCTGTCAGTTTTTCTCATGAGTCATCATAAAAAGATCCTAATAATCGCACCGTCTTGGGTAGGTGATTTAGTAATGTCCCAAGCGTTGTTGCGATTAATTAAAGATAAAAATCCTGAGTGTTCTATCGATGTTTTTGCCCCTCTTTTTTTACATCCTCTGTTGCAAAGGATGCCAGAGGTTGATAATTGTTTAGTCGCACCGTTTAAACATGGGGAATTAAAATTAATTGAAAGATTTAAACTTGCTAAAAGTTTACGTAAAAACTTCTATACCCATAGCTATATATTACCCAATTCTTTTAAGTCAGCATTAATACCGTTTTTTGCAAAGATCCCTTACAGAATTGGATGGCGTGGGGAGATGAGGTATTTTATTGTGAATTGTATGAAACGTTCTCCTAAAAAAACACCATTAATGGTAGAGCATTATGTTACTTTAGGATACGACGGAAATGAGGAATTTACTGGCAATTTTTTGTTACCCAAATTACAAGTACGGCCTCCTCAAAGGAATACGTTATCTGGTAAGCCGATCCTTGCAATGTGTCCCGGTGTTTCATTTGGTGATGCTAAGAGGTGGCCAGTTGGTCATTTTGCCGAGGTTGCTCGGGTCAAGAAAAATGAAGGGTGGGAAGTATGGATTTTTGGTAGTGATACAGAGCGGATAATTGCTCAAGAAATACAAGAGAAATGTCATAATGTTTGTTTAGATTTGACTGGCAAGACCGATTTAGGAGAAACAGCTGATCTCTTATCTTTAGCGACAGCAGTACTTGCTAATGATTCTGGCTTAATGCATATTGCAGCCGCTCTAAGTAAGCCTTTAGTAGCGGTCTATGGACCCACTTCACCGAATATTGCTCCGCCACTTTCCGATAATAAATTTAAAATACTTTGTTTAAATTTGTCTTGTAGCCCATGTGAGAAACGGTGGTGCCCTTTAAAATATAATAGATGTATGCATGAATTAAAGCCCGAAATGATATTGAAAGCTCTCTCAAGAGATAACTCCCTATAATAACCTCAGTTCGACATAAGAGCGACCATTTTTGGTGTTAACAAATTAAATTTCAGCGATGGTTTTCTTGGTCGTAAAATATAAGCCGCCAAGGCCGATAATAAATTACTAATA
>JAISFD010000029.1 GCA_031263815.1 Coxiellaceae bacterium | reverse complement strand
TTCAATAGTTGATAGTAGGTGTAAGCATCAGGCAAATCCTTCTTTGCCAGATAGCCCTTATGCTTGCTGAATAGCATTTGAAGTTTATGGTTCATATTGACAAAAATACTGCTTTTATTTGGATTAGCCGTATATTTTTGAGAATATGGTATAAAGGTTATTATAAAACCTTCGCAAGTTAGTATCTTTTTTTGAGGAAAAAGGGCATGCTACAGCGACTTTTCACACCCACGTTCCATGTTCCACCGTCTGCCGAAAAGCCTCTTCCGGAGCGGGATGGAGGGTGGAACGTGGTCGTTTCACCGGCAGTAGTTCCGATATAGGCTGTCCCTGTTCATATTTTTGTTTTCTTTGTAGTATAAAGGAGTAAAAGCCGGACTACGCTCACATAAAAAATAGCGGGATAACAGAAACCTCTATTTCCCGCCATTCCTTATTATTTAAAACGTATAAGATGTGTACTTGCATTAACATTGTTCAACATCAGAACGAATGTTCCTCCATATCTATTAGCATAAACAGGATCAAATGAAAGGATCTTGCTTTTATTGATATAAAGATTTTCAAACGTAACACCACGTATACTTCCATTAATTAAATTTCCATTTACTATACTATAATTAGAGATTCCGGAATGTATAGGATTATTGTTAGCAGTACCTGTTTTTTTATTCAAATATATGTTTTTATATATGATATCATGCACAGTTCCTCCTTTATAAGGATCATTAACATTATATTGATATTCTGTTCCTTTCGGAGAGTAACGTGTTTGTTCTGTTTTGATATTTATAAAGTATCTTTGAACATCTTCCATATAAATATTATGATAAGTTATCCACTTCACTGTAGCATTACCATTATTGTCAATACTTAACGCCCCTATATCCGTTCCACAAGTATTTTGAGCATGAATTATATCAATATTTTCAAAATACATATTTTCAAGGATATCTGTATTTAATTCACAGCCTATTTGTAAAGCATTACCTCGTTCTCCACTCCAAAGCACACAGTTTTGAACAGTTATAGTATGCGTATAACTCTTGCCATCTATTCCATTATTAAAATCTTCCCAAAGATAATTAACACCCGCTTTGACGGCAACACAATCATCCTTTGTCCAAATAAAACAATTTTTCACATTAATATAATAACCACCTACAATATCAATTCCATCTTCATATCCTGTAATAGATGCTATTTTTACATGCTCAATCCTTATTCTATCACAATTAAAAAGCGGCATAACCCAATTTTGACTACTAACAATTGTGATACCTTCAACAGCACAGTCTGTTGCATTTCTAAGTGCAATCATATAAGGTGCTGAATTAGTAGAAGTACGCATAACATTTTCTCCTGACAGAATTCCTCTTCCCATGATTTTCACGTTGGATGCTCCTTTAGCTGTTTTAAATGTCCCTTTTACAATCGCTCCGGGGGCGATATAAACGATATCACCCGAAGACAACACATTATCAACACCTACATCATAGATTGTACCTGCATCAAAATAGTGTTTACATGCTTGTCTATTAGGTACGTTAGTTTCAAGTGTGTTAGCAAAAACCAACAATGGCTTTGTAAGATCATTATTAATCTCAACACTTAGATATTGAGGACCAGTAATAGTTAAGAGTAAGGTACGGCTATCTGTTTTTTTTACTGTGAAATTACTAAGTCTTGTTGATGACGTGGCAGTGTTAGTTATTCTATCAGGCCGAACCTTAAAACTACTAATATCCACTTTCGTTTTGATTTCAATATTTGCTCCACTTGAATTGGCTATCCCAAAACTTATAATATCAGGCTCATATTTTGTACTTGAACAAGGATCATCCGTTTTATAATTTTTTGCATTAGGCATCTGATAGACAAAGTAATTATTACCATTAATTTTGGCTGAATAATATCTACCTGTAGGCGCATTTCCAGGATAATTATAATAATCAATTCCTGAAACTACAGCTCGAAGTTCTGCTGCATCTTTGGGAGTGGATTGTACTTGTTCTAATTCGAACTTATCTTGACAACTGATAACAAAAATAGTTGACAATAAAAATAATAAATGGAATGTTTTCATAATTGAACTTTTTAAAAGATTATAAATAGAAATTAAATGATATATTTATTTAATATTATCAAATACCTCCTATTGATTTATAAAAAACAAAATGTTTTATAGGAGAGGATAAATGTACAAAATATTTTTGCAAATTCAAGCAGTTTTCCAAGATAAATAAATTTCAACTTTCAAACCATGTTGATCGTATAGAAGTATCTGATTAATAATATATAATATGCCACCTGTCTGTTTATAGTCTGTTTCCTCCTGTAGAACGACGAAAGAAGGCTGATCAGGAATTCTCTCGTATACCCACTATCTTTCATAGCGTTTCAAAAAAAGAATTAGTCGCCAGACTGTGTAGTTCTGTTCTTTTTGTGTAATTTTGTAAGGTGTTAAACTATTTACAAATCTATTGATAGAAATCTATGCAGAAAATTAAAAGTACGCAAACCGAAGAAATCTTCCTCGAATCTGTTAAATGTCCGCTCTGTGGCGCAGATGCCCGACTGGTAGAGAAACATTGTCCGGGTTTCATAAAGCCCGATATATTCAGTATATACCATTGCCCTGCATGCGATACGCAGTTTTCAATGCCGCGCATCGAAAATTATAAGATATACGAATATATGTATGGAAGGGCTTACAGCCATTATTGCCGTTATCCGAAAGAAATCAAAAAAGCAATAGAACCCCTGCAATACCTGGCCGATGCAGAACCTGCCTATTGTGCGGTTATGAACATCATCCGGGTAGCGGCCGCTAATAGAAAAGACGTAAAGATTCTTGAAATCGGATCGGGACTTGGCTATTTTACGTACGCCCTCAACCATGCGGGCTACCATGCAACGGGGATAGATATTTCGGAAAGCGGCGTTGCCCAGGCCCGGCAGACATTCGGCGATTACTACCTTTGTGCGGACGTCACCAAGTGGG
>JAISFD010000038.1 GCA_031263815.1 Coxiellaceae bacterium | reverse complement strand
TTTTTCAGCCGCAGGACGGCTGCGGTGTGCGAAGCACAACGATGTGTCGCGGCCATGCGAACTGATTTTAGGGGTCACGATGGTCTAAAATCTATAGTGAGCATAGCGACACGCTTGTTTTGGAGTATATAAAACTTAGTTATCATAGTTGTGATTAGCGTAGTTAATTTTTAAAAATATCATTTAGCGTTACACATCCTGAAATCAATTTCTCCGAATACATTGTTGGTCTAAGGCCATTGGCTGAGATCATAGCTATAAATATTTGCTTATTTGTTCCTGTTTTCTTTTTAAAAACCTCGACCTTGTTCATAAGTTCCTTAGCATACTGTTTATCAATCGCAAAAGGTTGTAATGTATATTTGATTTCACATATAGTTATTGAATCATCATTGCCGATCAAATAACAAATCAATCTGTGCTCCTTGTTCTTTTGAACCAGCTTTTGGTATATATCTCCAGGTACTTGGTACAGCAGCGGGACTTAAATTTAATGCAACACTGATTTATGCAAGGTGTTTATAACAAATGGCTTCGAAAGCATAACCCTTCCAACTTTGCTACAATAAACCATTTTGAGTTTTTTCCCAATATCCTGATCTTAATCCTCTAATTAATAAGTTTTTTTTGATTGGCTCAATCCAATAAAAATGAAACAAAGTATATTCATCAATTACCTTATAATATATTCCTTTCTTCTTATACCAGCTGGGTTTAAAGCTTATTATAAAGCCAGCACTGTCTAGATCTTCCAAAAGTTTTATTAATGTACCACCACTTGAAAGATAGGGGGCATATTTAAAAAGTTCTTTTTGCCCAACACCATATCTGTGTTTAGTTATAATTCGTACAATTTGGATACAAGTTTCAGAGTTATGAAATAAGGTCGCATATAATTTATCAAATTCTTCGAATAAAAAACTATTTTTAGAAAATGCTAATCTTTCTATCGCCTGCGTCGCTGATAATCCCTTATCGATTTGGGCTAGATAGTGAGGGATACCACCGACAACCATATAAAGTTCTGCAACTTGTCTGTTATTTAAGTTAATACCCCGATGTGCTAAATACTTTTTAGCTTCATTGAGATTAAAGGGTTCAAGGTGTATACTTTTTGTTACTCTATTATATAATCCTTTTTTATTGTTAACTATGTTTTTTAATATCCATCCTGATGTCGAACCGCAAATAATTAGTTTGATCCTTTGGTCCTTCGATCAATATTGATTCCAAAAATATTCTAGATTTTGTAATAATCTAGAGTTTTGGGTTGCCATCCAAGGAAATTCATCAAAAAACAAGATCATTTTTTTCTTCTTTGGCATTGCAGTAATGTTGGTTGTAAGCATTTTAAACGCTTTGTGCCAATTTGCTTCTGTTTCTAGTTTTACCCCTTTATGAAAAAAGGTTTCAGCTACTACTTCAGTAAAATTTTGTATCTGTTCTAGTAAGCTACCATTTCGCATACCAGTAATATTCAAGAAAATAGAATCTTTTTTTTGTCAAATAAACTTCTAACTAAAAAAGTCTTCCCTACTCGACGCCTTCCATAAATTGCGATGAATTCAGGAATATCTGACATATAACATCGCTCTAGCGTTTGTTGTTCGTTTTCTCTACCAGTAATTTTGTGCCACATAAAGTATCCTCATTATCCATTGTATCAAATTGTTTAAATCTTGATTTATTGCGCTAAAATGAATCATAGCTAACTTAGCGCGATAATACAAATATTCAATTTATTGCGCTAAGTTGGACCATATTCAATTTAGCGCAATAATTTAAGTAAATCTTGAATTGGGCTATATACTAAGTAGACCATAATTTTAACGACTCCTGATATGCGCCAATTAGTGCGGTTTTAAAATTTCATGTAGGCCACTAGCATGATATGCCTTTAAATTTGTTTGTAATATAATGTGTTCACCTGTAAGAAAGTCTTCTATATAAGCTTCGTGTACGTTCCAGAGAAGATCTCGTATGCGCTGCAGTGATAACCGACCTGCTTTGATTTCTAAGAATTTACCCATCATAAGCGCTGTAAAACAAAGAATGACATGTGCTTTGATGGCATCGTGAGCATAATGGAAGAGCGGTCGAGTTCTAAGATCTGTTTTATACATACGGAAGGTTTGTTTCTACGTGCCAAAGATTATGATAATATTCAATAACTTTCTGGTCTGAGAGTATGGTTGCTGGGATATTTGTACAATATCCTTTGATCCCAAGCAGTTTTTCAGTTTTTTCTTTAAGTGTTTCATCAAAAATAAAAGAAACTTTCTTTACAGGAGATTTCTTCTTGACAAATTTAGCTCGCTTACCAGCTTCTTGACGCGTAATGAGTAGTTTGGCTCGTTCTATTTGCTTGTCAAATTGTTGCCGATTTTCTTAACGTTCGTTTAATGTAACAGCAAATTTTATCGTTTGTTTTTTGCACCATGTGATATCTTTATCGTGTGTTGTAGCATTTAACACTACACGATAATTTTCATCAGTGATGCGGTAACAAGTTAGATCATCAACGACTCCACCGGCTTCATTGAGCATACAGCTATAAAGTGCAGCACCAGTGTTTTTCAATTTATCAACATCGTTAGCTAACAAATAACGTAGAAACTTGCGAGCATTTTTCCCAACAATATCTACGATATTCATGTGGGATACATCAAATATTCCAACATCTTGTCTGACTCGATTGTGTTCATCTAGTTGTGAACCGTAATATAGTGGCATCTTCCAACCTACGAAATTAGCCATCTTCGCTCCAAGCTGGTAATGTTTTTTATTAAATATCGTCTTTTGTACGTGCATATTTTTTATAATAAACCTGTTACTTTGCCAGTATTAGTATCAACATCAATCCTACGATATGCTGGATCAGATGATGTTCCGGGCATCAATTTAATTGAACCAGCTACAGGGCATACTAAGCCTGCTCCTTGATAGATCAAAAAATCTCGGATAAATAAATACCAATCGTGAGGGACCCATTTTCTATGAGGATCATCAGTAATACTCAAATGAGTTTTAACCATGCAAGTACCTAATTTATTAAGCTCAGAGTTTTGTTCAATATATTTAAGTTTATTTTTGGCATCTTCGGAATAGTGCATGCCTTGTGCTCCATAAACATTTTTTGCGATTAGTTCGAGCTTTTTACTCATCGCCAGATCAAGTTCGTAAAGGAATTTGAAATTATTTTTTTTATTACAAGCGTCAATAACTGCATCGGCTAAATCTAATGCTCCTTCGCCACCTTGCGCCCAATGATGTGAGCTAACAAATTTAGCCTTAGTTGCTTCGACTATCTTTTTTATAGCAGCGGTCTCATTTTTAGTGTCGGTTGTAAATGCATTAAGACAAACTACAGGATCAATTCCCGCTTGTTTTATTGTATTAATATGCTGAATTAAGTTTTCACATCCTTTTTCGACCCAAGCGATATTCTCAGTTTTGTATTCTTTGGGAATTGGTTGTCCGGGGATGGGGATCAGTGCGCCACCGTGACATTTTAGGGCACGAATAGTAACAACAATAACTGCAGCATTTGGCTTCATTTCTGAAGAGTGACATTTTAAATTCCAAAATTTTTCAGAGCCGACATCCGCTCCAAAACCAGATTCAGTAACTAGATAATCCCCAAGTTTTGCGGCGACTTTATCTGCAATTACTGAAGATTGGCCAATAGCAATGTTAGCAAATGGTCCAGCATGTACTAATACGGGTTGTCTCTCAAGGGTTTGCAGCAGATTAGGATTGATAGCTTCTAACATCCAGGCGGTCATAGTACCATCGACTTCTAGATCAGCCGTAGTAATAGGGGTGCCTTTTTTATCATATGCAACAACGATTCTTGCTATTCTTTGACGAAAATCTTTCAGATCTCTTGTCAGAGAAAGAATAGCCATGATCTCAGATGAAACTGCAATGTCAAACCCTGATTCCATCAGGCAACCGTCCATTTTTCCACCAACCCCTATAATTATTCGGCGCAAAGCTTGAGCACAAAAATCTATGACCCAATGTAATTGGATATTGTGTAGGATCTATGTTTAGACGACGCAATTGCTTTTTAGCAAGCTCAGTATCGTCATAGTTGCGTTCATGTTGCATGCGTGAAGTTAAAGCTACCATTGCTAAATTGTGAACGTTCATAATAGCGTTAATATCTCCAGTTAATCCTAGAGAAAAAGGAGTGACAGGAATAACCTGTGCTAACCCACCACCTGCTGCCGATCCTTTAATATTCATAGTCGGTCCACCAGATGGTTGGCGCAAAGTTGCGATTGGATTTTTATTGCGTTTTGCTAATCCTTGAACTAATCCAATGGTTATCGTAGATTTGCCTTCGCCAAGAGGTGTAGGATTAATAGCCGTAACATCAATATATTTAGCATCAGGTTTATTGGCTAATCTTGATAGAATTTTTCGGTAATCGATTTTAGCGATATAGTTTCCATGAGGCAGCAGTTCATCACGTAAAATACCTCTTTCGTTTGCTAGACCATAAATCGATTTCATCTGGGATTCAGCTGCTTCGGCAATTTTCCAATCAGGGTGAGATTTTGGATCTGGTAGTGTTCCCATCATTGTTCCCTATTTAAAATGAAATTGTAGAAAGATTTGTATACAAACTCAAATGAAATTTGAAAAAATATCGTCATTGAATCAATCTAGTGTTTATGTTAGATATTATTTTTTGTTTAGCTAAAACTCAGTTGTAAATAAGAGTTTATTAAGCATGAAATAAACGGATATGAAGCAATCAAAAATTACTTTGCTTACAAGTATTGGTGCTGGGTTAGAGTATTATGATCTTATTATTTACGGTTTATTAGCTAATTTTATCGGTCACCAGTTTTTCCCAAGTAGCAATCATGTAGCATCTTTATTTGCAACTTTTGGGGTATTTGCTCTTAGCAATATTATTCGTCCTCTTGGTGGAGTTATTTTGGGGGTATTTGGTGATCGTTTTGGGCGCAAAAAAATTTTTACTAATACTCTACTTTGGATGGCATTCGCTACTTTTACGATGGGTATTATTCCATCCTTTGCAAAAATAGGGCTGGTTGCTACCATACTTTTTAGTTTATGTCGGCTTATCCAGGGTCTAGTTTTTGGGGCGGAATTTCCAGGGGCTGTTACTTTACTTTCAGAGCATATAGATAAAGAGAAACATGGTATTCATTTCGGCTTTATGATTTCTACGGTCAGTATTGGAGTATCATTGGGTTCTTTTGTTACCTGGATACTAACTAAAATATTAACCGAAAGTGAAATGATGGCTTGGGGTTTTAGATTACCTTTTTTATTAGGTGGTAGTTTAGCTATAGTTGGTTTTTATATTCGACGGCGTCTGCCAGAAACGCCCAAGTTTTTAGCTTTGCAAAAGTCTAGAGCAGTAATAACTCCAACAGTAATTAAAAGTCATTTGGGGCAAGTTTTTAATGTTATTGGAATTTTGCTATTTCCAGCTTGTTTAGTTACTTTTAAACTAATTTTCCCCGTTTATTTAAGAGATTTTTATCATTTTGATCTTTCAGATATTTATTTGGCCACAACCTTAGGGTATATATGGTCAGCGGTTTTAAAGCCGATTTTTGGTTGGATTTCCGATAAAATCGGCAGAAAAGTCATAATAATTGTCGCAGGAATAATTGTGATAATTGGTTTTTTGCCAATTTTTTTATGGTTACAGTCAGGTAATCGTTTGGCATTGTTTAGTTTCCTACTGTTTGCTCAAACTACTACGGCCTCTATGGCAGCTAGTTATTTTGTTTTACTTCCACAAGCATTTCAAACTGTAATTAGATATACCGGGGTTGGGTTTAGTTACAATGTTGCTTATACAATTGCAGCGCTTACTCCGCTGGGTGTAAATTATATCTATGGGATACTTAAAAATCCGATGTATCTTGTATGGGCATTTATATCATTAGCTGCATTAACAGTTATGAGTACATTGATTTTTAAAGTTAAAGAAGACTAATTGTTTTGTGATTAGAGTATATTTTAGCATAACATACTGTTTTTACATACGCTGCGAGCCAGGGAGAGCGAAGCGAAGGAGAGTAGTCTGCGGTAGCTGACGATTTTTAGCAGGACGGAGTGAGTGCTAAAAATCTATAGTGAGCGTTAAGTTAATGTAGCGTTTT
>JAISFD010000037.1 GCA_031263815.1 Coxiellaceae bacterium | reverse complement strand
AAAACGCTACATTAACTTAACGCTCACTATAGATTTTTAGCACTCACTCCGTCCTGCTAAAAATCGTCAGCTACCGCAGACTACTCTCCTTCGCTTCGCTCTCCCTGGCTCGCAGCGTAAGATCTTCTGGTTTTGATCGTACATATAATGATATATTAATTATATTGTATGACAATTCATCCAAATGTTGCCGGTAAGTTCTATCCAGATAACCCCGATATCTTACGCAAAAATGTCTTACACTTGCTATCAGATGCCATAAATAAAAACTACGATAAAGTAGCGATACCCAAAGCAATTATCGCCCCTCACGCCGTATATATTTACTCTGGTCTGATTGCTGCTTCAGCATATGCGTGTCTGATCAAGGCTAAAAAGAAGATTAACCAGGTAATCATATTAGCACCATCTCACCAATACCCTGTAGACGGCATTGCCACGACAAGTGCTGACTCTTATCTTAACCACTAGGACTAATTACAATTGATCCAAAAGCTTTAACGACCATTTCTTCACCTTATTTAAAGGTTATCGATGAAGCTTTTAGTCTTGAACATTCTCTTGAAGTTCAATTACCATTTTCACAGTTAATATTAGAAACATTTTCTAAACATTTTCTTTAGTGCCATTTATTAGTCGGTTATGCTACGCCAATGCAAGTAGAACAAATATTAGAAAAATTGTGGGATGGGTCAGAAACTTTAGTTGTGGTTAGTTCTGATTTAAGTCACTATCACTCTTATAAATTAGCACAAAACCAAGATAAAAAAACTGCAACGGCAATTATAGCATTAAACTCAGAGGGGATTAATTCCGAAGATGCTTGTGGTTCAATTGGGATTAAAGGATTATTGAGAATAGCTGCTAATAAAAAAATGCAGGTAATCCAAGTAGATCTACGTAATTCAGGTGATACAGCAGGGCATCAAGATAGTGTTGTAGGGTATGAAGCATTTCATTTTCAGTAGTAAACTGCTGGGCTTAAAATTATTTAACCTAAGCTTGAGAGAAAATAAGATATGGACAATTACAATCGTCATGAACGACAAATCATATTAAAAGTAACAGACGATGCAATCAAATTTGGTTTAGAAAAACACCAAATTTTGTTGCTTAAGATTGAAGATTACCCTAAAAAACTACGCCTATTTGGCGCAAGCTTTGTCACCCTCGAAATTAATAAACAGCTTCGCGGTTGCATTGGTACTCTTGAAGCTTATCAACCATTAATTCAAGATGTAGCTCAAAACGCTTATGCTGCAGCATTTCGGGATCCAAGATTTAGCCCCTTAACATCTGAAGAATACTCAAAAATTACAAAACATATTTCTGTTCTCTCAAAACCCAGCCCAATTTCTTTTAAATCGGAAGAGGACTTACTAGAACAAATTCGTCTAGGCATTGACGGTTTAATTCTTACCGATCAAGGAGGGCACCGAAGTACTTTTTTACCAGCAATTTGGGAATCGTTACCAAAACCAAAACTCTTTCTACAACATCTAAAATTAAAGGCTGAATTATCCCCGGAATATTGGTCAACTACTTTAACTATAGAAAGATATACTGTAGAGGTAATAGAGTAATGTCAAGAAGTATTGCAATTGTAGGCCGCCCTAATGTCGGTAAATCTACTCTATTTAATCGGCTTACTGAAACTCGACGTGCGATTGTAAGTAATCACCCAGGTCTTACTCGGGATCGTCAGTATGGTACAGCAAAAATAAATAACCAAGATGTTATTCTTATTGATACGGGTGGTATTGGTAACCCAAAAACACCAATTGAAATGCTTATGGAAAAACAAGCTGGGCTTGCCCTCAAAGAAGCTCAGATAATTATTTTTGTAATAGATGCGAAAAGCGGACTTACTACTACTGATGAGATTTTAGCTGATAAGTTACGTAAACTAAATAAAACTATTTTGGTAGTAATAAATAAAATTGATGGTCAAAATCTTGAAACAGCTTGTGTAGATTTTTACAAACTTGGTTTAGGTGAGAACTTAGCAATTTCAGCAGAACACAATATTGGAATAACAGAACTAAAAAATGCTATCATCAAAAAATTACCAGAAACAGTAGTTTCAGCCTTACAATCAAATGCTATTAAAATAACTTTCGTTGGCCGCCCTAATGTCGGTAAATCTACTCTTGTAAATAGAATTTTAGGTGAAGAACGAGTCATCGTACATACTCAGCCAGGCACAACCCGAGATAGTATTTTTATTGACTTTAAGCGACATAACAAAGATTACATTTTAGTTGATACTGCAGGAATTAGACGGCGAAGTAAAATTCATGACAAGGTAGAGAAATTTTCTATTATAAAAACTCTCCGAGCGATTTCGGCTACTGACGTTGTGGTATTTTTAATTGATGCAACAGAAAACGTTACTGACCAAGATTTAAAATTATTGGGATTTATTTTAGAGGAAGGAAAAGCATTAGTTATTGCCATTAATAAATGGGATAATCTGCTACCACGCCAACGAGATAAAATTAAAAACGAACTCAAACGTCGCTTAGATTTTCTTGATTTCGCAAGTATTCATTTTATCTCAGCTATGCATGGCACTGGAGTAGGTAACTTGTTCAATGCAATTAATAAAGCATATGCAAGCGCTACCAAAGAGTTAAACACACCGGAACTAAATAGAATTTTAGAACGGGCTGTACAAACTCATCAACCTCCTTTAATACATGAGCATGAGATAAGATTGCTTTACGCTCACGCGGGGCATAAAGCTCCACCAACCATTATTATCCACGGAACCAGAGTCAAAGCTTTACCTAACAATTATCGAAAATATTTAGAACACTTCTTTCGTAAAGCACTCCATCTCTCCGGTACTCCAGTAAATGTAATATTTAAAAGTTAATATTTCTATGCAAACACTATTTCTAAAAAAGAATGAAGAACGACGCATTTTGGCTGGTCATCTCTGGATCTACAGTAATGAGATTGATACTAAACTCTCCCCGTTAAAAAATTTTACGCCAGGGGAGATCATAGAAATTAGAACCCCCAATAATAAATTCCTTGCTAGCGGCTACATTAATCCCCAAACCCTTCTTTGTGTTCGTTTATTAACCACTAATCCTCGAGAAAAAATTAATAGCGATTTTTTCATTTCAAGGATTAAACAAGCATTAGAGCTGAGAGCAATATGTTTCACCAAACCTTTTTACCGTTTAATTTTTGGAGAAAGCGATCAACTACCTGGTTTTATCGTTGATCGTTTCAATAAAATCCTAGTAGTACAATTAAATACTGCAGGGGCTGAAAAGCTCAAAGAGATCATCGTAGAAGCTCTAAACCAGGTAATAAAACCAGAAGCAATCCTCTTACGTAATGATAGTTCTATCCGTAAAACAGAAAACCTGCCTAATTATATTGAAATCGCTTACGGCCAAGTACCAGAACAAATAATTCTCGAAGAAAATGGGATCTCTTTTATTGTCACAATTAAATCTGGACAAAAAACTGGTTGGTTCTACGACCAACGTTATAATCGCACTTGCTTAGCACGATACGTTAATAATAAAAATGTCTTGGATGTTTTTAGTTATAGTGGTGGCTTTGCTATAAATGCAGCGCTAGCTTCTGCCAATACTGTTACTTGTATTGATACCTCTACGACTGCTCTAGAATTACTTAAACAAAATGCTGACTTAAATAATGTAAGCGAGAAAATAACGGGTATTGCTTCCGAAGCTTTTAACGTCTTAAAAAATTTAGCAAATGACCGCAAGCTATATGAGGTAATAATTTTGGATCCCCCTGCATTTATTAAACGGCAAAAAGATATGCAATTAGGAATTGAAGCTTATCTAAGATTACATCGTCAGGCATTACGTAATCTACAACCCAATGGGATTTTACTAACTACCTCATGCTCACTCCACTTATCACGAGATATGCTGTTAGATATTTTGCGTCAAGCGATGATTAAAGAAAAGCGTCAAATTTTTATTCTTGAACAACTACATCAATCTCAAGATCATCCTATCCACCCTGCAATTGCTGAAACCAATTATTTAAAAGGGTTTATAGCGAGGGTTTTATAATGAATTCCGATATCACTTTTCGGACATTTTTAGCTGTCGATATTCCAAAAAATATTAAAAAGATCATTTTTAAGTTTGCCGAATCACTACGTAAACATCAAGAATTCAGGCATATTAAATGGACGAAACAAGAAAACTTCCATATTACTCTTATATTTCTGGGTAATATCACTAAGCAACAATATCAAACAACTAGTAAAAAAATTGAAGAGATTATAATAGCGTGCCGACCATTTACTATGAATCTAGTAGCAATAGAGCCATTCCCCTCACTAAGGAAGTTTCATGCCTTAATTTTAAAACCAGATTCTTTACATCCCCTCCAAAAGTTAGTTTTCCATCTTCATAGAGGGGATAACTACATGTGGGATCGAAACAGATAAGCGTCAATTTAAACCTCATCTTACTTTAGGACGACTAAACAATGAGAGTAAAATATCCACAGAAACCTTCACCCAAATAAAATTACCTCCTATGCATTTTAAGGTAACTGAGATAAAATTGTTTAAAAGCGAAATGCGAGGAGGAGGATCAATTTACACCCAGATTGCAAACTACAATTTCGCTAGTACGTAATCAAGGCAATTATTATTCTTAACATTATTATCTATCACTCAAGGAGTTATCACCATGAAAATAACAAGTACAGCTTTTACTGAGAAAGGTAAAATACCAAGTAAATACACCTGTGATGGATTAAATATCTCACCACCAATAGCGTGGGAAGGAACACCAACTAATACTAAATCATTTGCTTTAATTTATGATGATCCAGATGCACCTCTTGGTACATGGGATCATTGGATTTTGTATAATCTACCACCAACAACAAACTCTTTACCAGAAAATGCAACTTCACTCCCTCCGGGGACCAAAATTGGTCTCAATAGCTGGCCTAAAGCAGAATACGGCGGACCTTGTCCACCATCCGGTGAACACCGTTATATTTTCCACTTGTATGCGTTAGATACTATACTGAATTTATCAGGAAAAGTGACAAGTACGATATTACGTCAAGCTATGGAAAAACATATTCTTGCAGAAGCAACCATAACTGGGCTTTATCGTAGACCAAACCGATAGATATGTATTTAGTTACTGCTCTATTTTTAGTAATAACAATTGATACCCTAGGGATCGGTTTTGTGTGGCCTCTGTTTGGACCTTTATTTACCGGCGATAACACTACTTTATTCTCACAGGCAGTATCTATAGAATGGCGCAATATTTTATATGGCATCACCATTGGCATTGCAAATTTAGCTACCTTTTTATGTTCCCCGATTCTCGGTGATCTTTCCGACTCTATTGGTCGGAGTAAGATTTTATTTTTTTGCCTCATAAGTACCAGTATTGGCATGATAATTTCAGCATTGGGGATTACTTTCAATCAAGTAATATTGATTATTTTCAGCAGAGCATGGCTCGGGGTAACAGCAGGAAGCCAAGTAATAGCACAAGCAATTATAATTGATACCAGCAATCATAAGAATAAATCAGCACAAATGGGTATCATCTCAGCAGCAAATAACATAGGTTTTGTTTTCGGTCCTATAATTGGTAGTTTATTAATTAATAAAACTTTAGTTAGTTGGTTTAATCTTACTACTCCGTTTTATTTCGCAGCTATTCTCGCCATCTTAGGGGCACTATTTTTATTAAAAGTTTTCAAAAAAAATGGTGAACCACCTATTTTTTTAAAGCCCCAGTCAACTAAAAAAGTTTCTATTTTTATCCGTGCTTTTACTCACAAAAAGATCCGTAACATCGCTCTAGTTTATATTTGTCTTCAAATCGGTTGGGCACTATATTTACAAACCAACTTTTTATCTCTAATTCAAAAATACCATTACTCCAGTTTGAATCTTGCATATTTCTTATCTTGGCTTGGCGTAATTTTTTGTTTCAATCTCTTGGTAATTGTCCGCATATTAACTCACTTGGTACCCATCAAAATAATTACTTTTTATACTCTCACTACTGCAATGATCTCTTGTTTAGTGATGGCGTTTCATAATACAACTATTAGTATTTGGTTAGGCACTCTAACCATGGCAACTGCTACCGCTCTAGGATCAAATGCTATTCTTACTAATTTATCGAATGATGCTCAAAAATATGAACAGGGTTGGATCATGGGAATTGGTAACAGTTTAGCAGCACTAGCGTGGGCAATTACTCCGCCAATTACAGGTATTTTATTGGTCTTTGGTTTTACTTTACCACTTATTATTGCAGGTTTTTTATTTTTATTAGGATTGCTTCTCACTCTTAGATAAAAACCCCACAATATAATGTGGGGTTTTTGGAAACAACTATATTTACAACTATGGGTAATGATAAAGAAAAACTACATCATATCACCCATGCCACCCATGCCACCGCCCATACCACCACCATGACCGCCACATACTTCCTCTTTCTTAGGTAGTTCAGCAATCATACATTCAGTAGTAACCATAAGACTAGCTATAGAAGCAGCATTTTGCAACGCAGTACGCGTAACTTTGGTTGGATCTAAGATACCCATCTCCACCATATCACCAAAATCACCTGTTGCGGCATTATAACCATAATTACCTTTACCATCGGTGATTTTATTAAGTATTATTGAAGCTTCTTCACCACTATTGTTAACAATTTGGCGTAATGGCATTTCTAAAGCACGACGGATAATAGAAATTCCCGCCTCTTGATCATGGCCAGCACCTTTTAAATGTTTCACTCCTTGTAAAGCTCTAATTAATGCCACACCGCCCCCTGGTACAATGCCTTCCTCAACTGCTGCACGAGTAGCATGCAACGCATCTTCTACACGAGCTTTCTTCTCTTTCATTTCGATTTCAGTTGCGGCACCAACTTTGATCACAGCAACACCACCTGCGAGTTTAGCCAATCTCTCTTGTAATTTTTCACGATCATAATCGGAAGTAGTATTATCAATTTCACGACGAATTTGGCTAATTCTACCTTCAATATCTTTCTTGGTACCTGAACCATCAATAATAGTAGAATTATCTTTAGTAATGACAACACGTTTCGCATGTCCAAGATCATTTAAAGTCGCACCTTCAAGAGTCAAGCCAACTTCTTCAGCAATAACCTTAGCACCAGTTAATACTGCGATATCTTGAAGAATAGCTTTACGACGATCACCAAAACCAGGAGCTTTAACAGCTGCCACTTTGACAATGCCCCTCATATTATTTACAACTAAAGTTGCAAGAGCTTCGCCCTCTACATCTTCAGCAATAATAAATAGTGGTTTACCGGCCTTAGCAACTCCTTCTAACAGAGGCAACATTTCACGAACATTAGAGATCTTCTTATCAACAATTAAAATGTAAGGAGTTTGTAAGTCAACACTCATATTTTGCTGATTATTAATAAAGTAAGGAGACAAATAACCTCGGTCAAACTGCATACCCTCAACAATTTCGAGCTCATTTTCAAGACCAGAACCATCTTCAACTGTGATAACCCCCTCTTTACCAACTTTACCCATAGCATCAGCAATTATTTTACCAATTGACGTATCAGCATTGGCAGAAATAGTACCAACCTGCGCAATAGACTTATCATCAGTACACGGTTTGGAAAGCTTAGCTAACTGCTCTACTACAGCTTTAACTGCGATATCCATACCACGTTTAAGGTCCATTGGATTCATTCCTGCAGCTACCGCTTTAATTCCCTCTACTAACATACTACGCGCAAGAACAGTAGCAGTAGTAGTACCATCACCAGCAACATCTGAGGTTTTGGATGCAACTTCTTTGACCATCTGAGCACCCATATTCATAAACTTGTCTTTTAGTTCCACCTCTTTTGCTACCGAAACTCCATCTTTAGTGATAGTTGGAGCACCGAAAGATTTTTCGATTACCACATTACGACCCTTTGGGCCAAGAGTAATCGCTACAGCATCAGTTAATAAATTAACACCCTGCGACATTAATTGCCGAGCATCACCACTAAATTTCAAATCTTTAGCTGACATATTTTTAATTCCTCCACTTATTGAATAATAGCTAAAATATCATCTTCACGCATAATAACGTATTCTTTGCCATCAATTTTGACTTCAGTACCTGTATATTTGCCAAATAATACCTTATCACCCACTTTTACATCTAAAGGACGAACTTTACCGTCTTTTAATACCTCACCACTACCAACAAAACAAACCTCGCCACGTGTTGGTTTTTCAGCATTCGCAGTATCAGGAATCACGATCCCCCCTGCAGAGGTACGCTCTTCTTCTATACGCTTGATAACCACACGATCGCGTAATGGACGAATTTTCATGAATTTTCTCCTCTCAATTATTTAGGTTAAAAATTTTTTGCTTTAACTAACCAAAGCTCTTTAGCACTCTACTAAAAGAGTGCTAATGGTATCTAAATGGTGATTGATATCAATATTTCAAGTGGAAAACTATTCAATAATATTCTATGGTTAAGATAGACAACTTTTTAATCCAGTTACAATTTTATACTGATAATTTTACTTTTTTGCCAATGACCATATTCGAAATATAATTGTATATAACAAATTCTATAATGTTGACAAAAAAGAGACCATTTTCACCAAATTTGTAGCGATCAGTAGACAAAATGAGGAAATTATGTAAAAATGTTACCCTTAATTTAACTGCGAAAACTTCCTATGGACATAAGAAAACTAAAAAAATTATTCGATCTAATCAATGAAAATAATATTGCAGAGATTGAGATTCATGAAGAAAAAGAATCAGTTCATATTGTTCTAAATAGGCAAAATCTTAATTTTGTACCGAATATGCATGAATCTTCGCCTAAAACTCATACAATTGAACAGAAATCGTCAAAAGAACCGCAAGAACAAACAAAAGAACAAGATACAAAAAATAAATATACTGTAAATTCCCCTATGGTTGGTACAGTTTACTTATCACCAGCACCTGGTGCTAAACCATTTGTAGAGATTGGACAAAAAATTAAAGTTGGAGATACCCTGTGCTTAATCGAAGCTATGAAAACATTTAATAGAATTGCATCTGATAGGGACGGAATTATAACTTCGAAACTAGCTGAAAATGCTCAACCCGTCGAATATAACCAACCATTATTTATCATCGAATAGTAGATCAAACATGAAAAAGGTTTTAATTGCAAATCGCGGTGAAATTGCCCTTAGAATTCAACGTGCCTGCCATGAACTTGGGATCAAAACCGTAGCAATATATTCAAGTGCTGACCATGAGCTTATGCACGTTCAGCTTGCTGACGAAGCAGTTTGTATTGGACCTCCTTCCCCTATGGAAAGTTATCTAAACATCCCGGCTATCATCAGTGCTGCTGAAATAACTGGAGCCGATGCTATCCATCCAGGATACGGCTTTCTTGCTGAAAATGCTAATTTTGCTGAGCAGATTGAAAAAAGTGGTTTCATTTTCATTGGCCCAGATCATGAAACTATCCACACTATGGGCGATAAAATATCTGCTATAAAAACTATGAAAAAATCTGGGATCCCTTGTATCCCCGGCTCTGATGGGCCATTAGGTAAAAACGACCACGAAAACATGGCGTTAGCAAAAAAAATTGGTTACCCAATTATTATTAAAGCTGCCGCTGGTGGTGGTGGAAGAGGGATGCGTATTGTTAATAACGAAGATGAACTTTTAAATGCTATTACAACCACTAGAATTGAAGCTAATACATCTTTCCGAGACTCAACCGTCTACATGGAAAAATTCCTACATAATCCTCGCCATATTGAGGTTCAAATTCTAGGAGATGGCAAAGGACACGCTATCTATCTCGGAGAACGAGATTGCTCAATTCAAAGACGCCATCAAAAAATTCTTGAGGAAGCTCCCGCTCCTGGAATCACTCCTAAACAACGAAAAAATATTGGCGATCAATGCGCTTCAGCTTGTCAAAAACTTAAATATCGTGGAACTGGAACCTTTGAATTTTTATATGAAAATGGTAAGTTTTATTTCATCGAGATGAACACTCGAGTACAAGTTGAGCACCCAATTACTGAAGAAATCACTGGCACTGACATTGTCAAGTGGCAAATTTTAATTGCTAATGGCGAAAAACTAACACTTAAAAGTAGGAACATTGACATCAAAGGACATGCAATAGAGTGTAGAATTAATGCTGAAGATCCAGATAATTTCACACCATCTCCTGGCAAGATTGATGTTTTTCATGCTCCTGGGGGTCCCGGAATCAGAATTGATTCACATATCTATCAAAGTTATACTGTCCCACAGTTTTATGACTCACTCATAGGTAAAATTGTTAGTCACGGCGAAACTAGAGAAGAGGCAATTGCTAAAATGAGAAATGCATTAAGAGAAATAGTAATTGAAGGTATTAAAACTAACATCTCCCTTCACCAACGAATTCTCGATGATAAAAAATTTCTTCATGGTGGAGTTAATATTCACTATCTCGAAGAATTTTGTAAAAACAAAATGTAATTATTTCTCTCAAACTTACTCTTATATTCGACTAGTAGTTTTACGAAAACGCCCCAAGGTAATAACAAAGAATAGTGTACCAATCATAATAAGTGCCAAAAATTGGGGCCATACAACATCGAAACCTGCGCTACGAAAAAGAATTGCTTGAGCAGCTGATACAAAATGAGTATTGGGGGTAACCAACATAACATTTTGTGCAAGAATTGGCATACTTTCACGTGGTGTCACCCCACCAGATAGCATTTCTAACGGTAGTAATACTAATACTATTAATAAACCAAATTGTGGCATAGAACGTGCCATACATCCCATGAATATACCCATCGATGTAGTGGCAAATAAATGCAAAATAACACCAACAAGAAATAGAGTAATCGAGCCTTCAATCGGGACATGCAATGCTCCTTTTATTACAAAAATTAGAGAACACATTGTTGCCAACAAAACTACTAATCCCATCGACCAAATTTTAGCTATCATAATTTCTGCAGGAGTTACCGGCATTACTAATAGATGTTCGATTGTGCCATGTTCCCGCTCGCGAATTAAAGCTGCCCCACTAAGAATAATCGATACCATAGCAACATGATTTACTAGCTCCATCACCGAACCAAACCATGACTGAGTTAAATTCGGATTAAAACGTGCTCGTAAAACTATGTCTACTGCTGGGATAACAACTCCGCGGTAACGTTGAACAAATTCATTTATCTCTTCAAGAATAATTTGTTGGATATATCCACTGCCGGTAAAAGCTTGACTCATTCTTGTAGCATCTACATTTAGCTGAATCGTCGGTGAATTTCCTGCTGACACATTGCGTTGAAAGTTTGGGGGAATATCAAGAGTAAAAGTGTAATCGCCAGAATCCATACCTGGATCTACTGCAGTTAAAGATATTATCTTTGGTGGCATAAAATATGGTGGATAAAAAGCTGATATAATGCGTTCTGATAAAGGGGAACCATCTTCATCGACAATGGCTAGTGATGCTTTGTTTAATGAATCTGGCATTGCCGTAGCAGCAATATAAATTGCTACTGTAAAGGTATAAACAATAAGAAATAACATAATTGGGTCACGCCAAAGACTCCACAGCTCTTTAACTCCTAATATGTAAATATTGGGAATAGATCTCATAGCTAAACCTCTTGTTCCTTCAAAAGAGCTATTGATAATACTAAAATTACCGGGACAGCAAGTGACATAAAGGTAACAGATAAGTATAAATTAGATATGTTAAGTGCTTTTGTAAATACTCCACGACTAACGATGAGAAAATGTGTTACCGGATAGATTAAACCAATAACTTTACCTATTCCTTCTAACGAAGATACCGGATTAATTAACCCAGCAAATTGAATTGTAGGAATAAGCGTGGCAATCATGGTTAGAAACATAGCTGCAATTTGGCTCTTGGTAAAAGTGGAAATAAATAGACCAAAACCTGTAGCGAAAATAACAAAAATTAAAGCAGCTAATATGAGTGCTGCAAGATCACCTTTTACCGGTACCCCAAAAACAATAACGGCAAATGTGGTCATTAACATAAAATTAATCATACCCAAAACAATATATGGCAATTGTTTACCAAACAAAAACTCAGCACGCGTGACCGGCGTAACATAAAAATTGATAATTGAACCCAACTCTTTTTCGCGTACTATCGATAGTGCAGCCAAGATAGCTGGGATCAGTAACAATAGCATAGGGATTACTGCCGGTACCATAGCCGGTATACTTTTCACATCAGGATTATAACGGAAGCGAGTCTCAATGTTAGCAATGTTAGCATCAAGATTTTGACCGCGTCGACGCTTTGCCATCTCAAGTAACCATTGTTGATGCATCCCTTTAACATAACCAGTTACTACTTCAGCGCGTTGGGGCATGGCGCCATCAATCCAAGCTCCAATTTCAACATTTTTACCCCTGGCAACATCACGAGCAAAACCATGGGGAATTTCAATTGCTAGCGCTAATTCTCCACTACGCATCCGCGCATCAAGATTGGAATAGTCGGCGATGGGCGCATGTTCAACAAAGTAACTAGAACCAGACAGATTCAAAATATAGTTATAACTAGTCATGGTCTGATCACGATCAAGCACAGCAAAACTGAGCTTTTCTACATCCATATTGATCCCATATCCCATAATAAACATTAGTAATAAGCTACCTAATAAAGCCAACATACTGCGTACTGGATCGCGGCGTAATTCTAATATTTCCTGCATAGTATAACTAAACATGCGCCCTAAATTAAAATTTCGATATGTTGGTGGTGTATTATTGCCAATCGGTAAAGTAGTTGCCATACCATAAGAGGGTTCACTACGTACTGTACTAATATCTTTGAGATAACTAATAAACACTTGTTCCAAAGTATCGGTATTACACCTGAGTTTCAATGCTGCCGGCGTATCACTAACTAACACTTTCCCATTATGCATTAAGGAAACCCGATCACAACGTTCAGCTTCATTTAGAAAATGAGTAGTAATAAAAATCGTAATCTTATCTTGACGTGCTAATTCGATTATCAATCGCCAAAAGTTATCACGTGTTATGGGATCAACCCCAGAAGTTGGTTCATCAAGAATCAATAACTCTGGTTTATGTACCATTGCTACTGCCAGCGACAAACGTTGACGCATACCAAGAGGTAGATTATTTGGTAGCATATTAAACATTTTATCAATCCCAAAGCGCGAAGCGATCTCCATGATTCGTGGTTCTATATTTTCTTCGGGCATACTGAATAAACGAGCATGCAAGACTAGATTTTGGTAAACTGTAAGTTCAGAATAAAGAGAAAATCCTTGAGACATATAACCAACCCGTCTTCTAGTAGCAATATCATGAGGATCGACTTTATGACCGAATAACCATACTTCACCTTCATCTGCTGGCAATAAGCCAGTGAGCATTTTCATGGTAGTAGTTTTGCCACACCCATTAGAACCAAGAAAACCAAAAATTTCCCCATGTCGGATTTTAAAACTAACATGATCCACCGCGATGAATCCATTGAAACGCTTTGTCAGATTATGCGCTTCAATTGCTACTGCCTCATCTTTCCCATAACTAAGAGGAGGAACCGTTACTGGCATGTGCCCTCTTTTTTTTTCCTCTGGCAGTAATGCAACAAAAGTCTGGTCAAGTGTTTTGGTTCTAGTCTTTGCTAATAAATCACAGGGCTTACCAGTAGCTAGAATCTTTCCTGCGTCCATAGCCACTAACCAATCAAAGCGTTCTGCTTCCTCCATATAAGCAGTAGCAATAATTACACTCATGTGAAGATTGTGATTACGTATATGAGATATTAGCTCCCAAAAATGACTCCGCGCTAGAGGATCTACTCCTGTAGTTGGCTCATCAAGTATCAATAGAGATGGATCATGAATTAGTGCACAACATAATCCTAATTTCTGTTTCATACCACCAGATAATTTGCCAACTGGGCGATTAAGAAATGGTTGTAACCCAGTAACAGTGGTCAACTCGTTTATGCGTTGTTGTAGTATACTTTCTTTATAACCAAATAATCGACCAAAAAACTGTAAATTTTCCTCAATTGACAAGGTGGGATAAAGATTTCTTCCTAAACCCTGAGGCATATAAGCAATATCTGGACAAACTCTATTACGATGTTGCCCACTACGCATGTCACCACCAAATACTTCCACTTTGCCATCTTGTATCTTACGAGCACCAGCAACTAACGCCATTAAACTAGATTTTCCAACCCCATCGGGTCCAATTAAACCAACCACACAACCTGCAGGAATATTAAGATTAATATCTATAAGTGCTTGTATTTTACCGTAACTAAGACCTACTCTGGTAAGACGTGCAACAAATAAATCCTCTGAGGAATACCTACTCACTTTTGCAATCCGATCGCCAGATTTTTCGGCCACTCTGCATGTTCATTTAGTTTGATCCAAGCAACACCTGGTAAACCAAATTTTATTTGTTTCACATTTTGTTGTAACAACTTTTGATTGATTCTAGCCTTAACTCGAAACATGAGTTTCTGACGTTCACTAGCAGTTTCGACTGTTTTAGGAGTAAATTGTGCAGTACTTGCAACATATGAAACTTTAGCAGGGATAATATAATTAGGAGCAGCATCAAGGATGATCCGTACTTCACTACCTAATGCTACTCTGCCGACAACCGTCTCTGGTAAGAAAAAAGTCATATAAACATCATTGAGGTTTATAAGATTAAGAATTTTTCCACCACTTCCCAATATTTCGCCAACCTCTGCTATACGATATTGTACCCTACCATCATAAGGCGATTTTATCTGACTATCAGCAATTTCAACCTCGATCCGAGCTACAGTTGCTTCAGCTGCTGTAATAGCAGATTGGCTCCCAACAAACTCAGCTTTGGTTGCAATAATAGCAGATTCTGCTGCAGCTACCTGTGCTTTTGCAGCACTAAGAGCAGCCTCGGCACTCTGCGCCAAAGCAAGATCATCATCAAGAGTTTGTAGTGCAATAGCTCCTTTTTTTGACAAAGCGCGTGAACGTGTCAGACGTTTTTGTGCAGCTTCCAATTCACTTTCACGTTCACGTACTAATGCTTGGGATGTGGCTAACTCATTTTCGCGTATAGTTACTTGAGCAGCAACACTTTTAGAAGTATTTACAGTTTGTTGATACTTGGCTTTAGCTTCAGCAAGCTCAGCTTGCAAAGTATCAGTTCGCATTTCAACTAACACTTGACCAGCTTTAACAAAGTCACCCTCACTAACGAGTATTTTATCGATACGTCCACCTAATTTGGTAGCAATATCCACTTCAGTTGCCTCAATACGTCCATTACCACTAATAAAATCTTTATTATTTCTCGGCTCCCACAATAAAGTCCCAATAAACCAACCAACCAAAACAACAATAATGGCACCTATAAAGAAAACTATTTTATTCTTATTTAAGATATTCATAGCAAACCATACCTTACCCCAATACCAAATTTTACTTCATTAGTCTTGCTATCTGGTTCGATGAATCTCTCTGAACCAACAGTCTGCCAATTAGATTTTCCATAGCTAAATTTAGTATAACTCACCATACTAGTAATAAAAATTTCATTCTCTAATCTATAATTTATTTCTAAACCGAATTCATAAATTGGTTTACTCCCCAAGGCAAAATTAACTCCACCAAGAAAATTATTACCTCTATCATAGACTTTAGATTTGGCATGTCCGCCCAATATCTTACCAATGCTAGCGTATGGTGATAATACTAAGCTATCAAACAAAACATAATTAATCTTTGTTCCAATCATGCTCTTAAAGTTATAATAATCATAAGAGTGGCTTAGACTAATACCCCAATAATGAAACCCAATCCACCCATAGGGGATAATTTGAAAACACCTATGATTAAGCAAAACTACTCCAAGCTTTAAATCTCCATCAATAAAGTTATTAGTGTTTTTCTGTTTTATAGGGTTGTGGGGAGAATATAAACCAAAGCCATCATATTTTATCTGGCCTGTATCAAATTCTCCAAATAAATCAGCATACAATCTTTCAAAAAATATCTCTCTAATATTAATTGCTAAGCCATATGCTAAGCCCTGATGGCTAATATTTTTTGGTAAAGTAGGATCAATTGCTAAATTATCTTCTTGATAATTTAAATGTCTCAAAGCAAAACCTCCATAAAAGCTATTATTAACTAATTTCAAAATATGATAGGAATCACTCTCGGCCAAAACGATGCTAGATAACAAAAGTATAGCTATACTAATCCAACCACATAACTTTTCCATATAACAGATACCCTTAAAAATCACGCCGCATGATATAGCCTACAAGATCTAATAAAAAATTTTTCTTAGTATAGAGATGTTCAACAATTTTTTCACTCTGATGACATAATTGTTTTACTTTAGCTTTGGCTGCTAGCAAACCGATTAATGCTGGATAAGTAACTTTATTGTGCAATTTATCGGTACCAATATTTTTACCCAATTTGTGAGTATTACCCTCGATATTTAAAATATCATCGGTAATCTGAAAGGCAAGACCAATATTCTGGGCAAATCTCTCTAAAAGCTTGAGCTCTTTCCCATCATCGACATCTGCTGCAATTGCTCCCAATTTTACTGCCGCTTGAACTAAAGCTCCAGTTTTTAATAAGTACATCCGTTGTAAAAATTGTCGATTTATTTTATTACGAAACATATGCAAATCAAGATATTGTCCACCAATCAGTCCTTTAGGGCCAGTAGCTACAGTTAAAACCTTGTTCATCATCACCTTTTTTTTAGGAATTAATTCAGGTGCCTCACTTAAAATTTGCAAGGAACTAGTAATTAAAGCATCTCCAACTAAAATCGCTGTAGCTTCGTTAAACGCAATGTGACATGTAGGTTTGCCTCTACGCAAAGCATCATTATCCATGGCTGGTAAATCATCATGTACCAATGAAAATATATGAATCAGCTCAAGTGCACAAGCGGGGGCGTCCAAAATTTTAAGGTTTGCTCCATAAGCCATGCCAACTATATACACTAAAAGGGGGCGTAATCGCTTACCGCCACTTACAACGTAATGTATGGCTTTATTAAATTTTGGTGGACCTCCTCGTGTAACTCTCGATAAATAAGAATTTAACAAACGATCGATGTGCAATCGTTGACTATCCAAAAAACTTTCAAATTTGTTTTTACTCACCCTCGTTATTTTCCTCATCTTCAAAATTAGGGTTAAACTCAGTTAAATTTTCTCCAGTTAAAATTTTTACTTTTCGTTCTGCTCTTTTTATTGCTTCTTGGCATTTTTTCGTTAACATTACACCTTCTGAAAAAAGTTTTAGTGACTCCTCCAAATTTAGCCCACCTTTTTCTATGAGATTAACAATAGATTCCAATTTTTTAAGAGTAGCTTCGAAATCAAATTTCGAGGTTTTTTTGATCGACATAATTAGCCCACATAAAAAATATATTGCGAAAAAAGTATAACAGAGAAAACTAAAGGAATAAAATATAATTCTTAAGATATTATTTTTGGAGTTACGAAAATTAATAATTCTTTGCGCTCCATTTTAGCTTCTTTTTTACTAAAAAAACTTTGATTAATAGGGGTATAACCTAGGATGGATACATATGTTTCATAGTTAACCTTACTCCATTCATAAATCCCTCCTAGAACAATAGTTTCATTATTATATACCAATACCTGGGTTTGAATTTTTCTTGTATCAATAGTAGGTACACCACTAACAAGTAATTGGCCAATCTTATCTTGATTAAGTTGCAAAGATAAATTAATTGCATTTTTAGCGACTATCTCAGGAGTTATTTTTAAACTTAAGACAGCTTTCTTAAAGGAGGTACTAGTATTACCTCCTTTGGTTTTTTCCTGATACGGAACTTCTGCTCCCGCTTCAATATACACTGCTTGGCGATCCATAGTTAATAATTTAGGCTTGGAAATTTTTTACCTCGTCCCTCATATTTCAAGAGCAGTTAACCGTAAATCAAGCAAGTCGTTGTTGCCAAATTTAGCAACAGTAAAGTTATATTACCCAAGTGATACAGCATCCTCTTTAGTTTGGATTTATCTTTATTAGAAATAAAACCAGCATAACCATTTAATTCTAACCCAAGAGCATGGGCAAATGCTTCATCAACATTTACAATTCTTGCTTCGATCAATACTTGCTTTAAAGGGATATCTATTTGTTTCAGTAGTTGTTTTACCGCGGCAATATGCTCAGTGGTATCAGCCACTAACTACTAGAGAATTTGATCCTGCATCAGTCCCAGATTTCCCATTACTTGAAAGCACACCAGCTGGTTTTAATAATTTAGCAAGATTATCAGCAGAAATATAGTGTGGATTAAATATCTGTGGATGTAACATTGGTCGCTCACTTTTATTTACTTCATCAACAGTAGAAACATAATTACATTATCTGTTTCGTGTTTAATTAATCCTTGCATTTGCAGAATACTATCTAACGCTTCGCCCCAAGAAACATCATGGAGATCAACTGTAACTTTCCCATTGACTTTGTCACTGATGACTATACTTTTGTCTACCTGTTCCGCTAAAATTTTTAGAAGATCACGAGCCTTAATCTTGGTAAAGTTAAGAGAGACTTTTGTCGCAACTGCAAGATAAGAACCGAAGAATAACTCACAAAAAACACCAATAAGTGAAAATTGAGTTTTAGATTTAGAGGCTATTTAAATTGCAGCTTGCATGATATATATTATCCACCGGATTAGTAGTAACAATCTTTCTTTCACCGATCGCAACAATTCTATTCTGGCTAACTCCAATTTTATCACCAACTTTTACGCGATATATTCCACCCATGGGATCACTAACAATCCCCAAAATTGTTTGAGTATCTCTAATTAAACCAAGAAATCGTATGCTGCGAGCCAGGGAGAGCGAAGCGAAGGAGAGTAGTCTGCGGTAGCTGACGATTTTTAGCAGAACGGAGTGAGTGCTAAAAATCTATAGTGAGCGTTAAGTTAATGTAGCGTTTT
>JAISFD010000036.1 GCA_031263815.1 Coxiellaceae bacterium | reverse complement strand
AAAACGCTACATTAACTTAACGCTCACTATAGATTTTTAGCACTCACTCCGTTCTGCTAAAAATCGTCAGCTACCGCAGACTACTCTCCTTCGCTTCGCTCTCCCTGGCTCGCAGCGAGTGCTTGTTGAAGCAAAATCAAAGCTTGACGATTGTAACCCTCGAGTTCATAAGCTCTGGCTTTGGCTTGATAAGCATCAACCAATTGATGATTTTTAGCATAAGCTTCAGCTAGTAAGCGTTGTAAACCCGGATCATCTGGTTGCTTTCTCACTTTTGTTCTAATGAAATCACAAGCCTCTTGAGAGAGTTTGGCCTTAATTAAAGTTTGGCCATGTTGTATAATTACAGGGTAGTAATTTGGATGATTGGTTGATGCAGTTTTTAAAATTCCAAGAGCTATATCTGTATTTTTATTTGCACTGGCTAATTCAGCTCTTAACATCTGGAATAATACCTCTTGGGGATACTCTTGTTGTAAATTAGTAATTACTTTTGTAGCTTCGTTAAACTGAAGGTTTTTATATAAAGCTAAAGTATAACCATATTGGAGTGCTGTAAGATTTTTTGATTTAGAGATTTTTATCTGAGTTTCAAAAAATTTTATAGCATTTAATAGATTAACTATGTTCAATGCTTGCATCTGAGCTTTAACTAAATGAAAAGTGTTTAGATCTCGAATTTTTTTCGCTGGATATTGGGCAATACGATTTTTAGCTTCGGCTATTCGATCACTCGTTACAGGGTGAGTGAGTAGTAAGCGGGGGATATCGTTGTGTGAACGTTGCATACGCTCGAAAACTGTAGGTAGGGCATTGGGATCAAAGCCAGAACGATACAAGATTTATATTATCTGCTTCAATTTCATGTTTACGAGTGAAATTTATTATATGTTGTGTTGCACCAGCCATAGAGGTTAAAGCTGCACTATTGGCTGCATTGCTTATTGATTTATTGTTGGTAGTTGTGCCAATGAGAATAGAAGCTGGGATACCGGCAGTAGCGACCATTTGGGTATTTTTAGTACTAGCTATTAAACGCTCAAGATGATGTTGAGTTACATGTGCGATTTCATGTGCCATAATTGCAGCTAATTTACTTTCTGAGTTAACAGTAGTAATAGTTCCACTATTTATACCAATATACCCACCGGGACCGGCAAAAGCTTTGATACTTGGATCGCTTATAACAAAAAAATAAAATTTTTTTCTTTTGGTATGGGCATGAGCAGTTAATTTATTGCCCAGAGTTTGAATGTAATTGTTGATAACAGGATCATCTAAGATTGGTACCGTTTGACGCACCTCTTGTATGAACTCTTTTGCAAGACGTTGTTCTGTTTTAGTAGATAAAACTGTTTCACTATATTCTCCCAAATCAGGTAATTCATCTGCTATAGCAGTTATGTTCCAAATAAGAAGTAATAGTGAAATTAAAAAGTATCTCATTGATTAAAAATATATTTTATTTGTATCTAAGCTAAGATATAATATAAATCTGGTATATAGAGTATGAATAGAATTTTGTCAACTTGGTTTAAACGTTATTTATCCCACCCTGAAGCGATAGCTTTAGTAGTTATTTGTATTTTGTTCCTAATAATTTTTAAAACCATGGGGCAGATTTTAGTACCCATTATTTTAAGTATAGTTATAACATATCTACTGTTTGGCTTATTAAAACAACTAGAGTATTGGCATTGTCCCCATTTATTAGCAGTAAGTATAGTGTTCTTACTGTTTATGAGTTTGTTGCTGTTAGCTATTTTGTGGTTATTACCATTACTTTGGGAGGAAATGATTGGGCTTGTAACTGAAATCCCAATGATGTTAAGTGAAGTACGAACCCTGGTCTTAGAATTACATAATTATTTTCCTGATTTAATTTCAGTAGCACAAGTGGAGCAAGTAGTTACTAATGTTATCAGTTATTTGGCCAATTTTGGTAAAGAAATCGTAGCATTTTCATTGGCTTCATTGTTTGGTATTGTTACAGTTATCGTCTATTTAATCTTAGTACCGCTTCTAGTGTTTTTTTTCTTGCGGGATGGTAACAGCATAATTTGTTGGTTGACAGGTTTTTTACCTGAAAAAAGACAAGTGTTACGAGAGGTGTGGCATGAAATGCATAAAAAAATTCATCGTTATGTACTAGGAAAAATTGTTGAAATTATTATTGTCGCAGCAGTTACTGCTATTACTTTTGAGCTTTTAGGATTATGTTATGCCATGTTATTAGGGGCACTAGTTGGATTATCAGTAGTAGTGCCTTATATTGGTATTATAATCATTACCGTACCAGTAGTCATAGTGGGAATGATTCAGTGGGGTTTAACCGAACACTTTTTCTATGTTATGGCAGTGTATTTTATTATTAGTATTTTAGATGCCAATGTTTTAGTGCCGATTCTATTTTCGGAAGTAATGAATTTACATCCACTAGCGATTATTTTATCAGTATTAGTTTTTGGAAATTTGTTTGGTTTTTGGGGAGTATTTTTCGCTATCCCTCTAGTAACTTTGGTAAATGTAGTAGTAAAGTCTTGGCCGAAAGGGGACCAGATTGGTTAGTTGCTAGAAGTAGCAGCGAGTTTAATTCTTTACTTTTTTACTTATAGTTATTATCATTTTTGAAAATTTTTTGTGGATTATAGCATGAAACTCGTGAAATTTAGTGTTGTATTATTTAGTGTTTTAGTATTCTCAGGCTGTAATGCTGTCAAGAAGCTTGATAAATCTAATGCTCACTTAAGAGCAAATTTATACGATAGACCTTTTGTTTTACCAAAGGATATAAATAGTAGTTTTATTGAAAATCACTATCCAATTCCACAAGCGGATAGTAATAATGGTCCGGTTAATGTTTCTATTTTGCCACCAGGAAGCAAGATAAGAGAATAAAAATCAATTTAATTTGATTCGGCAGGCAGAACTAAAACCACATTGTTTGCATACTTGGGATGAAATTGGGTTAGGAGCAGCATGTCCTGAAGCAAAATCAGCAGCTATTTTAGTAAGCATATCTTCCCAATATTTTTTTAATTCACTCCAAGTTTTGAGATCACTATTAAGATCACGCAGATTAATCTCTTTAAATTTCATTGATTCACTACTAATATGAACCAAAGCCAAGCCTTCAATTGAATTAAGGGCAAGACTATAAAGCAGTAATTGTGGATTTTGTGGGTGTTCTCCGAACCAATCAAAAATAGAGGGTAAATTTTTACCGGTTTTATAATCAATTAACAATGTTTTATCGTTATCTATTTGGTCGATACGATCAATCCGTAATTTTATTGGGATTGAGGATAAATTAATTTGTATTGATTTTTCAGTGGCAATTACTTGAAAAGGTTGGCGATTTTTTTCTATCTCTAACCAATGAACTACTAGAGCAGTCAAACACTGTTTTTCAAGCTTATATAAAGCTTCAGAGAGAGATATTTTATTTAGAGTATCTTCGATATTGTTTTGAATTATTTTTTGTAGTTCATCAGGATTTAATGCGCTCAAGTTTTGCTGCGTTTTGATTTTGCGCCAAAATTTTTCAAGAATACTATGAATAAAAATACCTCGATTAATTTTACTTATACCGAAACTTTCTTGTTGAGGTTGTTGGATCAAAAGACGAAATTCCATAAAGGCCTGAAACGGGCACAATGACTGAAGCTCGATTAAACGACTATGAGCATGAGGGAGTTCATTGGGTATTAATTTGGGAGAGATATCATTTTCTAGAATCTCTAATTTTTGACTGTTGTAGATTTGTTGTGGCAATAACATGGGTTTGTCTAATCCCAGATCTTTACTAGTGATTTCTGGAATGTCTGCTATTAAATAACTTGGCTCAATTATGTGATCATCAATCTGTTTGGCGTGGCTAAAAATAACCTCTTTAGCACTGCGTTTATATCTTTTTATAAGAGTTGTAGAGAAGTATAATTCCCGTTCAGCAGAGGAATGAGGGAGCGAGAGTTTTTTCTGAATGTCAATTGGGATAAATTGATTTGGTTTTGGAGGTTCTGGCCAGTGTTCTTGGTCTAAACCCATAACCCATAAGTAATCGAAATTAATACCTATAGCTTCAAGAATACCCATAATGTTAACTGGAGCATCACGTTCGGGCTCTAGAGGTATAATATTAGCATCTAACATGTCGTGTAAGATCTTTAATGCCTTATTGTATGTTATTTGTCCCATGATGGGATTAGTTGTTGATAGTTCTTGTAAATTTTTAATGAAGTGTTGGCTAGCAATGGCCTCAAGATTAGTTAGATTATCTTCCCCTGGCCAGCCTAGAATTTTGAGAGTTTGAGCAAATGTTTGCGCCCATTCCGATCCATATCTGTTTTTAGTCTGTACTGATGTAATGAAGTTTTGCCATTTATCAAAAGTTTTTATGATAGTAAGATTGTTATAAGTTGAGGTAAGTTGGCTATAATCCTGTAAATTTAATTGGGCAGCAAAAAGGATTCTTTCTGATCTTTCTAATTCTGCTCCTGATACATATGGTGATAGCAAAAGTTTACCCAGTTTTTTTAAATGGAATGGCTGTTCAGTTATAGATAAAAATTCTAATGCTGAATTTATTATTGGTAGGGTACTTAATGGAATACCAGCAGAAATGTTGATGTTTACTGAGTTTTCTAAAATTTCATTAAAAATTTGAGAGATTTTAGGACGCAGTGTGATCAAATTTGGGACTATAATACCAATGGCAGCCTTAGGATTATTTTTAATAATTTTTTTAGCCCAAGCTGCGCAATAAATAATTTCTTCTTTAATGTTATTGCAACTCAGACGTTTTTGAATAGCAATTTGATTGTTTGGGTCAAACTGTAGGATTTTACAATCTGTTTTTTCAAGATATTCTATAAAAGTTTGTAATTGTGGATTATATTCATCAAAACCAGCGAAAGTAATTGCTTTAAATTTATAGTTTGGAAGATATGGAATTAAGACATTGGGTAACTCACTTTTTGTAATAAAATTATTATCTTGGCAGTAAATTTTAAATTTTTTATAAACATGTTGAAAAGTTTCACCTTCTTCCTTAATCTGCCACCCATTGATTAATTCATGAAAATTTATTGCAAGGTCGGCAAGGTAGATCAATTTTTCTTCTAAGTTTTCAGCAATTATTTTTTGCCACAGCAATTTTTCTTGTAAGTCGGTCAATAAAATATGAGGGTCTTGAGATTCTTGCCATAAGTTAACAAACCAAGTTGTAAGGGGTAGAACTTTTTTACTTGGCCAAACAACTTGATTGCATTTGGCTAATTCTGTGCAAAACTGCTTTTGTAGGTGCCTTGCAAGTCGTTTGTTTGGAGTTAGAGTCGCTGATTTTTCTTGCATTTTTTGCACAGATTATAATCCTTATCAAAAATTTAAAATTTTTTTATTATTAACACAATGGTTTTTCAATAAGTTATATAACAGTATGATAATAAACAAACTTTTTAGAGATCAAATTTTGCTCAATTTGTAGGGAAGCCACTGTTTTCAGTATTTAGGGAGAAAAGTACATGAAATATTCACAAAGTTATCCACAGATTTTGTGGATAATTTTTTATAATGAATTTTCAACATTATTGTTTTTTAAACATATATCCTACGCCACGGATAGTGGCGATATTTTTGCATTTCAATTTTCTACGAAGGTTATGGATGTGTACTTCTAATGCATTACTATCGATATCATAGCCCCATCCGTAGATAATTTGAGTTGCTCGTTCTCGTGAAAGTATTTTGCCTGCATTTTCAAGTAACATTTGTAGTAATACAAATTCACGGCGGGATAATTCTACCATTTGCCCAGCTTTAAATACTAATCTAGTTGCTGAATCTAGAGTTATATCTCCAATAGTGATAGTAGTATTAACATTAGTAGGTGATATGGTGCGTCTACGTATAGCTCGAATACGAGCGCATAGTTCCTCTAAATTAAATGGTTTGGTAACATAGTCATCAGCGCCGCTATCGAGGCTTTTAACCTGGTTATGGGTTATATCATTAGCAGTTAAAATAATTACTGGAGTTGAGATATTTTTAGCACGCATGTTTTTTAAAATCTCTTCTCCTGAGAGCTTAGGAAGACCCAAGTCTAAGATGACTAGATCGAAATATTCAGACTGTAAAGCTGACCATGCGGCTAGACCATTTTTTACCCAATCTACGGTATATTGGTATTGGGTTAGTCCAGAGCGTATCCCGTAACCTAATAATTCATCGTCTTCAACAAGCAGTATACGCATTTTACCCAGCTGTTTACTAATGTTTTATTATAAAATAATATTAATATATTTAGAAGTATATAACATATTTTTCAGCAATTCTCAATGAACAGAGCAGTTCTAATATTTTAATGACCAAAAACCAATAAATCACTGCAATTACTTATGTAATACAATAAAGATCCTTAAAATCTAGAATATTTAC
>JAISFD010000035.1 GCA_031263815.1 Coxiellaceae bacterium | reverse complement strand
AAAACGCTACATTAACTTAACGCTCACTATAGATTTTTAGCACTCACTCCGTTCTGCTAAAAATCGTCAGCTACCGCAGACTACTCTCCTTCGCTTCGCTCTCCCTGGCTCGCAGCGTAGCAAGATTAATTTGAGGAGAACCAAAAATAATTCCACACTCTGACATTATTTTAGCTCCATTTAAAATATATGCTGCGTGTAATAATGTCTTAGATGGGATACAACCTACATTCAGACAGACCCCACCCAAGTTTTGATAACGTTCAATTAGCGTTACCTTTTTACCTAAATCTGCAGCACGAAAAGCGGCGGAGTATCCCCCAGGACTGCCACCCAGTACCACTACTTGGGTTTTGATCTCAATCTTACTCATTTACAATAATCCCAATTCCAGCTTTGCTTGCTCTGACATCATAGAACGATCCCAAGGTGGATCAAAAACTATCTCTATCTCTACCGTATTTACTTCTGGCACATTCAAAATTTTTTGTTTAGCGTCTTCAACAATAACTGGCCCCATACCACATCCTGGAGCCGTAAGTGTCATACGAACTTTAATATCAAACTTATCCTCTGTTGCCTCAGTAACATTTACACCATAGATCAATCCTAAATCAACTATATTTACCGGAATCTCCGGATCGTAACAAGTACGTAGTAGCATCCAAATTTTATTTTCCAAGGAAGAATCTACGTTTTCTGTTGGAACAAAAGTTAAACTAGCTTCATCCAAGGCGTCAGCATCTCGGTTATCGATACGATACATAGTACCATCAACAGTTACCGTATGTGAGCCACCAAGAGAATGGGTAATAGTAACTTCAGTATTTTTAGGCAACAAAGTTGGAGTACCAAACGGAATTTGGATAGCATTAACATCACGTTTTAACTTCACAGTCTTTGGCATTTACCCTTTTAATCCATTCGTTAATGCAGCTTTCAAAGTATGCCATGCTAAAGTAGCACACTTAACTCGCATTGGAAATTCAATTACCCCAGCAAGTACCGATAACTTCCCCAATCTTTCCGAATGTTCTACCTCGCCTGTAGTAATCATCTTTTGAAACTCCTCAAAAAGTTCTAACACTTCAGGAATTGTTTTATCCTTAATTGCATCAGTCATCAAAGAAGCAGAAGCAGTCGAAATTGCACATCCTGAACCTTGAAAACATATATCAGTAACCAAACCATTTTTTTCATTAATATATAAAATTATTTTATCTCCACAAAGCGGATTATATCCCTCTTTACTATAACTTGGATTTTCAAGGGAACAAAAATTATGAGGATGCTGACTATGATCAATTATCATTTGTTGGTATAGATCACGGATCTCACTCATACATACCCTTTAATATGGAAAAAAATTTTTAACTTTAACTAAGGCTTCTACTAGAGTATCAATTTCTTCTTTAGTATTATATAAACCAAATGAAATTCTAGTGGTTCCAGAAATACCATAAAAATCCATTAGAGGCATAGTACAATGATGTCCAGCACGTACGGCGATCCCCTCAACGTCTAAAATAGTAGCTATGTCATGAGGATGAACTTTATCTAATACTAATGAAATGATCCCCAATTTTTCTTGAGCGTGACCAACTATCTTTAAACCAGGAATATTGAGTAAGACCGAATTAGCATACTGTAATAATTCTTTTTCGTGATCGATAATTAAATCCATACCAACTGTATTGATAAAATCACAAGTTGCATCAAAAGCCACGATCCCTGCAATATTCGGCGTACCAGCTTCAAACTTCTGAGGAAGTTCTGCAAATTCAGTCTTAGCAAAAGTAACTTTTTTTATCATCCCACCGCCTCCTTGATATGGTGGCATCATATCTAATAATTTTTCCTTACCATATAATACTCCCACCCCTGTAGGCCCATACATTTTGTGAGCAGAAAAAACATAAAAATCACAATCTAAATCTACAACATTAATCGGCATATGAGCAGCTGTTTGAGCCCCGTCGATCAAAACTGGTATATTAGACGCATGAGCTATAGCAATAATTTTTTTAACAGAATTGATGGTACCTAAAGTATTTGATACATGGGTAATGGCTACCATCTTAGTACGTTTATTAATTAGTTGAGTATAATGTTCTAAATCAAGTTCGCCACTCTTATAAATATTTATAACTTGTAATCTAGCACCAGTTTTTTCGCAAATTAGCTGCCACGGTACGATATTAGAATGATGCTCCATCGTACTAATAATGACCTCATCCCCGTCATTAAAATTCTTCGGACCAAAACTGGTTGCCACTAAATTAATAGCTTCTGTAGCTCCTCTTACAAAGATAATCTCAGAAGCTTTTTGAGCATTAATAAATTTAGCAACACTTCGACGGGTTTTCTCACAAGCTGCTGTCGCTCGTTCAGATAATTTATAAATCCCTCGATGAACATTTGCATTATCGTGCAAATAGAAATTTTCTGTAGCCGCAATTACACTTTTAGGCTTTTGCGTAGTAGCAGCATTATCAAAATATATTAGGGGCCTATGATTATTTTTACTGAATAAAATAGGAAATTGTTTTCGTAACTTATTATTCATAAACTAAACCTGCAGCAATTTTATATCTTGAATATTGAGCAAATTGTGTTGTTATCTCCTGGATAAAAGCATTGGTTAGAATTTTTATCGCCATATTTTTAGCAATACCCCGTGAACGTAAGTAAAATAAGGCTTCCTTATCTAACTCCCCCACAGTTGCACCATGGGTACAAGTAACGTCATCAACATATACCTCTAGTTCAGGAGCAGTATTAACAACTGCTTTTTCTGAAAGCAACAAATTCTTATTAAGAACATGGGTCTCAGTTTTAACTGCATTGCTATGAGCTATTACTCGACAATCAAAATTACTAACTGACCGATCATCAATAATCCCCTTAGTCAAAACACTACTTATACAATTTGGCACAAGGTGCTCAATACAAATTTGACACGTCATATTTTGCTGATCAGACAATAAATTAACTCCTCGTACTTTATAAGAGGCCTTCTCTCCCATAAGTTTCACCCATAAACGATCAGTAGTTATGTTAGCACCTTTATTAATAAAACAACTTATAATTTTACTATCTGTCTCCTGATTAATATTAGTTTCTGCTCGATGAGTAGATTTTGTGATGTTTTCAAATTGCAATTTATAATGCACTATTTCACTTCTTGCTTTAGCGTCAATATTAACTTTAATATCACTAGTATAAATTTGTTCTCCTAAGCTTGCATGCTCTTCTATAATAGTGGTATAACTGCCTTCTGTAGCAATGATATTAAACATAGTATGGCAATCTCGCGCAGTAAGAAATAGCAAATGGATGGGAGTTTCAATCTTCATGTTTTTAGAAAAAGTTACAGTTTGATTTGCAAATTGCAAGTTAGATTGGTCAGACAACTGCGGTTGATACTCACCATTTAACATTACCAAAATATTAGTGCCCGGAAGCTTAAAATTATTAAGAATATACTTTTTATTTAAAGTAAACATCGGACGATTATTATAACGAAGTTAGACCGCATGAGTCTAGAATCTTACAACTTGGCCAGAAAGATTGGTTTAATCTTAAAAAAGAAAAAATTAACTATTACTACCGCTGAGTCGTGTACCGGAGGTTTACTTGCAGCCACTATTACTGCTGTTGATCGTCTATAGTAATCTTGCTAAACAAGAGATTTTAAGAGTCAAAAGTAAGACTCTAAAAAAATATGAAACAGTAAGTGAACAAGTTGCTAAAGAAATGGCTGAAGGAACTTTTAAAAAGAATAATAATAAAATAAGTATAGCTATTACTGGGATTGCTGGACCTACAGATGGTTCTAAAAATAAACCAATTGGTACTGTTTGTTTTGCCTGGGCCATATTTAAATCGCCAACAATAACCACAACTATACATTTTCGTGGTAATCGAAATTCTATAAGAGAACAAGCGGTCAAATGTGCTCTAAAGAACTTATTAGAACTTCTGCAAAATTAATAGATCTATGAAAAAGTATGTACTACTTTTTATAATCTTTTTTACTAGTTTCTTCCTTAATACTGTATTCGCCGAAAACACGGGTTGCACCAAAAGAGAGAAATATCTAGCTTCTATGAGAGCTTGCCTAGGAATTAAAAGTGCTCGTACCACAAAGAAGGTAGTAGCCTTAACTTTTGATGATGGTCCGAGTCAATATACTAAAGAAATACTTAAAGTTTTAGAAGCAAACAATACTAAAGCTACTTTCTTCGTCATAGGTAAAAATGTAATAAAATACCCCCAAACAGTTAAAGAAATTCATATCAAGGGTAATATTGTAGGCAACCATACATACTCCCACCCCTACTTACCAAATCTATCTGGTGATGACATTGAAACTGAGTTAACAAAAAATAGTTCACTAATCTTTAGAATTATCGGATTTACTCCAAGGTTATTTCGACCACCATATGGATCATGCTCAGTTAAATCAAGAATAGTAGCAAAAAATCTTGGATTAATTCCAATTTTTTGGAGCTCCATAACCGATGATTATCGCTATCAACTTACTACATCAACAAAGATAACTCTTGAAATCATAAATTTAGTTCGACCCGGAGCCATAATTTGTTTACATGATGGTGGAGGTAATCGAAAAAAAACAGTAGAAGCATTAAAGATCATCATCTTTATCTTAAAAAACGAGGGATATGAGTTTCTGACTATTCCTGAATTGCTAGGTATTCCCGCATATGAATCCTAATAAAAGCCCTAGACAAATTTAATAATGCTTGTATATTTACAAAAGAGACGCAGACGGGCTCATAGCTCAGCTGGTTAGAGCAGTGGACTCATAATCCATTGGTCCTAGGTTCGAATCCTAGTGGGCCCATTGATATTAGCCTTTAATTTCATTGTTCCGTAGTACGTTTAACTATTACTGTCTTATAAATCTCAACTTGGTCACCAACTTTTATATCATTATAGTTTTTAACTCCGATACCACATTCCATACCTTGACGTACTTCAGAAACATCATCTTTAAAGCGGCGCAAAGATTCTAATTCTCCTTGATATATAACTACATTATCACGAAGAACTCTAATAGGATTGCCCCGTTTGATTATGCCTGCTATCACCATACAACCAGCAATAGCACCAAATTTTGAAGAGCGAAAAAATTCACGCACTTCCGCTAGACCCATGATTTGCTCTTCATATTTAGGAGCGAGCATTCCAGTTAAAGCAGCTTTAATATCATCAACTAGCTTATAAATAACACTATAATAACGTAAATCTACCCCTTCTCTTTCTACGAGAGCTCTAGCTACACTATCCGCACGTACATTAAAACCAACAACAATACCTTCTGATGCTAAAGCTAAATTAATATCTGATTCAGTAATTCCACCAACACCACTTGATACTACTTTAATTCTTACTTCATCAAGTGCAATTTTACTCAGCATCTCACCAATAGCTTCAGCTGACCCATGAACATCGGTTTTTAAAACAATATTTAAAACTTTGGTACCTTCATTTTGCATCCTAGTTAAAATATTTTCTAACTTAGCTGCTTGTTGTTTCGCTAATTTAACATCACGGTATTTCCCTTGGCGGAATAAAGCTATTTCTCTCGCTTTCTTCTCATGAGCAATCATAATGGCTTCATCGCCCGCACTTGGTACACCTGATAACCCCAATACTTCAACGGGTATTGACGGCCCAGCATCAATGATTTTCTTACCTGCATCATCAAACATGGCGCGTACTCTACCATAGTACAATCCAGTAAGCAAAACATCCCCCTGATGCAAAGTTCCTCTCTGCACTAACACAGATGCTACGGGACCATGCCCTTTATCTAGATGTGCTTCTATAACCACACCACGGGCAGGACTCACTACCGGAGCTTTCAACTCTTGAACTTCAGCTAAAATTAAAATAGATTCTAAAAAGCTATCAATCCCCTCTCCTGTTTTTGCTGAAATCTTCTGAAAAATGGTATCCCCACCCCACTCCTCAGGAACAATATTATATTTGGTCAATTCGGTTTTAATACGCTCTGGATCCGCCCCAGGCTTGTCAATTTTGTTAATAGCTACAATTAAAGGTACTTTAGCTGCTTGAGCATGCTGAATCGCTTCAACAGTTTGAGGCATAACTCCATCATCTGCCGCCACTACTAAAATTACAATATCAGTATATTTAGCCCCTCTAGCACGCATAGCAGTAAACGCCTCATGACCTGGAGTATCTAAAAAAGTTATCATGCCTCTTTTAGTATTAACATGATAAGCACCGATATGCTGGGTAATACCACCTGCCTCTCGTACCGCAACCTTAGTACGTCGGATATAATCCAAAAGCGAAGTTTTACCATGATCGACATGACCCATGATAGTCACTACAGGAGCTCTGGGTAATAATTCGCTAGCATCAGCATCCTCTAGTAGAGCTAAACTATCCTCTAGAACAGTCTCTTTCAATAATCGAGTTTTAAATCCTATCTCTTCAGCAACTAGAGCCGCTGTATCCTGATCAATTACTTGATTAATGGTAGCCATCGCCCCCATTTTCATCATACTTTTAATCACTTCCGTAGCTTTAATAGCCATTTTTTGAGCTAATTCTGCAACTGTTAAAGTTTCAGGAATAGCAATCTCTTTTACCACTACCACTGGTTCCAGTTTTTCAGCTACTTCAACATCTTTATGTTTAACAGCGGAAGTTTTCACTGCTTTTTTAGGAGCTTGCTTAACTTCGATATGGGTACGTTTTTTAGGTTTAACTGTTGCTACTTCAATTTTTTTTGTTCTGATCTTGTCTGATTTTTCCTCAGTTGCAACAGGAGTTACTTGTAACTCAGATATTTTTTGCTCTTTATTATCAAGATCAAGCTTCTCTTTCGCAAAACGTTCTGTAAAAATTGGGCTTTTCTCCTCTTCAGCGACAAGCTCTTTATAAAAATCATAGTATGTACGACGCTTACGTACTGTAACATTAATTACATTACGAGCTGGAGCAGCAGATCTACTAGTGACCGGCTTTTTAAGCTTTAAAGTTGTAGAGACTTCGGATTTTGTAACATGGAGAGACTTGATATAATCTAACAAGAGTTGTTTTTGATCATCAGAAATTCTTTGGCTAGAGTCGTGTATTTTAACACCAGCATCTTGCAGACGTATCAAAAGCTGCCTCGAGGGAATTCCCACCATTTTAGCCAATTGTTCTACTGTAATATCTGCCATAAAAACATTTTAGCGAGCTAGAACCAAATTTTTACTCTTCAAACCAAGGTTTTCGTGCCACCATAATCAACTTTGCCGCATCCTCTTTACTTAATTCTTCAATATCACTCAAATCATCTATAGATTGTTCTGCGAGATCCTCTCTTGTAACTATCCCTTTACTTGCAAATATATATGCTAAATGTCTAGTCATTCCTTCTAACTCCAATAAATCTTGAGCAGGTTCAACCGTACCTGCTTCACTTTTACTAGATAAGGCCTGTTCTAAAAGAACATCACGTGCACGATTTCGCAATGTTTCGGCAATCTCTTTATCAAACCCCTCAATAGATAATAGCTCCTCAACTGGCGCATAAGCTACATCTTCTAAAGTCCGAAAACCCTCTTGCACCAAAGTATTTGCTAAATCACTATCAACAGCTAGATTTTCAGTAAATACTGAACTTAAACTGCTAGCTTCAGTTTGAACTTTACGCTCCGCTTCCTCAACGCTAACAACATTCAGCTTCCAACCAGATAATTCACTGGCTAATTTAACATTTTGACCACTACGCCCAATAGCAAGTGCTAATTGATCTTCACGAACAGCTATATCCATGACTTTCTTATCTTCATCAACCACAATAGAAGCAATCTCTGCAGGAGCCATGGCATTTACCACTAGTTGTGCAGAATCATCATCCCACAAAATCACATCAATCCGCTCACCACCTAATTCATTAGAAACATTTTGTACTCGTGAACCACGAATACCAATACACGCACCGATAGGATCGATACGACCATCATTAGTTTTCACTGCTATTTTAGCACGTAGCCCTGGATCACGAGCCACAGCTTTAACATTGATTACATCTTCGGTGATCTCAGGCACTTCCAGTTTAAATAATTCAATCAACATCTTAGGCACAGTTCTACTCATAACAAGTAAAGGACCCTTACTATCCTCACGGACATTGACCAATATACCTCGCACTCTATCATGTAAACGTAACGCCTCTTTAGGTAACACACCATCCCGTAAGATTATAGCTTCAACACCACTACCTATATCTAAAATAATATTGTCACGATTAACTTTTTTAACGACTCCCATCATCAAGGTATCGACTAATACCATATAATGCTTAATAATATTTTCCCGTTCAGCACGACGAATCTCTCTCATTATAACTTGCTTAGCAAGTTGCGCAGATATACGACCAAATTCAACTGATTCAACTGGTTCTTCAATAAGGTCTCCAATTTCAAGTTCTTCATCAAGTGTGAGCGCCTGAGTAAGAGTCATTTGTTTGGCTGGGAATTCTAAATCCTCTTCATCACCAATCACCGCCCAACGACGGAAAGTTTCATAGTCCCCGGTTTTACGATCAATTGCAACTCTAATGTCAACTTCTTCTGGATAACGTTTAGCAGTAACAGCTTCTAAAGCACGTTCAACTGCATGGAAAATTACCTCTTTTTCCATATCTTTTTCATTAGATACCGAATCTACAACCAGTAATATTTCCTTATTCATATCTTTTCACCTTAAAAATCTGAAATTAATTTAGCTTTTTTAATATTCGTTAAACCAAAAGTCATCGTTTCATCTCTAATCACTAACTTTAGAGTATTATCAAATGCCTCTTGGATTTTACCTGTAAAATCATGGTTCTCATTCTGAGGTTTAAATAAAGTTATATGAACATTATTTCCAATATATTTTTGATAATGCTCTAGCTTATATAGTGAGCGATTTAGTCCTGGTGACGAAATCTCTAAAACATAACCCCCTAAAGTAGGCATTTCTACATCTAACAATGCACCAACTTGGCTGCTTATTGAACCACAATCATCAATATCAACACCTTTTTCTTTATCCGGCGCATCCACATAAATGCGCAATAAAGTTTTTCGTTTAGCTTGATATACCTCAATATACCAAACAATAAAACCCATCTTTTCAATTATGGGAGTAACCAAATCTTCTATTTCGCTGTAACCAATTTTCATAATTAACAGTAAGTTATATACAACTAACTATCAACAAATACGAAAAATGGGCATAACGCCCATTTTTAAAATTAACTAAATGAATCTATTTTATCTACACGCGCTACAAAATTATACTATATTGAAATTTCCCCATAAATACAATCCATCTTATTTGGTAGCGGGGATAGGATTTGAACCTATGACCTTCGGGTTATGAGCCCGACGAGCTACCAGACTGCTCTACCCCGCAATCCAATTTATTATACAATCTAAGGCCGTGTGAATTCAAGGAATAAGATCGAATATATCAAAAAATATTTAGATTTTGGTTGTATGTAGTTAAATTTTTCTATGGAAGTTATGACTTAGGTAGACGATCTGGTAATATGAAGTAATCTAGATTGTTAACTAAGGAGTAACTATGACGAGAAAAGAACTTAGCGATATAAATCGTAAGTTAAAAGTTTTAGA
>JAISFD010000012.1 GCA_031263815.1 Coxiellaceae bacterium | reverse complement strand
CTAATATAACTACATACGCCAGGCTTCAGAATCCGACGGCGGTATTTGCACACCCCAACTACGTGATACTGCAACTTATATATGCTATGTCCTGTCCTTACTACTTCCACACCTCATTAGTCGCCTTATGCCTCCTAGCATTTATCCGGGGCGGAAAACATGGTTTAGCTCCAACCTTTAGTGCTGCTGCACAAAGGTCATTTTGGCTTTTTTGTTTCTAAAATAACTATTATTTCAACTTGTTAGTAACTTTATCTGATAAATTCAGGAGACGTTAAAAGAACAATAGCAGTAACCCAACCTTATCTTCCACGTAAAAATAATCTACCCAAATCTGATAATGTCACCTCAATCCAAGTTGGACGACCATGACCACATTGGCTACCTCGTTCAGTTTTTTCAATAGTCCTAAGTAGTGTATTCATTTCATCAACACTAAGATTCTGCTTAGATCTAATACTACTATGACATGCCATCGTAGCTAAAATTTTATTACTCCTTTCAACACCACTATCTAAACTATTGTAAGTTAATAAATCGGCTACTAAATCTTTAATTAATTGAGTAACATCAGCATGCTGCAATAAAACTGGGACAGAGCGAATCATCATATTGTCAGATCCTGATCTGGTAATAGTAAAGCCAAATTTTTGTAATAGTTCAAGATTAGCTTCCATACAATTTATCTCTACACTGTTTAAAGTTACAGAAAAAGGAGTAAGTACCATCTGGGTTGGTATTGTTGAAGAATGGTAGGCCTCCTTTAGTCTCTCATAATTAATCCTTTCATGGGCAGCATGAGCATCTACTACAATTAGGCTATGCTGATTTTGTGCCAAGATATAAGTACCATGTAATTGGGCCAAAGCAAATCCCAAAGGAGGAATCTTTATTTCGGTTGCAAAATCTTCAGACACCTCTTTGGCAAAAGAGGTTAATCTTGCATAAGTTTCCCTTTCTGTAGCAGCTTCAAGCAGTAATGACTTTTGATAATATGTATTAAAATTTGAATTATACGTCGTAAAAACATGCTCTTGAGAATTACTTAGACTCTGACTAACCGCTAATGCATTCCGCAGAGCTTGGGCAACAAAATCATGCACTAAACCACTATTACGAAATCTAACTTCAGCTTTGGTAGGATGAACATTAACATCAACTAATGTCGGATCAATACTTAAATACAATACTACCACTGGATAACGTTGCCCATAAATTACATCCTGATAAGCCTGTTTAATAGCATGAGACAAAGTCTTATCACGAACAACCCTGCCATTAATATATAAATATTGTAAATCCGGCTGACTCCGAGTGTAATTAGGATGTGAAATCCAACCAGTTAAATCCAAAGATTCTGAACCTACATCAATTATATAAGCGTTCTCAATAAATTCTTTACCAATTACTTCCCCTACCCTACTTACCTGTTCTTTAGGAGTTTTCGCTAAAAGTAGGGACCAAATAACTTTACCATTATGTTTTAGCAAAAACTCGACATCGAAACGACTAAGAGCAATATGTCCAAACATCTCCAAAATGTGATTAAACTCAGTTTGTTCAGTACGTAGAAATTTACGTCGCACAGGAACATTAAAAAAAAGATCACTCACTTCAACAGTGGTACCTACTGGATGGGCACTTGGTGCTAAGCATAATTCTTGAGATTCGCTATCGATAGTAACTTGCCAACCATTAGTAGCATCTTTAACTTTAGAAATTAATGTAAATTGCGTTACAGAAGCAATACTCGCAAGAGCCTCCCCTCGAAAACCCAAACTCTTGATATGTTCTAAATCACCAAAGGTACTAATTTTACTTGTTGCATGACGGCTTAGAGCAAGTTTCATATCATCTTTAGCAATCCCACTTCCATTATCACGCAAACGAATCAATTTGGTCCCACCTTTTTCAATCTCAAGACTAATTTCGGTAGCATTAGCATCCAAGCTATTTTCTAATAACTCCTTCACTACTGAGCTAGGACGCTCAATAACTTCACCAGCAGCGATTTGACTAACAAGACAGGGATCTAAAATTTTAATCATTTGCATAATAGAATCCTCATTTAGCAACATGGAGATGTTGCAAACGAGCCGAATAAGTACTTTGCGGTGGTCGCTTTAAAAAGTAAGCATAAATTCCTTGAGCAAGCTTCCAAGCGAGCTCTTTCTGATACCGAGAATTATGCAACTTTAATTCCTCTTTGCCATAAGAAATAAACCCGACTTCCACTAACAGTGATGGAATATCGGGTGATTTTAAAACTACGAATGCCGCTTGTTCTACACGATGTGAATGTAAACTAGTAAAACTCCCCAACTCACGTAACACTTTATTTCCAATATCCAAACTCGCGCTAATTGTTGCTGTCTGTGCGAGATCGATTAATACTGAACGTAATAGTGGACTTTTATCTGACATTGCTTGACCTAATTCTGATTCATTCTCTTTTTCAGCCAACCAACGTGCCGCTTCACTAGTTGCCCCTCTTGGCGACAAAGCAAACACTGAAGCGCCATAAGCATCTCTATACCTATAAGCATCAGCGTGAATAGAAATAAATATGTCTGCCTTATACGTACGAGCAATAGTTAAACGCCGACGTAGTGGAATAAAATAATCATCATTTCTAGTAAGAACCGCACGAAATCCTTTATTATTGTTAATGATCTTTTGTAATGCCTTAGCAACAGCCAAAGTTACATGTTTCTCCTGGATGCCATGAGGACCAACTGCGCCACTATCTCTACCACCATGACCAGGATCAATTACAACAACAACATCACGCAAATTACGGGGCAAGTAGATATCGGTATCATTCTCTTCTTCCTCATGCATTTTATACAACCTATTAATAAGATCTTGTTCGAAGTCTTCGGTAAGATTCTTCCCAACAGTTGGATATAAATCAAATATCACCCGATGAGGTTTGGACAAAATAAAATGTTTGAGTTTAACTGGTTCGGTTAAATTTAAAGTTAACCGTAAATCATTTTTATTGCGTGATATTACAATAGCACTAATTGGAGTACGAGCCAGACCTTTCTGATTCAAAGTTCCTACTATTTTCGCTTGTTTAATATTCACCATAATCTTTTTTGGCAAAATCTGAGTAGTATAATTAAGCGGATGTGTAGCTTCAAACACTAATCTGGTTTTAGCAGGTAGCGTAGAAAAACGAAATTTGGTTATTGTAGTTATCTGAGACACTGCCTCAGTATCTAAACAAATAGACAAAAAAAATATTAGAACTTTAAAATAAAATTTCATTCTTCAATTTACTTGTTTAAGTATGTTTTCACCAAGAGGAGAATTAGGGATCATTTGTACTACTCTTACACTACTTTTCTTAGCAAAATCAAAACAACAAAGCAAATCTTGCGCCGGTAAAAATCTGCCCCCATTCTCTGGCCATTCTATCAAACAAACATTTTTTTTATTAAAGTAATCTGTGACACCTATATATACTAATTCTTCAGGTTGTTTCAAACGATACAAATCAAAATGGCAGATAATCTGTTTATCAACTTGATAAATTTCAAGTAGATTAAAAGTAGGGCTTTTTACCTGCCCCTGATAACCAATTTTTTTTATAAATCCGTGTACGAATGTAGTTTTACCAGTACCAAGCGGCCCCTGCAAATAAAAGATAGTGCCACTCATAGAGGAACGAGCTATTACCCCACCTAATTTTCTCATTGCTAAAACATTTTTAATTGTGAATTGCATCGTCTAACTTACCAAATCGTAACCATTTCTCCATCTGGTATTACCATCGGATCAATTGGCTTACAATTATAAGCTTCTTTGAACCCCTGCTGATGTTTCATTTGCTCATTTACTCGTGCTGGGTTAAGAGCATGGGGATCAGTTTTAAGACGCATCTTAGTAACACCCTCTCTTTCTACCCCACAATAAAGCCTGGCAAATTGCAAGAAAAACTTCTTCTTAAGTTCATTGCCATTAACTCCTGCAGGAAATGCAGCTTTATAAGCTGTAGTAAGCCCAACTAAATCACCAATATTTTCTCCCAAAGTAAATTTTCCATTGTGTCCAATCTTATTAAATTGGGTAATTAAATATTGGGCTTTTTTCTTAAAAGCCTTTTTATCTTTATCAGTCATCCACGTTTTAAAAACTCCATCAGCATTAAAACGATTCCCATGATTATCAATAGCATGACCAAGTTCATGACCAATAACTGCACCAATTGCTCCTAAATTCACTTCATCTGGCTCATGAGGATCATAAAAAGGGTATTGTAGTATACCAACTGGAAATTCAAATCTATTATAGTTAGGAATATAATTAGCATTCACTGTCAATGGCCCCATATTCCAACGATTGGTATTTACCGGCCCTTGTAACTCTTTTAGGTCTTTATCTATCAACAATTGAGCTAACTTATAGTAATTAGCAAGAGGCGTCTTAACTGCATAATCAGCATGAGGATTAAAATCCCACTCCTCCATATTATTGGGACTAACAAGAGCTAATTTAGCATTCTTTACCTTACGTATAGCTTCTTTCTTAGTATTAATATCAAGCCAAGTATTGTGTTCTAACTGCTCTAGCAAAGAAACCCCAATTTTCTCAATCGATTTTATAAATCTCTTTTTAGGAAAATTAGGGAAAAGTTTAGGCAAAAGAATGTAATCTACTTCTTTAACAAAACTATTCATCGTAGATCTCGTACAACGCTCTTGCCTATCTGGTCTTTTATTCGGACCACCCAAATACTTTTTGGCAAAAGCGAATTTTTTATCAAAGAATTCTGGATAAGCATCATCCATAATAGGCTGCAACTGAAAATAGAGAAAAACACTTTTCAGCTCTTCTAATGAAACCATATGGAGTTTATTATTTAGATATCCCATAGTATCTTTTCCAACAATATCTCTGATCACTACATGTTGAGGAATTCTAGAAAGAAAATTTTTTAATTTTAAATATGGATATTTATTAATTAATTCAGATCTTGAAATTCTGGTACGTGTATTTAAACGCTCCTGTACTAATGGCGGAGTTGGATAAATTCTTGCTAATCCTTTTTCAAAATTAAAAACTAATTCAGCTTTTCTTTTGGGTGATTTCTCACCAATAGCTATAAAGAACTGTTCAATCAATCTCTTTAAATCTCTAATAAGCTCTTTATTTTCGTAATAACTTTTTTCAGGTAGACTCACTAAACCAGTATCAAAAATCAAATCATTATATTCAGGACGATCCAAATTTGGCTCTTTAGCATAAAAGGTTACAAATGATAATTGAGCAGCATTAGAAATATTTTTTGCCACCATATCAATAAACTTTTCTCTAGTAGTAATTTCCTTTAACATCTGTTTTGTCTCAGAAACCTTTGCAACCTCCTCTTTTTTTCTGCTCTCCTGATCCATACATGCTAAATAGTAATTTTTTACCTCCTGTTCCATTTTAGATTCAGATTTTTTATTAGCTAAATTTGCGAAGTATGTCTTCTTAAAATCTAGTAAACGTTCACTAGCATCATTAAAAGAAAAAGTATGGTGGGAACGACCTTCACGTAATTGAAAGCTATCAATCACACGAGAACAGGCATACTGATAAAAGTCAACACAAGGATTAATCTCGGGGTTAACTGGAAATTCTCTCTTATCAGGAATAGTACTATGCTTGACTGTATCTGCGTAGCTTATGGAACTAGAACTAATAGCTAACCCCAAAATAAAACCCAACCACAAATATTTAGAAAAAAATATCATTATCTTCACTTTATTCACCCTATCTAGGAACAACTATTTATTTAACAACGATCTAACCTCTGGCAATAGATCCATAGCTAAAATTCCAATCTTACCATGCTTTGTTGCCACTATATCTCCTGCTAATGCATGCACCAATACTCCTAACTTTGCGGCATTAAATAAACTTAAACCTTGGGCAAGTAATCCCGCAAGCATACCAGTTAGAATATCCCCCATACCGGCACTTGCCATCCCAGGATTGCCTACATCACACACTCTTATTTTTTCTCCTTGCATACCAATTAAAGTACCAGCACCTTTTAAAATACATACTCCACCAAAAATTTTTTGAATCCGCTGTAGAGATTCCAAACGATCGACTTGGATTTTACGAGTTGTAATATCAAGTAATCTCGCTGCTTCCCCTGGATGAGGAGTTAAAATCCAGTTATCTTTATATTTAGGCTTAGAAGACAAAATATTTAACGCATCTGCATCAATAACTAAAGGTTTTTCTGTTTTTAATATAACACTAAATAGACTTCTACCCCATTTTGATTGCCCTAAACCAGGACCAACGGCTATGACACTTGCTTTTTTTAACAATGGTTCGAGTTGTTTTATAGTATTTACACCATACACCATAATTTCAGGACATACAGCATTAATCAAAAGTGCATTATTCCCTCGCGTTGCAACTGTTACAAGACCAGCTCCAACTCTTAAAGCCGCTTCCCCAGCCATTCGGACGGCGCCACCCATTCCATAATCACCACCAATAACTAAGACATGACCAAAATTTCCTTTGTGCGCTGTTCGGTACCGTGGAGGAAGACTCTTTCTCTCTACGGTTAAAGTTAACCTCTCAGCATAAGCAGCGACCATCCGAAATATCTGCCTAAATAAAGATAAACTGTTACAAACTACATCGCCACAATAATTTCGGGCTTCACCTATAAGTAAACCTATTTTATTCCCGACAAAAGTAACTGTAATACTCGCACAAATAGCAACCCCCAAAACCTTGCCTGTATCTGCATCAATACCTGAAGGCACATCAAGAGCAAGCACTGGGATTTTACTGGCATTAATAGTATTAATTACCATTTTAAACTTAGATGTAATCTCTCCAGTTAAACCTGTACCGAAAATAGCATCAACAATTAAATCACTTCCTATAAGCTCTCTTGAGGCAAAAGGTTGAGTATTAATTTTTAGTTTCTTACACCTTGATGCAGCATCTTTCACAGCTCCGTCCAAACAGTCATATGGTACGAGTGACAGAATCTTTACTTTGAACTTAGCAAGCTTGGCAAAATAGGCCACCATATAGCCATCCCCAGCATTATTACCTTTGCCACATACTACAGTAATATTCCGAAATCTTGGCCAACGCTTTTGCAACTCATCAAAAGCACTTTTGCCCGCTCGATACATTAAGGTATTAATACTAAGACCGAACTTCTTAATAGCAATTTTTTCAAGCTTGCGAATTTGCTGAACTTGATATAATAAAGAGGTATTATTTTGCATGTTCATTTCTCATGAACCTAAATACTACATACAATCTTAACCAATTTTCATTGGAGATCAAACAACTTGGCAAAGAATTAGGCTTTAATCAAGTTGGTATAACTGACACTAACCTCACTAGAGAAGCCAGTCACCTGGAAGTATGGCTTACATCGGGCTTTAATGGTGATATGCAGTATTTTACAAACACCTTGATACCTACGAACACCCACAAAAACTTCTCACGCAAGAAGCTCGAATTATATGTTGTAGCATAAGCTATCCAAAATCCCCATCTCATAATCACCCTATCGCAGCATTTGCTAAAACCCAAGATTATTCATCTCATATTAGACAACAACTAAAAAAGTATGCTGACAAAATTTCACAAAAAACTAAGATATTACATAAAACGAAGATTTTCGCTGGTAACGCCCCAGTTTTAGAAACAGCGCTTGCTGCAAAAGCAGGGCTTGGATGGTATGGTAAAAATTCTATCCTGCTGCATCACAATTTTGGTTCCTATTTTTCTCTAGGTGAAATTTTTATTGATTTACCCTTACCTATAGATCAACCAATACCCAACCGTTGTGGCAACTGTTTTCGATGTAAAGATTACTGCCCAACTAAAACCATCATAGCCCCTTATAAAATTGATACTAAACATTGTATTGCTTATTTAACTATCGAATACAAGGGCTCTATCCCCTTAGAATTACGTAAAATCTTCGGATGTGATATATGTCAACAAACTTGTCTGTGGAATAACCAGTTGTTAAAACCACACAATACCTTATTTACACCATCCAACAACTGGGAGCAAGAAAATTTAATAACCTGGTTTTTATGGAGTGAGCAAGAATTTCAAGAAAAAACTCAAGCGTGTCGCTATGCTCACTATAGATTTTAGACCATCGTGACCCCTAAAATCAGTTCGCATGGCCGCGACACATCGTTGTGCTTCGCACACCGCAGCCGTCCTGCGGCTGAAAAAC
>JAISFD010000011.1 GCA_031263815.1 Coxiellaceae bacterium | reverse complement strand
AAACGCTACATTAACTTAACGCTCACTATAGATTTTTAGCACTCACTCCGTTCTGCTAAAAATCGTCAGCTACCGCAGACTACTCTCCTTCGCTTCGCTCTCCCTGGCTCGCAGCGGTTGATAAAAATATTCAACGCGAACTTAATTATAGTACCCTACCTTTACTTTTTACCCTAGATAAAAATATTGAACTTTTCATTGCAACTGGCAAAAGAGATATTCCGGTTAATTTAATCCACAAAGGACAATTAACGGGAATATATGAAGCGATGGATTATATGATGGGAAGATCATCTGAACCAATATGGAACTTTTCTGCTGGTTCTCGTTCTATATTTATGTTACCAAAGATTACCAAAAAAATTGGTTGTGAAAGGTTAAAAAACTTTTAATATACCAACTACAATTAGGATATTAAAATTATCAGGCCATTGGCAAATATTTAGATACATCGCCCAAAGCAATAATTTTACTCAAAATTGGCAATGCAATATTCTATATTTTAGCAAAGCATGGCTTAATAATAAAAATAAATCTGGCGTATGGACCAATTTCAGGGATTATCTACGTCATATAATTTGGGATCATGCTAACTATGCTATAAGCAAAATAAAATTTAATATGTGCTGGGAGTCCTTTGCTGCAACCATCTCAGCTAGACGTTTACAACCAAAACCCTATTTAATAGATCAAGTAAAACATTTGCTTTCCATCGTCGACAAAAATTTCTCCGGTTTTGTAGTAACAGATGACTCTCAAGAATCAGCACCAACCAGTGGCTTACAAAAAGCTTTCATTGAAGTCTTCATGTTAAAACAATATTTACCTACGATTATGCATATATGTATGCCAAATGATGATATCATAAAACCTACTTATGTTTATTATTCACTAAACTTCCCTACTGTATTAGAAGGCTCGCCTACCAAAAGAAACACTAGTACCATAGCTAAAGATTTGCGTGATATAAAATTATCACTTGAAACTTTAAAAGCTAATCTTAAAAATAATATTTGGCATAAACCCAATAAAATTACTCGTGATGCCGAGCTAAATTATTTTCATTATGTACGCGATCCTTATCATCAAATTCAATCTAGTGAAAATATAATATTAGAAGATAAATCTTTTTTAAGAGATAAAACTATATATCCTACACGTAGCTTTTGCGCTACGAGTTCTTTTTTCAGTGGTTGTATTAGAATAACTACTTCTTTCGCTGCGAGCCAGGGAGAGCGAAGGAGAGTAGTCTGCGGTAGCTGACGATTTTTAGCAGAACGGAGTGAGTGCTAAAAATCTATAGTGAGCATAGCGACACACTTGGGGCTAATAGTTAAACTGTTATTCTATCTTAACTGGAGTTAGAGTATCGATTTTTGTAATGGGCACTCTTATTTCTAAAACACTGTCTTGATATTTTGCTTTTATATTATGATCAATCATTGCCCCTGGTAGAAAAAGCCTTCTAATAAAAACTCCTCTAGCTCTTTCTAAATATAAATAATTTCTTTCTTCTTTTATTGCATTATTTCTGTTGCCTTCAATCACTAAATTATTATATTTATCAAAATAAACTTTTATATCCTTACTGTTCATACAAAGATTGATTATAGCGAATTAGATTAGACATATTCTCCTCCTTCCTTATTGAGTTAATTGTACTATTTTTCATTTACCTATATTTTTTATTACAAGAAATATTTTGCCTATATGCGATAATAAAAATACTAATTTAATTACCCACGATATTTACTAACAAAATTCTTTAATAAATATATTAATACCAACAAAAACTAAATGTGGTATTGATATTAAAAAATGGAATAAATAGATGAAATTTATATTTAAAGCATCAGATAGACTATATCCTTGGGTGGTGGTCTTTGCAGCGACAGCATTTGCCTTCCTAATAAACAATGCAACAAACTTTAATGTTATTTCTATTTATCTAACCACACAATTAAAACTCAATACTTCCGAGGTAGGTTTTTTATTTGCCTGTTATTTTTATACAAACATTTTATTTGTATTTTTTACTGGCTTAATATTAGACAAAGTTCCTACGAAAAAAATTTTAATAATCTCATTTATCGTCGCTAATATTAGTATTTTAATTTTTACTCTAACAAATACTATTATATTAATGACACTATCCAGATTATTACTAGGCATTGTCGGGTCGTTTAGTATGCTTACTACTTTCAAATTGATTAAAACCTGGTTCCCCGTCAATAAAATTACCTTAGTAACAGGTATAGCAACAACCTTTGCTAATTTAGGAACATTCTTTTCCCAAATTCCTCTATTAATTATCGTTAATAAACTAGGTTGGCGAATGGGTTTATTAACAAATTTCTGGTTAAGCAGCCTATTACTAATTCTGGCATTAACTTTAAATTATGAACCACCGCAAAATAAAACGAATAGTATCGTCGATCAAAATAATACCATAACAAAAGTTATTACCAATGGGCAAAATCGGATCATTGGTTTCTATGGTTCATTAGTAAATCTACCAATTTTATTTTTCAGCGCCAGTTGGGGAATTTTATATTTACAAAATATAAAAAATTTTAGTGAGATGACGAGCTCTTCCATAATAAGTAGTTTTATTGTTGGTACTATACTCGGATCTTTTATAATAGGCTGGTTAGCAGATAGATTTAACATATATAAATTATTAATGTATCTTTGTATGCAATTTGCTGTTATCTGTCTGATAATTATAGCTGCAGAAAATAACCCTCCAAAATTAACTAATACTGCTACCGGATTCGTTGCTACGTTAACTGCCATAAGTGGATTATATATACAACTTTTGTCATACATCATGAATTATTATAATACTCTAGAAAATTTAGCTAATGGCTATAATATAAGTATTTGGATTTTAATTATTACTGTCGCTATTAACATATTCTTAATATTAATAGTAAAAAAAGATGGTGATAAACGACGAATCTAAAAAACTTATTTTAGTTTCTATTATTCTAACTCGCATTAATTACTCTAAAGAAATTAGTAATTCAGACACAATCTGTTCGACAAAATCCAATCGACTCTTATTAGTTAATTCATAGAAAAATTCTATGCTATCTGAACCAATAAATTTATAGTTCTTACTACATTTTTGCATGACATGAATAATTTTTGGCAAATCAAGCTGGCAATTCTTGGTAAATTTTATTAGTCCTTTATTTACACTCATAGTTATTTTGGTAATTCCTAATTTTTGGGCTTTTAACTTTAGAGTTGTAATTCTAAAAAGATTTTTAGTTTGTTCAGGTAATAACCCAAAACGATCAATCATCTCCATCTGAAGACTATCGAGCTCATTTTGATCTCTAGCTGCAGCAATCTTTTTATACAAAACTAATCTCAAATTTACATTATCAATATACTTATCTGGGATTAAGGTAGAAATTTGCAACTCTATTTCGGTTTTTGATTCCAAAGAATTTCCACAGCTAGACATTGAGTGCTGCTTCAGATTTTTTACTGCTTGCTGCAACAGCTCCATATATAGGGTAAATCCAATCCCTTGAATAATACCATTTTGTTTCTCTCCCAATAACTCCCCTGCCCCACGTATCTCAAGATCATTAGTCGCCAAGGTAAAACCGCTACCTAAATCTTTCATAGCTTCGATAGCTTCTAATCTTTTTTTAGCCTCGGCAGATAAGATTGAACGAGGAGGAATAATTAAATATGCATAGGCTTGATGGTATGACCTACCAACTCGGCCACGTAATTGATGTAGCTGAGCTAACCCAAAATTATCAGCTCGATTGATAATAATGGTATTAGCTGTAGGAATATCTAATCCTGATTCAATAATCGTGCTACATACCAATACATTAATACGCAGATGATAGAAATCGTTCATGATTTTCTCTAATTCTTGTTTGCGCATTTGACCATGAGCAACCGCAATTCGAATTCCAGGGACTAACTGGACTAACTCCCGCATCATTTTCCCAATAGTAATAATATCATTATGTAAAAAATATACCTGCCCGTCACGCAAAGTCTCTCGCAAAATAGCTTCCTTAATAAGATAAGGGTCATATTCCCGAATAAAAGTTTTAATAGCCAGGCGTTTTGCTGGTGGGGTAGCAATAACCGAAAAATCACGGATTCCAGCAAAAGCCATATTTAAAGTACGGGGGATCGGTGTAGCCGTTAAAGTTAAGATATCAATATTGTTAGCTAATTTCTTAATATGCTCTTTCTGCCTTACTCCAAAACGGTGTTCTTCATCAACAATTAATAATCCAAGATCTTTAAAATTCACATTTTTTTGCAATAACTTATGCGTACCAATAACAATATCTATTTTGCCTTGAGATAAATCTTCAACAATTTTTTTGGTTTCTTGAGTACTCAAAAACCTTGAAAACAAAGCAATCTTAACTGGAGTTTTTACAAAACGGTCTCGAAAATTAATAAAGTGTTGATGGGCAAGTAAAGTTGTTGGAGTAAGAATAGCAACTTGTTTAGCATTATAAACTGCTAAAAAAGCCGCGCGCATTGCCACTTCAGTCTTACCAAACCCAACTTCACCACAAACTAGCCGATCCATCAGACGTCCTGTAGTCATATCAGCAATAACTTCATCAATAGCCCGTGCTTGATCTGGAGTAATAATAAATGGAAATGAGATAATAAATTTCTCATAATCCGCTTCTGGTTTAACAAATTTAAAACCACATGCTGTTTGACGACGAGCATAAACTTCTAATAGCTCTGCAGCAGTATCTCTAACTTGTAACATTGCTTTACGCTTTGTTTTATCCCACTGTTTAGTACCAAGATGGTTTAAAGATACATGCTCAACATCAATACCTGTATAACGATTGATCAAGTCTAAAGAAGTAACTGGCACATATAACTTTGTATAGTTGGCATATTCCAAAACAAAAAATTCATTCTCATAATCACCGGTTTGTAATTTTTGTAATCCCAAATAACGTCCAATACCATGATCAATATGCACAATAGGATCATTAATTTGAAGTTCAGTTAAATTGTGAATTATCGCATCTATTTTTTGAGGTAATTTATCTGATATCTTCTGTTCTTGGACAACTGGCCCACCGAAAATTTGAGCTTCTGTAATAATTACAATTTCTAATCCATCCTTATATGTAACACATAAAGGCCTATCAATCTTAGCAACAGTTAACAATATCTTACTCGTAGATTCTAAAAATTCCTGCCATGATTCTACGAAAGTCGGTGAAATATTGAACTCACTCAATACTTTTAACATCACTTCTCGGTGCCCAATAGATTCAGCTATAAATAATATATGAGCATCTGGAATACTTTTAAGAATATTCATTAAACTAGAGCCCGCATTTTTAAAATTATCGCATGCATTTGTTTCTAGTTTTTTTGATCTAAAACAAAGATTTATATTAGTATTATTAACTTTTTCTTTAGATTTATCATTAATCAAAAATTGTTGAAAATTATCTTTTAGTTCACAAATTTTCTTCGGTTTAATAAAGATATCTTCCGGCGGCAGAATAGGATGCATTTGATCGTGACGTAACTGTTCATACCTAGCATTTATTTCATTCCAGAAATTTTGCATGGCTTCTTCTACGGTATCGATTGCAATGACAATAGAATCAGGCGATAAATAGTCAAATAACGTGGCAACGTTTTTAAAAAAAAGAGGTAAATAATATTCAATACCAGGATAATTTTCTCTGGAGCTAATACTTTGATAAATTGGACTCTTTAGTGGATTACTACCAAAATAAGAGATCCAATTCTGATAAAATATTTCAATTGCTTCATCACCAAAAGAAAATTCGTGTGCAGGTAATAATTTTATACTATCAATTTTTTTAACTGATCGTTGAGTATCAACATCAAAAATACGAATACTATCAATCACAGTATCTAAAAGATCAATACGAAATGGATACTCACTGCCCATAGGAAAAATATCGATAATGGAACCACGAACCGTAAATTCTCCATGTTCCATAACCTTCGTAACTAAATTATAACCGTGGCCTTCAAATTTTCTACGCAAACAAACAAAATCTATCGTTTCTCCAACATTTACAACAAAACTACTTGATGTGATATAACTTTTTGGAGGTAACTGATGCATCAGCGTCGAAGCCGAAATAAATACTACTAAAGATTTTGCAAATACGAGCTTATAAAGAACTAATAACCTCGTAGAAATTACATCTTCAGAAGGTGAAAAATGGTCATATGGTAAGGTTTCCCATCCAGGAAAGTGCAAAATTTGTATATTACCCCCTTCTTTACCAGGGAAAAACTTCAATTCTCTCTCTAAATACAATGAGGTTAAAAAATCCGGCGTAATAATCAGTAATGGTTTAGTATTTACTAGAGATGAGATAGCAAGGCCTGTGGCAGAATCATGTAAATTTTGCCAATATATTGGTTTGTGATAAACTTTAGAGGATTGATTTTTCATTAAATTGGAGTCGTCTTAAGGAGAGAAATTATGGGCATTTTTTCTGATAGTAAATCAAGTATATCACAAATTTGGTACACAACTATTAAATTATACAGTAAATCTTTCTCTCATATTTGGCAGATAGGGATTATGCTTGTAATAGCAACTACTATATCAACATTTATTAATACTGCATATAAAATTGGGGGAATTAATTTTAAAATTATAGATTTTATTCTAGCGTTAACTATGCCACTAATTATAATTTATTTAACATCTCTAATATTATTCAAGATCTATAATATAGGCAGGGGACGATATCCATCTTTAAAAGATGCTTTAACTTATGTCAATAAGAGATACCTCAAAGTTGTTATTGCTATGTTGATAGTATTTTTCTTATCCAACATCTTTGAAATAATAGCATTACTAACTTTACGATGGTTGTTGATACCGCTTACTATAATACAGATTTTCATTATTATATTACTTACTGCAGTTCAACCCTTAATTCTATGTGACAACCTAGAAATCATTACCTCTCTAAAAACTAGTATCAAGTTAGTTTGGGGCAACTGGTGGCATACTTTTGCCATAGTATTTCCTTTGATAATGATTAACTATTGGCTAATCTTCATAATAAACTTTGCAATAATCAAAAACAGCTGGTACTTACTCGGCATCGCTGGATGTCTGGCTATATTATTTTGCCCTCTGTTTTATGGCTGTATTCTAGTTGTAGTTAATGATTTAAAATTACGTAAAACATCCAGCTCTAGAATCGTAACGGCAACAAGTTAAAAACAACTATACTACAGATAGTATAGTACTACCGCCAAGACACTTATCTTGATCATAGAACACAATTGATTGGCCAGGAGTTATGGCCCACTGAGCAGTAAAAAACTCTACCGATATATTGTTACTCGCATTATTTTTAGTAATAAGACATTCTTGATCTCGCTGACGATAGCGAATTTTCGCATGACACTTAAAAGGTAGTTCTATTTCTTCACCAGTAATCCAGTGCACCTTGTCACAAATTAACTTTTTAGCCATTAGAGTTGGATCAGCCTTATCCTGCGTTACAATTAATCTATTCGTTTTCAAATCTTTACCAACTACATACCACGGTGCTTCTAATCTCCCTGGTTGACCACCGATACCGATCCCTTTACGCTGACCATAAGTATAAAACATTAATCCTTGGTGACGTCCAATAACTTTTTTATCCGTAGTTATAATATCCCCTGGACGATCGAGTAAATATTCGCTTAAAAAAGCTTTGAATTTACGCTCACCAATAAAACAAATACCTGTACTATCTTTTTTTGCATAGTTAGGCAAACCAGCCACTTCTGCAATTTTACGCACTTTCTGTTTGGTCAGATCTCCTAAAGGAAATAAGCTGGCAGTTAATTGTTCCTGATTAAGTAAATACAAAAAATAAGTCTGATCTTTAGAGCTATCTAAGGCTTTCAGTAAAAGCTCTTTATTATCGGAGGTGATTTTTCTCGCATAGTGCCCCGTTGCCATAAAATCAGCTCCCAAAGATTTGGCATGATCTAAAAAAGCACGAAATTTGATCTCTTTATTACACAAAACATCGGGATTAGGGGTACGACCAGATACATACTCATCAAGAAAACGCTGAAAAACCTTGTGCCAATATTCGCTAGAAAAATCTACAGTATGTAACTTTATGTTTAAAATATCACAGACTCGAGCGGCATCCTGAAGATCTTGCAATGCATTACAATTATCATCTGAGGATTGTTGCCAATTCTGCATGAATACAGCTTCGACCCAATAACCTGCTTTTTTCAAAAGTAAAGCAGCCACAGCGGAATCTACACCACCAGAGAGCCCAACGATAACAAATTTTTGAGATGATTTAGGCATAAGCCTATCCCTATATGATATGAGATAGGATCAATAAATTATGAGGTCTTTCTATCGAGTTTCTTGTCGATACTACGATAAATTATTCGCCCCTTACTTAAATCATAAGGGGTTAATTCTACAGTAACTGTATCACCAGTAAGTAAACGAATGTAATTTTTTCGCATCTTACCACAGATATGTGCGGTTATAACGTGACCATTTTGGAGTTTGACGTGAAACATTGTATTCGGCAAAGTTTCGACAATACTTCCCTCCATCTCAATGCAATCTTCTTTTGGCATAACTACCCTTTCTTTCTAAAAATTTTGTATAGCGATATTGCCTTAAACTTAATAAATAATCAACAACATGATTTACCCATGTTTTTAGCATATAAAGTTGCTCCATTTAATCCTATATCAGTATTGCTAACAAGATATAGTGGAATATCTTTTATTAAATTTGCCATTCTCCCTTTATCGCTAAAAGCCTCAAAAAATACCCCATTTTTCATTACTGGCAATAATGTCGGTGCAATACCACCTACAATATATAAACCAGCAAATGATAAGGTCATAAGTGCTAAATTTCCAATAGCTGCACCATAAATACGAATAAAAATATTCAAAGTTTTAAGCGCCATAGGATCACAATATTCTATTGCATATTTAACAATTACATCAGCAACATCAATATGTTGACAATCATCCAATAAGGCACTTAACTTAAGATTTTCTTTCTCATTATCTTTCTTATTAGCCTGCACATAATGATAAATATTAACTAACCCTTGTCTGGAAAGTACTCGTTCAAAAGAGACATGCTGCCACTTCTCATGCAAAAACTTTAGAAGTTCGATTTGCTCATCATCGGTAGGAGTAAAATCTATACGTCCACCTTCAGTTGGATAAACCTGAAATGCTCCACTATCATCATAAGTCACAAAACCCATGCCTAAACCAGTACCAGCACCTAGATATGCTTTAATTCCATATGGAGCTAGCTTACCAACTTGTAAAGTTACTAAATCCTCGGCTCGCAAAGCTTGGATACCATAACCAATAGCAGTAAAATCATTAAGTAAAGTTACTTTATCTAAAGTGAATTGTCTTTTAAGATCTTCAGCATCCACTACCCAAGACAGATTGCTAAATTTCACTCCACCATTAACAACTGGTCCAGCAACACCAAAACACATACTAACAACTTTAGTAGCTAAATTAGTACCCTTAAAAAAAGATCAATGATCTCTATCAGATTAGCATAATAACTACTTTTATAACGGGCAATCTTAAGAATTTTGCTCTCATCAGAACTACGAAATTCAGTAAGCTGTATCCGTGTCATGGTACCACCAACATCGCCTGAGAGTATTAGCATAAAATCATTATATTTTAATGACAAAATTTTGTCATTATTGAGAAACTAAAATCTAAAATAAACTAGACAAAGAAAAATATTTTTCTCATAATCAGCAAACCTAAACCAAATTATAGGCAGTAGTTATAAAAAAATGAATTCTAATATCATAGAACTTAGGGATGTCTCTAAAAGATTTGGTGATTATCAAGCACTGCAAAAAACTAATATTACTATAAAAAACGGGGAGTTTATTACCCTTCTTGGCCCATCAGGTTGTGGTAAAACTACTTTTCTTCGTTTAATCTCTGGTTTTGAAAAACCCGATACTGGAAAAATATTCATTGATGGTCGTGATGTAACTTATTTACCACCAGAAAAACGACACTTAAATACGGTATTTCAAAGCTACGCTTTATTTCCTCACATGACTGTTTACGATAATGTCGCTTTTGGACTTCGTTGTAAAAAAATACCTGAATATGAAATTAAACCACGAATTATTGAAGTTTTACGTATGGTTAAACTTGATCAACTGGCAGAACGTAAACCAAATCAGCTAAGTGGCGGACAGCAACAGCGGGTAGCAATTGCTCGGGCTGTTATTAATGAACCTATCGTCTTGCTTCTAGATGAACCACTTAGTGCTCTAGATTACAATCTGCGTAAAACAATGCAAATAGAGTTAAAACAACTACAAAGACGTCTAGGAATAACTTTTATTTTCGTAACCCACGACCAAGAAGAAGCTTTGTCAATGTCAGATAGAGTCGCTGTCATGAATGAAGGTTATATTGAACAGCTAGGTACTCCTAAAGATGTCTACGAAGAACCAGAAAGCTTATATGTAGCTGAGTTTATTGGAGAAGCTAATATTTTCGATACTGAAATCCTAGAAACCTATGACAATAAATTAGTGGTAGATATTGAAGGTAAACTGATCGTACTTAATAATAAAAAAGATTTAGTCGCAAAACAAAAAGCACATATCATGATCCGACCCGAAGATATTACAGTATGGGGGGAAAATGAAATCACGCCAGAAGAAAGTAAAAGTATGTTACCGGGAGTAGTTGAGCAGGTAATTTATAAGGGATCTACAGTAGATCTTATTGTACGTTTACCAAGTGAAAAAAAGATTCTAGCAGTAGAATTTTTTAACGAAGATGATGAAAAGCTTGACTATCACTCGACAGAAAAAGTCTGGATCGATTGGATTCCTGGATGGGAAGTAATATTGCCTTAATATCACCCTATGAAAAAGAAATCTAGCTTTTTTAAAACATTTTCTATAAGCACTATTTGGCTCTGGCTAGGAATATTCGCTATTGCCCCCATTGGCTTAATTCTTATCACGAGTTTCCTTACACCAGATCCAAATAATATCTTAAAATTCACTCCGACTCTTGCCAATTATTCCGCACTACTTAATCATGCTTATATTAGTATTTTATTGCAATCTCTATATCTTGCCGGGAGTACCACAATTATTTGCTTAGTTATAGGTTACCCTTTCGCATTCATTATCGCTAGAAGTCAAAGCAGATACAAATCTCTATTATTACTCCTCGTTGTTATCCCATTTTGGACTAGTTCTCTAATCCGCACTTATGCCATCATGGCAATTTTAAAAACAAAGGGTATGTTGAATACCATTCTACTTACCTTAGATATTATCCATGAGCCTCTTCAAATTCTTTATAGTCATACAGCAGTATTAATAGGATGTACTTATGATTTGCTTCCGTTTATGATTTTGCCGCTTTATGCTATTCTTGAGAAGCTTAACCAAGAATATCTAGAAGCTGCAAAAGACTTAGGAGCTAATTGGCTAACTACCCTTATTAAAGTTATTATCCCCTTGACTATGCCAGGAATTATCGCAGGATCAGTATTAGTATTCTTACCAGCAATGACTATGTTCTATATCCCTATATTACTGGGTGGGGCCAAAAGTCTTCTCATAGGAAACCTTGTCGAACAACAATTTCTTTCAGCGAATAACTGGCCCTTAGGTACCGCTATTAGCGTTGTTATTACCTTACTAATGGGCATATTTATTGTAATCTATTGGTATAACTCTAAAGAAGAGGATCGGAAAAACTTAACATGAATAAATATGGTAAATATCTTTATATTATTGGAGTATATACCTTTCTTTATCTACCGATAGTAACCGTTATTATTTTTTCTTTTAATAACGCCAAACACTCTCTTGTTTGGCAAGAATTCACTTTTAAATGGTATGCGGTTTTATTTCACGACAGTACATTAATACGAGCAGTGTGGCACTCTTTAGTACTAGGAATACTGGCAGCAACCAACGCAACTATCATTGGTACCATAATTTCTGTGAGTCTATTCCGTTACCGTTTTTTTGGTAAAAAAATCTTACACGCTATAATTTTTATTTTAATTTTAACCCCAGAAATTGTAACGGCTGTATCCCTACTCATCTTATATAGCTTCATAAAAATCCCTTTAGGATTTTGGACTTTGCTATTCGCCCATACTACTTTATGTATACCATTTGTCGCAATGACAGTTTATAGTCGGATAACTACTTTAGATACTATTATCTTCGAAGCCGCCATGGATTTAGACGCCACTGACTTTACTATATTCCGTAAAATTATTATACCTTTACTCTTACCCGCCATCGCTGCTGCTTGGTTATTAAGTTTTACTCTTTCTCTCGATGATGTGATTATAAGCTACTTTGTTAGTGGACCAACCTTCGATATTTTACCATTAAAAATTTACTCGATGGTACGCTTGGGGGTTAAACCAGAAGTTAATGCTTTATGTACCCTAATGCTCGCTTTTACTTTATTAGGAACTATAGCGAGCTATCAAATTATCTTTAAGAAAAAACCAGCATGATACGATATTATTACATCGCTATTATAGTTCACCTCTTAGTAATCTCAGAATGGACTTATGCTCAAATAAATATCTTAAATATTTATATCTGGGGTAATTATTTGCCCCATGAAGTTGTACAACAATTCACTAAAGAAACGAGGATAAAAGTTAATCTTATAGAATATGACAACAATGAAACTATGTTCGCCAAATTAAAAGCTTTAAAACATTCTGGTTATGATATCGTCGTTCCTTCGAGCTATTACGTAGAACGGATGTCTAAACAAGGCATGTTACTTCTCTTAGATAAAACTAAGTTACCCAATTTATCTCACGTTAATCCTATTTTACTTAATCGAGCTTTTGATCCTAAAAATCGGTATAGTGTCCCATATATCTGGGGAAGCACTGGCATTGTAATTAATACTAAATATATCGATAAGAAAAAAGTTACTGCTTGGCAAAATTTCTGGGATAAACAATATAAGGATCAACTAATGATCCTTAATGATATACGTGATGTTTTCAGTATAGGTTTACTAACTCTTGGATATTCAATCAATGACTCTAATCCTGCTCATATTAAAAAAGCTTATCTCAAATTAAAGCAACTTCTCCCCAATATTAAAATTTTCAGTGTTGATACAGTACCAAATATCTATATCGATGAGGACGCTATTATTGGTATGGCTTGGAGTGGTGACTGTAAACTCGCTCAAGATGAAAATTCTAATCTAGAATATATCTATCCCAAAGAAGGATTTTCACTGTGGATTGATAGTTTTGTAATCCTCAAAGATGCCCCTCATATAGAAAGTGCACATAAATTCATTAATTTTATGCTCCGTCCCGAAATCGCAAAACAAATAATCCTTGCTATTGGACATTCAACTGCCAACAAATCTGCGATAAAATTACTGCCTATAAAATTACAACGTAATCCTGTTACTAACCCCCCTCAAGAGATTATGCGTCTAGGAAAGATTCAACTCGATCTTAGTGATAAAACTAGGTATCTCTATGAAAAGTATTGGGAATTATTAAAAATTAATAACTAAAAATTTTACTTTAACTCTATAATAACTTCACCAATGACAAAACAAATAAATAAGATAACTAAAGTCAATATTAGAGTTATTCGAAACTATCTTGTTGAATTACTCATAAATCCGGCCATATGTCTCATAACAATATATAATTTATCTTCATCTTTTATATCTATGTTAAGAAGAGCTCCATCGCTGCGAGCCAGGGAGAGCGAAGCGAAGGAGAGTAGTCTGCGGTAGCTGACGATTTTTAGCAGAACGGAGTGAGTGCTAAAAATCTATAGCGAGCATAGCGACACACTTGCAAAAATGAAAATTTCTCCTTTAAGTGATCTTTTACCTCTTTTAACCTCTCAAGCATATATCCAAAATACCCTAGTTAAACACTTTACGTCGGTACTTCGTGGCAAGTATTAGGTGGTCTCGCATTGGTGTACACATTGAATTAATGAAATTCTGTCTAATTCTGAAGGCTAGCTTTTGCTCAATAAATCGCCCTAGTCTATGAAAAACGTTAAAAACAAAGAACAGACAAATATATACTGCTATCCAGAATAAAATACTCTTTATAAGATAGCTATCATTTAACTGAAAAGCATCAATAATCCTACTAAATGCATATGGTTGTCCTAGCATACCTAAAAGCGAAATTATATGACAAATAAAATACAATATAATTTTATACTGCTGACCACTAGCATAGCGCCACATTTGCCTTAATAAATATAAACCATATTTTTGCCTTACTATATAATAAGCATAATAAGCTAATAGAGTGTATATCAGTTTTTAAGATATTGATAACCAATTTCTCAACTTCGCTCAGGCTATAATTTAGAACTCGCCCAAAGGGGAGAAACTATCCCTCTTCCAATTGGCAATCCCCCATTGTTTTGCTCACAGCTAGCTAGCGGGAAATTTATATTATAACTCTATTTCTCAATAATAAAGTCTCCTATAACAAGGACATCAATTGGAGACTCTTTAAAAGCCTGAATTGCCTCGCCCGGTGTTTCAACTATTGGCTGCCCTTTTATATTAAAAGAAGTATTCATTAGAATAGGAATATTCGTAATATCTGCAAATTTTTCTATTAATAGATATAATCTAGCATTTTCTTCTTGAGAGACTGTTTGTACTCTCGCACTTCCATCAATATGAGTAACACTAGGTATAATAGCTCTATATTTTTCTCTTTCAGGCCAGACAAACTGCATCCACGGAGCATCTCCATAATTTATGAAATACTCACTCACAGCATTTTTATGTATTACTGGCGTCAAGGGCCGACACCATTCTCGACTTTTAATATTGAAATTAATGTGATCTCTCATATTAGGGTTGCGTGGGTCAGAAAGAATACTTCTATTCCCTAATAACGCACGCGGACCAAATTCACTAGAACCCTTATATCAAGCAATTACTTTACCTTCAGCAATCAAACTTACTCCACAAAAAAATATTTCAAAGTATTCAGGGCTTAGTATAATAAAAGTGTAATATTGTTATTTTGCGTAACTTTTTGGTATTTTTATTGTAAATATCAATATGATTTCAGGCATTTCAAAGAAAAATAAAATATTCCTGGACAGCTTAGCTATAAATTGGGAAAAACCGTTTTCTATTCAAGATACTGCTGAACTATTGCACCTACCTAAAGAAAAAGTACGAATAACACTAGCACATTTGGTTAGAAAAAGCTGGCTAGCAAGAATAAAGTCAAGCGTGTCGCTATGCTCACTATAGATTTTTAGCACTCACTCCGTTCTGCTAAAAATCGTCAGCTACCGCAGACTACTCTCCTTCGCTCTCCCTGGCTCGCAGCGTTTGTAAAGAATTCAAAATTAATGGGTCATTTAATGGCGAAAACATCGAGGCCAAAAGTGGTTCTATTAATGAATCATTCAAAGGATCGAATATCACTATTTCTGAAGAAATAAAAGTAGCTGGAGACATGTCAGTTTCAAATGGCAATTTTGGTAATATTGAAACAACTGGAGGGAAAACTAATCTGACAAATTCAAAGGTTAAAAATATTTTAGTCAAAAAAAGAATATTTGGATCTCAAGAGATAGAGCTCAATAAAACAACTACTTCAGGTGATGTAACCTTTGAGTCAGACAAAGGGAAAATATATTTAAATAAAGATTCAAAAATACAGGGAACTGTTACAGACACTATTACCATTATTAAAAAGTAATCGCGATCTTTATTTAGCCACTACTACTAGGGCTGGTCGTAACAGACGCTCCTTAAACCAATATCCTTTTTGAATCACCTCAATTACCATATGTGATTTAATGGACGGATCCTCTTTTGTTGTCACTGCCGTATGTTTTTCAGGATTAAACTCTTCACCCAAAGGATCAATTGTGGTAATGCCAAACTTCTGCAAAGTCTCCAATAAAAATTTTAAGGTAAGCTCAATACCGGTGTAAAAATCTTTGAGTTCAGCATTATCTGATACTTTGGCCAGTAAACTACGTTCAAGATTATCAACTGTAATAAGCACTTCATAGGCAAATTTTTCGATAGCATATTTATGAGCCTGGGTAATCTCTCGCTCAGTTCTTCGCTTTAAATTCTCAAAATCGGCTTGTGCAAGTAACCATTTATTGTACAGCTCTTGTGATTTTTGTTCCTCTTGTGAGAGCTTCTCCAACAGCTGTTTATAACTTGGATGTTCCAGCACCATTTGTTCAGAAACTTTTGTCTCAAGTAGACTCTGCTCTGTATTTTTTGTTTCAATTAAAGTTTGTTCTGACTCTATTGAACTCTCAGTAGTCATCTTATTCTCTTTATTCATAATTAGCCCTCATAAATAATTTAAAGCTGTGCTAAATAGCTTAGCGGTAACATTAACCAGCGACGATTGCTTGATCATAAGCTATTCTCGTAGGACCAATAATACCTACTTGTATTTCTGGTTGATCCACACTATAAATCTTTAACTATTATAAACCACAAATTAAGTATAATAGATGAAAAACAAAATTCAAAAAGGTATTATATGTTATATTATGTTATATAAAGTATTTGAAATATATTACAAATACTCAACATAATAATTGTTTGATTTTAAAGCATTTTTAGCAAAATACAATTTAAGTTTATGCGCAAAATTTTAGTGACATCAGCTTTAGCTTACGCTAATGGTCCACTTCATTTGGGCCACATTTTAGAACAGATACAAACTGATATCTGGGTGCGTTTTCAAAAACTTCAAGGGAATAATTGTATTTACATTTGCGGAGATGATGCACATGGTACACCCATCATGATCAGTGCCCAAAAACAAAATAAAACTCCCGAGCAACTAATTGCAGAAATAAAAATACCACATGAAAAAGATTCACAAGATTTTCTTATAGACTTTGATAATTATCATACTACTCATTCCCAAGAAAACCGTGAGGTTACAAATTTAATTTACCAACAGTTACAAAAAAATAATGATATTGAAATACGAGTTACCCAACAAGCATTTGATGAAGATGCTAAAATGTTCCTTCCAGATCGCTATATTAAAGGAACATGCCCCAAATGTGGTGCTAAAGAACAATATGGTGATAACTGTGAAAATTGCGGTGCTACTTACTCACCTATCGACTTAATTGACCCTATTTCGATTATCTCAGGAAAACCACCAATTCAAAAAACTTCAGAACACTATTTTTTCCGTCTAAATAAATATACTGACTTTTTAAAAAACTGGGGAGAAAAAAGTTTACAACCAGAAATTATCCACAAACTCAAAGAATGGTTCACTCAGGGTTTAAAGCCTTGGGATATCTCAAGAGATGAGCCCTATTTTGGTTTTGAAATCCCTGATAAACCAAAAAAATACTTTTACGTTTGGCTTGATGCACCTATTGGTTACATTGCAAGCCTAAAAAATTTATGCAGTCGTAAAAAAATAGACTGTGATGAGTATTGGGGAAATAATAGTGCTACAGAACTATATCACTTTGTAGGAAAAGACATTATTTATTTCCATGCTCTTTTCTGGCCGGCAATTCTTGAAAGTGCTAAATTTCGTAAACCAACTGCCATTTTTACCCACGGCTATTTGACGATCAATGGCCAAAAAATGTCAAAATCACGTAACACATTCATTTTGGCAAGAAAATATCTTGATTACCTAAACCCCGAATATTTACGCTACTATTTTGCGGTAAAGTTAAATTCTGGAATCGACGATATCGACCTCAATTTTGATGATTTCGTTAAGCGTAACAATAGTGATTTAGTAGGAAAAGTAATAAATATCGCTAGCCGTTCCGCTAGTTTCATCAACAAAAACTTTAATAGCCTTCTGTCTAATAATTTAGATAATCATGAACTATTTACTACCGGAATAAAACTTACAGAAAAAATCAGGGAATTATATGAAAATCGCAATTTCAGTAATGCTATGCGTTCAATTATGCAACTTGCAGACATAACTAATCAGTACATTGATGACAAAAAACCTTGGAATCTTTCTAAAGAAAACCCTCAAAATCTAGCTATCCAAAACAGCTGTACTATGGGTATCAATATGTTCCGATTACTCATAATTCTTTTAAAACCAGTTTTGCCAATACTTGCTTCAAATTCTGAAAAATTCCTCCAAATTAACCCACTTACCTGGGAAGATTACAAAACACCACTACTACAACACAAAATTGGTGAATTTAAGCCTCTTTTGCAACGGATAGATCATAAAACTATTGAACGTATACTATTGTGAATACAAAAAAAGTTTTACAAATTTTTAAAACTTTAAATACCTCTATTCCTCACCCTACTACCGAATTAAATTATACCTCTAATTTTGAGCTCTTGATTGCTGTAATGCTTTCAGCACGCACCACAGACAAAATCGTTAATAAAATTACAGAGAAATTATTCAAAATAGCTAATACCCCAGAAAAAATCTTGAAATTAAAAACAAGTGGTGTAAAAAAACAGATTAAAAGTACAGGTTTTTTCAATACTAAAGCAGCAAATATTATTAAAACTTGTGAAATTTTGGTAAAAAAATCCCATTCCCAAATACCCACAACTCGTCAAGAACTAGAAAACCTACCTGGGGTTGGTCGTAAAACTGCCAATGTGATTTTAAATATTGCTTTTGATAAACCAACTATTGCTGTTGACACTCATGTATTCCGCGTTGCTAACCGGGTAGGAATTGTAATCGGTAAAACTCCTGAAGAGATAGAAACTAAACTCTTAAAAATTGTTCCTAAAAAATTCGCAAATATAGCAGGTAATTTATTACTCCTACATGGAAGATATACTTGCATAGCTCAAAAACCAAAATGTACAATTTGTGTTATAAATAACCTTTGTAACCACAAGCATAAAACTTCATAAAAAAGAACGCGATAATTCGCGCTCTTTTTGCCAACTAGAAAATTTACTAGAAGTAGATTCCTAAACTAGCTGAGAAAATATTACGATGTCTACCATCAATTGATGATGCAATATTTTTAGATCCCATAGCAATATCGTTCCAATTATAATTAATATCATGACGATATTCAAAGCTCAAAATGGTGCTTTTTACAAGAGAAACATTATATTCAGCAAAGAAATAGTCCTTGGGTACTTCTAAAGCTAATGCCTCCCATGTATGACCATAACCTACAGCAATGGCATTTGGTTTACCTTTGATTAAGAAGTCTATAGCCGCTTCAGTATGTAACGCCTGGGGTTTTGCACCCCGACCATTAAAGCTTAAATCCGTCTGATTAAATTTTTCGGCAGCACCCACATATTCAGTTGATATCATAAACATATCGTTGTAAGTAATTTTTAATCTGCCATCAACCCCACATACTCGTTTTTGAACTGTATTACTACCATAATTCGTATTAGCAAAAATCTTATCCTGCATACCGTTGGATTCAGCTAAATTACCAATAACACTGCCGCCAACATTAAATTTGAATTTATTGACTAAACGTTCAAAAGCAATGTTAAACCCGGTATGCCCTAAAACATTGTGACTATCGGCCATTTTGGCCTCACCTGGAAAACCATAAACTTGCGCAGATAATCCCTTCCAGTCTAACCCTACAACAACCATACGATCTTTAAATCTCCCCAAAGTCTTCGTTGCCGGATAAGTAATCATATAACTACCAAAACTGCCAAATGGGGCAAAAACTTGACCGATGGTAAAATACAAAGGAAATTTATTTAACTGCCCAATAGTTACAAAGCCTAGATTAATTTTTAACCTGGAACCATTTACTCTTGTGCCAAATACCGTTCCTTTCTCATCTTCATAAGAGATAATCATAGCAGCAGTTGCCCAAGATCCAGCTTCCCCAACAACATCTAGTTCTGCCGATAATAAATTAATATCAGCTTTTTCATTTCTATTATAGTTATGTTTAACATTGGCTAACCCTTCAACAACACCACTTAAAGCAATAATTGGACGTTCGGGAATTGCAATATTGTTTTCACGCACATAATTATCCATTTTTTTACGTATATTTAATAGAACTAAATCTTCATTAATCGAAGGTAAATTAACCATCAGGTCTCTTGCATCTTCAGCAGAGCGACGCACGCCTAAAGCAGGAGAGGTAACAACTGCTGGACCATGTGCATACATCTCTACTAACAAATCAAGATTGCTATTAATATATTTATCTGAAGACTTAATATTATCAATCTCATATTGTAATGATCGCACTTGCTTCTCTAGAAATAAGGTACGAGTTTTTAATTGGTTAATATTTTCCTTAGAAAGGATTTTTTTACTAGAAGCTGGAGTAGCAAAAACTACATTACTAAAAAAAGCTACAAGAAATACAATAAAAAGAAATTTACTTTTCACAATTTTTCTCCAAACTAAAAATTAAACAGATAATAAGCAACAAAGAACATAACAAATCAAAACTAGAAAGTAAAGTTTATATGGTTATTTAATAATTTCTATATAGGCTTTCTCTCGAAGTTCTTTTAGCCACGGTTTCAATTTATCTGTAAGTTTACGACGGTATAGTATTTCATATGCTTGTTCTTTATATAGTTTTACTGACTGTTGACCTCCATAAATTCCTAATAGCTTAAGTAAATGCAAACCATTCGGAGCGGTAAGAGGCCCAACTACCTGATTAACCCGCATTTCAACTATTTCTTTAGCAAATAATTCCGGAAAATCATGAGCCCTACGCCAACCCAAATCATTACCACGAATTATATTTTCTTTAAGATCTTTTTGACTATTTATAATCACATCATCAACATTAGTACCAACACGTAACTTTTTCACCACATTGGCAACAAGATCTAATTGTTCTTTGTTAGTATCATCAAAGTTCTCAAATAAAATATCGAATACATGGTACTGAACTGGAGAATGGTCCATTTTGGGAGGATGTTTTAATAGTTTCTCAACTTCCTTGTCATCAATAACAATCTCTTTGCCCAAAAAAGCTTGTTGCACTTTACTTATTAATCCATTTTCACGTAGTTGGTTACGAAATTCAGTAAAACTAATCCCTTCATGCTCCGGTAAAGTTTCCTTAAGTTGCGCCACAGTCAAACCATTAGCCCTCGCAATATTGGTTATAATATCATCAAGTTCTCTGTCACTAACTTTAATTTTGTTTATTTTCGCAAGCTGTATTTGTAGAGAAATATCAATTAATTCATCCAGTGCTTTTTGACGTAATAAAGGATCAGCCTGTTGCTTCATTCGGGTCATTTTCTTATCTAACTCGTTCTGAGTTATAATGTGATTGTTTACTACAGCAACAACTTTATTTAAAGTAGCAGCATAACCGCTGCTTGAGGAAAATAGCAATAATCCCAAAATAATTGCTAAAACACTTTTTATACTTTTATTTTTCATCCTTTTCATCACCAAAATTCAAAAAATCATCTATATATTTACCTACTCCCTTTTTAGACGTAAAGGTATTAAGATAACTACCAACTCCCTTAAGTACTAACTGTAAGGTATAGGTAGAATCATATCTGGTGTTAGCATCAGCTCCTAAACCAATAAAGTTTCTATTACGTACTACACATAATGCCCAACAACACCCATCATATTCCAAACCGTAAAGATGGCTTTCAGCACGCTTTGAACTAACATTATAATACAAGTTACCAAAAATATTCCAATGCCTCCAAATTCGCCATCCCATTGAAACATTAACTCTCTTTAAATCAACAGTACTACCTTTAAAGTTATCACCATCAACTGTATAATTATAACCAAGATTTAAAAAACGACCTGCGCCACCACTATAGCCTAGATTTACACCGGCACTACTAAAATGGTGACGATGGGGATCCCAAACGCAATCAAGAGAAGAATTGATACTAGAATCGATATAAAACTGCATTCTGCCAACCAATGGAGATAAGTTGTAGTTTCTTAAAGGATCATAACTACTTTTGCTAATATCTATTTGATGTTTATGCCAAGAAAAAATCTGACCTACACCAACATTAAACCTTTCTTGACCATAGTTATTCAAAAATCTTGTGGTAACTGCCAATGCCATTTGATTAGCATCACCTACTCTATCAAAACCACTAAAACGATTGGTACGAAATAATTGATCAAAATTAAATGATGTCGAATAAGTATCAAAAATCGGAATAGTATCCTGGTTCACATAAGGTACGAATAAATAAAATATTCTCGGCTCCAAAGTTTGAGCATATTGTTCACGGAAAATATTGAGATTACGACTCAGAACGATCCCACTATCAACAGAAACTAAAGGATAAAAATGCATAATATTATTGGGATCATCTCTTTTAGGACGATCATGTAGACTGTATCCTACAGTCTGTAATTGAACTCTGGGAATAACATATCCACCCAATAAATCTAATGGTGCACTAATACTAGGCATAATGTTGAAACGAGTACCTCTAACGATCAATGTAGATTCCGGTTGATAAAAATCATCACGATGGGCAAAATTTACGATTTCACTATCTAACCCATAATCCAATCCGGCCCAACCATCAGGAAAATTTCCCGATACTCCAATATGAGGCAATCTTTTATATTGATCCTGAGCTCCAGGATATGTTATACGATGCAAAGTCTGAAACATCTGTAACTGCCCAAAAAGATTCCAATTGTAATCAGAATAACTAATGTGAGCTTGATTAAGTAATTGATCACTACCAACCATATAAGTAGGAAGAGCGTCGGGAAAATTTTCTACGAAATAATCATCTGCTGCATAGTTAACATCTAATTTCCCTGCCCAATGCTCACTAAAGCTAGAATTATGTTGAAAATTTATCAAGCCTCTATTAACACCACTATCTTTTAACGATTGCAACGCACGAATATACTGTGAAGAATTAACTGAAGCAGAATCTCGAAACTTAATAAACTGCCTATCATGATGAATGTAGTCTAAATTAGCACCACCTGAACTATTTGGTGTTAAATATCTAAATAATCCCTGAAACAAAACCCCACGCTGGCTATAATATTCCGGTACTAGAAGAGCATCATAGTTAGGAGCTAAATTGAAATAATATGGTAAACTCGTTCTATAAACATTTTTACTAGAATAGTTAAGAGTTGGTGTTAAAAAGCCACTAATTCGTCTCTTATCAATAGGAAAATGATAATAGGGGAAATAAAAAACCGGCACTTTTTTGAAGAAAAGAATTCCATTAGTAACCTCTCCTCTGCCAATGTTCCGATCAAGATTTGTTCTACTTCCCCATAGATGCCAGGAGATAGCATCTGGAGGACAGCTAGTATAAGTTGCTCGAGTTAATTTTAATACTTCTGATTCATCACTAACAGCACGTTTAGCCTGGCCCCAAACATTAGTAAGACCGGTAGGTGTATCCGCTAGTAAACGATAAACTCCATTATTAAAACTATAAGCTTTATTAACAAAATCTAAATTACCCTGTTCTGCTACTATTAATTTACCATACTCACGAAAATTGACATGGCCATACAAAAGGCTTCTATTAATTTTCCCCGTACCATCGTCTCTAAAGAAAGTCACACGATCAGCAGTAATCTCTCTACCAGGTTGCAGCAATACAACATTACCTCGAAGAACTGATGCCCCCTTTTGTGTAAAAAGGGCTGGCTCTGTCGCTGTAACACTCATGGGCATATCTTTTAATGGTTTAGGGCTAGGATTAGTTACAATGTCATTTGGCTCAAAATAATAACCACAACAAAGATTATTTTGAGCACAATCTCTAACCCAACCCAAATCTCTCACTAAATTGGTGAAACTTCTTGTTCCTCTTGCCGCACTTTTGTTTTTTGCAACAGCAAAACCACTTGTTGTAACAAGTAAAAGTGTAACTAAAACTATAATTCTACAAATCATGATCATGATTTAAATTAAAAATAATTTAAAAGTGATTACAATAATAAATCATGCAGCCAGTTGCCAATAGTCGCAATTTCTTCTGCACAAACCGTATGTTTCATGGGATAAGATAATAACCTAATGTTATAATCAAGTTTGCGCAAATAATCACAACCTGCTCTAGCCCAATCCAGTGGTATTAACTCATCATTTGTACCATGTAACATCAATATCGGAGTTTGTTGATTAATACTAGCCTTTTCCAAAGGAACTGTATGTTCTAAAGCCAACCAACCAGATAACACTAATATTCCTGCTAATCTCTCGGGATACCTCAAACCACATTGCAAGGCCATTACCCCTCCTTGTGAAAAACCAGCCAATACCACCTTATAATCAGGATTTTTCTGCGCTAACTCCTGTGCTATCAATTCATTAATAAGCCCTTGAGACTCCCTAATACCTATTTCATCTATTTGACTATCGCGTTTAAGATCTACCACATTAAACCAGGCTCTAATCTTTGCATTTCCAGAATAAGTTACTTGTCTCAATGGAGCATGAGGAAATACAAAACGTACGCTTAGTTGGGGTGGCAAATCGAGTAAATGTACAATATTAATAAAATCATCGCCACTAGCTCCTAAACCATGCAGCCATATTATACTTGCATGAGGAAGTAGCTTGGGATTTATTTCTCTTGCTTGTAACATAGTTAATTCTTCTAGTTTAGAATCTTTTCCACCACATCCTAGACAATACTATATATTTTAATTTACAATTATTTTATCAAATATGCGAGTTAAACATGGTGAGAAAAGTATTATTCTTTCTAATTTGCGGCATTTTATTAGTCAATACTGGATGCGGTCAAATGGGCTCATTGTATCTACCCCCTGAAAAAAACAATAGTGTTAAAAATAGCTAGTATGTCTATCCTGTCTACTACCATACTATTGATTTTAACCATGAACCCATTAGGAAACCTACCTGTATTTCTATCGACCCTAAAGCCCATTGATTCCAAACGTCATACAAAAATTATCATTCGAGAAACCTCTTTTGCCTATACACTTTTAGTTGTTTTTATGTTTTTTGGACAATCTTTTTTACACAGCGCCCACATTAGTGAAGAAGCTCTAGGAATTTCTGGTGGTATTATTGTGTTTTTAGTTGCAATCCGCATGATTTTTCCAGAAAATAATCAAGGAAGTAATAAAAATAAAACCAGCGAACCATTTTTTACGCCACTCGCCACCCCACTAACTGCAGGACCTGGAGCTTTAGCTACAGTTATGCTTCTTGCTACTAAACAACCTGAAAAAAAGTTTCTGTGGCTAATAGCCATCACCTTTGCCTCACTTACAGTAGGGATAATATTACTTGGAGGACGTTATTTAAGCAACTATCTTGGAGAAAAGGGACTCATAGCTTTAGAAAAACTTTCTGGTATGGTATTAACTGCCATGGCTGTCCAAATGTTTCTATCAGGTATAAATACTTATTTTAAGCTAAGCTAAATGAAAATAATTTTTCTAACCATTCATGCCAACCATCTCAGCCACTATCATTACCAAAAACGAAGCAAAACACATCAAAGATTGTATTGAATCTGTACTTTGGACTGATGAAATTATAATTCTTGATTGTGGAAGCACTGATAATACTCAAGATATTTGCAAACAATACATTCCAAAGGTTAAGCTATATGAAACCGACTGGCCGGGATTTGGTAAACAAAAAAATCGGGCTCTTGAATTTTCAACTTCTGAATGGGTCTTATCTATTGATGCTGATGAAAGAGTAACTCCAGAACTCGAAGTAGAGATCCTACAAATATTAGAGCACCCCCAACATACTGCTTATCAAATCCCCCGGCAAAATTACTTCCTTGGAAAACCTCTTAAATTTTGTTGTGGAAACAATGACACACCTATTAGACTTGCAAAAAGAGAATTCTGTAAATTCTCTGATGATATCATTCACGAAAAAATGATTATTAACGGTAGGATAGGTAGGTTACGAAAAAAGCTTAAACATTATTCCTGTGATAGTCTAGAAGAATTAACTAATAAAACAAATAACTACTCAACTCTTGGCGCTTTAAAACTCAATCAAAACAAAGAACAAGGAGGATTGGTAAAAGCACTTTTACATGCTTCTTGGATATTTATTAAATTCTACTTTATCCGTTTAGGATGTCTCGATGGTTTGCCAGGATTTATTATAGCTTTAAATAATTTTAAAGGTACTTTTTACAAGTATACAAAGTTATCCAAAATAACTTCAGCATCCAAAAACTTTTCTTAAACTTTGACGCTCTTTACGTATAGGAAAAGCGGCAAAAGCTAGAGGCACAAAATATACATACATGTATCTGTACACCATAACTGTCAACCAATTATTAGCTAAAGATCCAATTATAACAGTGACAATAACAGCACGAACAATATATTTCTCTCTTTCAGGTAAAAATTTACTATAATATAAAGGCATATAAAAAAATAATATTAATACCACCAAACCTAAAATTCCAAACTGTACACCTATATAAATATACTCATTATGCGGATTTGGTCTTGGAAAAAGTTTACGCTCAAATAGCGTAAGGTTTAAGGAAGAATACTCTTTAGAATAGCTACCTGTACCACTACCAAATATAGGATAAGCTTTAATTAGTATAAGAGCATTTCGGACAAAATGTAAACGTATACCACTAGAACCAATTTTATGAAAATAAGTCTCTATATTTTCATTAGCTTTAACTCCTCCTCCTGAATTTATATCCTCTAGACTTACATATTCTTCAATTTCTTTTACAGCCACTCGACTTCTTTGTGAAAATGTATAAGGGTAAATTATACTTAAAATACCTAACATTGATAAACTTATTATACCAACAATACAACCTTTCCACTTGTATTTCTGGTAAAAAAACAACATCCATAATGCAAAAAAAACAACAAAACCCGTTCTCCCAATAGAACGGAATAAAATAGTATGAGTCAAAAAAACTAAAAATATAATCCACAAAAACCTATAACGAGTAAAACAATTGAATATTCGCATTAAGCAAAAATACGACATTAACGACATTATCCCATTAAACTCCATAGCGATTTTAAAAACCTCTACCATTCCACCATCAACTAACAACCCCTTAAAACATTCAAAAAATGTTAAATACGAGCACAATAACATTGCAAAAGCTGCTGCCATAAAAGAAGAAATGGCATAACTACGCCATTTTTCTTCGACAAATAGAGGTATAAACATTAATCCTAATAAAAACTTACTGTGCTTGCGTAAATCTATTAAAATATCAGATACTGATGCAGTAGAATATAAAGTACCAAATAAAAACAAACAGAAAAATATGACAAATGGCAAAGTTATGGGGTTAGAAAAAATTAGCCTCAGTTTTTCACGATAATTTCCGGCAGCCAAACTGAGTAATATAGCTAAATTAAACATTAGAACAGCGGGAAAAACTGAAATTATAATTACAAAAATTAAAACAACGGCACAAACTTTAGCTGCTGTTTCAAAAATGCATGAGACATGCTGATAAGTCATATTTTAATTTAACTTTCCATGACAATGTTTAAACTTTCTTCCAGAACCACAAGGACACACATCATTACGACCAACTTTGGGTATCTCGCGCACATAAGGCACATTACTTTCAGTCTTACTCTCATGTAAAGCTCCATTTCCTGATAAAGGAGCACTTGTAGCATGAACAAAATGCATCTTCTGCTGTTCCTCTTCTGCCAATCTTTTTCTTTCTTCCTCAACTTCTATCATATCTTCTTGAGTCCTAATCTGAATAGTATAAAGAGTATGGATAACATCTCGTTTAATATCTTCCAACATCTTCGTAAACATATTAAATGATTCCCGTTTATATTCCTGTTTCGGGTTTTGTTGAGCATAACCACGCAGATGAATACTATCGCGTAAATGATCCATAGCCGTTAAATGATCTTTCCAGTGAGTATCCAAAGTTTGTAACATAATAGAACGCTCAATATTCCGCATAACTTCAGGATTAATTTGACTTTCTTTTTGTCGGTAAATTTGGGTTAATTCATCAAGAATTTTTGAGCGTAAGCTTTCTTCATGTAAAGAACTATCTTCTGCTAACCACTCTTTAATTTGCAAACTTACACCGAAATTTTGATGTAATTGGCGTTCTAATCCAATAATACCCCATTGCTCTTCTAAACTTTGCGGAGGAACAAAAGCATCAATAATAGTACTAATCACATCACCTCGCATAATCTCAATAGTCTCCGAGATATCCTGAGCAGTCATTAAATCATCCCGTTGTTTATAAATAACCTTACGTTGTTCATTAGCTACATTATCAAAATCTAAAAGATGTTTACGCAAATCAAAATTATGCCCCTCTACTTTACGCTGAGCATTTTCTACTGCTCTCGTCACCAAACTATGTTCAATTACTTCATCTTCCTGCATACCCAATTTTTTCATAATTGCTGCAATCCGATCAGATGCAAAAATACGCAATAAATTATCTTCTAAAGATAAATAAAACCGCGAAGAACCAGGATCCCCCTGTCTTCCCGAACGCCCTCGTAGCTGATTATCAATTCGACGTGACTCATGGCGCTCGGAACCAATAACATGCAATCCTCCAGCAGCTATTACTTGGTTGTGACGTTCTTGCCAAGCACTTTTAATCCTAGCTATCTCATCTATAGGAGGATTCTCTAAACTGCTAAGTTCGACATCTAAACTGCCACCAAGCACGATATCAGTACCACGCCCTGCCATATTAGTAGCAATGGTAACAGCACCTGGCCTCCCAGCTTGAGCGATAATTTTTGCCTCACGTTCATGATGCTTAGCATTCAAAACTTGATGTGGAATTTTTTCCTTTTCAAGTAATTGTGAAAGTTTTTCTGAAGTCTCAATAGATGCAGTACCAACTAAAATAGGCTGTCCTGCTTCACTTCTTTTCTTAATATCTTGTAATACCGCATTAAATTTTTCTTTAGCAGTCAAATAGATTTGATCAGGTAGATCCTTACGAATCATCGGCATATGAGTAGGAATTACCACCACTTCTAAACCGTAAATCTGTTGAAATTCATAAGCCTCAGTATCAGCAGTGCCAGTCATTCCCGAAATTTTCTCGTAAAGTCGAAAGTAATTTTGAAAGGTTATCGAAGCTAGAGTTTGGTTTTCATTACGAATCTGTACCCCCTCCTTAGCTTCTACCGCCTGATGCAATCCATCTGACCAACGGCGTCCCTCCATCGTACGCCCAGTATGTTCATCAACTATAATTACCTCTCCATTTTTAACAATATAATCAATATCGCGATGAAATAAAGTATGAGCTCGTAAAGCAGCATTAATATGATGCATCATTTTGACATTCTTAGCATCGTACAGACTGGCTCCAGTTTTAACTAATCCTAGCTGTACACATAAGTTTTCAACATGTTGATGCCCACTTTCAGTAAGATATACCTGACGTACTTTTTCATCTAAAGTATAATCACCGATCTCTTCTGGTTTTAGTGGAGGATCACCTAATTTTTCCACTTTCTCCTGTTTTTTAAGGTAGGGAATCAAATTATTAACTTTAACGTACAAATCAGAACTATCTTCGGATGGCCCAGAAATAATCAAAGGGGTACGAGCCTCATCAATTAAAATAGAATCAACCTCATCGATAACAGCAAAATATAAACCTCGCTGTACTTTATCCTCCAAATTAAATGTCATATTATCACGCAAATAATCAAAACCAAATTCATTATTAGTTCCATAAACAATGTCTCTAGTATAGGCCTCTCGCTTATCTTCGTGGCTCTGATTAGCTGTGATCACACCTACAGTTAAGCCCAAAAAATCATAGATTGGCCCCATCCAAGCAGCATCTCTTCTTGCAAGATAATCATTAACGGTAACAATATGCACAGTTTCACCAGTTAAAGCATTTAAATAAGCAGCCAACGTCGCCACTAAGGTTTTACCTTCACCAGTGCGCATTTCAGCAATCTTCCCTTCATGCAACACCATACCCCCAATCAATTGGACGTCAAAATGTCTAAGACCCAAAGTACGTATACTGGCCTCTCTTACTACAGCAAAAGCTTCGGGCAAAAGCATTTCAAGATTTTCACCTTTCTTTAGGCGCTCACGGAATCCTTGAGTTTTCTTTTTAAGCTCCTCATTGGATAAAGACTGCATATCTGGTTCAAGTAAATTAATAGCGGCAACACCTTTACCGAGCTTCTTTAAAACACGCTCATTACGCGTACCAAATATCTTTTGCAGAATGTTTATTATCATATAGAAAACACTATATTTAGACTAAAATTACCAAATTTAAGATAGTTAGCAATTAAAACTATTATGCCTTAAAATATCCCAAATGAAAACTATCGCCGAAATCATAAAAACAAGTAATTCACCATTTGCAAAACTAATTAACAGAACTAAAGAATCTCAAAATCTTGAATTTATTTTTCATGCGACACTTGACGCTACTTTCAATAAATATTGTCATTTTGCTAACTATAAGAATTCAACCCTGACGGTTACGATTGGCAATATATCTATAGCCACAAGATTCCGCTATGCAATTCCCGATATTATAAAAAACCTCCAAATTCAACCTGAATTTAAAAACCTCACCAAGATCCGTTATACTATAGCGCCAACACTCAAAACAGATGTGGCAAAATCAAAAAACAAACATCTCAAGATCTCTCACTATAATGAAATCTTATGGCAACAAACTTTGGCTAATTTAAAGAAAAAAGAAATAAGTAAGAAAACAGCTATGCTACACCATTAATAGGCACAAAACTAAAAGGTACCTGACAAGTATTTTCAAAAGTAACGATTTCCCAAGCATCTTCAGTTGTTAATAACTTTCTAAGCAAAATATTATTTAAAGCATGGCCGGATTTACAACCACTAAAAGACCCGACAATACTACTACCTAAAAGATATAGATCACCAATAACATCTAGAATTTTATGCCTGACAAATTCATCTTTATAACGCAAACCATCTTCATTAACTACACGATAATTATCTACTACAATCGCATTATCTAAACTACTTCCTAAAGCTAAATTATTCGCACGCAACCATTCATAATCAGACAATAAGCCAAAAGTTCTAGCACGACTAACTTCTTTAGTAAAAGAAGCATGGGAAAAATCAATCACAGTCTCTTGAGGCAAATCACGAAATACTGGATGATTAAAATCAATAGTAAAAGAAACCTTAAACCCATTATAAGGAGCGATCATCGCCCATTTATCGCCATCTTTAACCTTAATTTTACGCTTTATTCTCAGAAAACGTTTGGCAGAGTTCTGTTCTTCAATACCAGCTGACCTAATCAAAAATATAAATGGCCCTGCACTACCATCCATAATAGGAACTTCCGGAGCATTAATATCAACATAAGCATTATCAATACCTAAACCTGCAAATGCAGACATTAAATGTTCAATGGTAGAAATTCTAATATTATCTTTTACAAGACAAGAGGATAAAGTAGTATCCCCTACATTTTCTGCCAAAGCTGGGATATCTATAACTGGATTCAGGTCAATCCTACGAAAAACTATACCTGTATTAACGGGGGCAGGTCGTAAAGCTATATATACTTTTTTCCCTGTATGAACGCCAATACCTGTAGCGCGAATTAAATTCTTTAATGTGCGTTGTTTAACCATTGATATTTCATCAAAAACAAACTAAAAAAATTGTAACATAGTATTTCGAAATCGTAAAGAAGTATTAATAAAACTAAATACACTAAATAATCAATCGCTGCGAGCCAGGGAGAGCGAAGCGAAGGAGAGTAGTCCACGGTAGCTGACGATTTTTAGCAGAACGGAGTGAGTGCTAAAAATCTATAGTGAGCATAGCGACACGCTTGTTATTACACAAAAAATTTAATTAAGTGCATCATTTACTAGCTCCTACTTTTACCACCTCTACGTAAAAAAGCAGGAATATCTAGATATTCAATATTTTTTTCTATATTTGTAGTTAATTCATCAGGATTATTTAAAGAAAAATCAGTCAAGTTATTACGTAGTATCGCTGGTCTATCAAATTTACGGTAATCTACGACATCATCAACACTAGCACTCTCAGTAACTACACTAACTTTCTGTGGATGAATAAAATCAACACCATTCTGGTTACGACATTTTCTCTCTGTTTTACTTTTATTTCCTAAACCTGTAACTACAACTGTTACTCTTAGTTCATCAGTCATATTTGGGTCAATGACTGTTCCCACAACTACTGTAGCATCTTCAGATGTAAAAGATTTAACCACTTCCCCAACTTCTTCAAATTCGCCAATAGACATATCGGGACCAGCAGTAATATTAACTAGAACACCACCAGCACCCGTTAAATCAACATCTTCCAAAAGAGGACTGGAAATCGCCGCTTCAGCAGCATTGCGTGCACGACCATCGCCATGAGCATTTGCTGTTCCCATCATAGCCATGCCCATTTCTGCCATTATTGTACGTACATCGGCAAAATCTACATTAATTAATCCCGGCTTAGTAATGAGTTCAGCAATCCCCTGTACAGCCCCCAATAATACGTTATTTGCCGCTTTAAATGCCTGTAATAAACTAATGTTTTTCCCTAAAACTGGTAGTAATTTATTGTTAGGGATCGTAATTAAAGAATCAACACTTGCCGATAATTTTTTAATCCCCTCTTCTGCAACTGTCATTCTTTTCCTACCCTCAAATAGAAAAGGTTTAGTCACCACTGCAACAGTTAAAATACCCAATTCTTTAGCGATTTCAGCAAAAACCGGAGCAGATCCTGTTCCCGTACCACCTCCCATACCGGCAGTTAGAAACACCATATCAGTATCAGATAAAATATCTCGAATTATATCCCGATTCTCATCTGCAGACTTACGTCCGATTTCAGGATTAGCGCCTGCTCCCAAACCTTTGGTCAATTCTTCACCTAGCTGTAACAATGTCTTAGCATGCGAGCTACGTAAAGCCTGCAAGTCAGTGTTAGCACAAACAAATTCTACTCCCCTAATATTTTCACTGATCATGTGTTCAATTGCATTACCTCCGCCACCACCCACACCAATAACTTTAATCAGTGCATTCGTATTCTGATTTTCAGGTAGCCCAAACATAGTCACCTCAAAAAGTAAATTATCAAACCAAAATCCCCCTTAACTAAGGGGGAGAATTAAAAATTAACTTGAAACCATCTTTTCATCTTACTCCACAAACCCCTACCTTCACCAAAAGTAGCAGCTTCATGTCTTCCTTGTTGATAATGTTGATATCCAGTTAATAACAATCCAATTCCCGTAGCATAAATAGGATTATTAATAACTTCAACCATTTCTCCAACATTTTGAGACATCCCCACTCGGGCTGGCAATTGGAACACTTGCTCCGCCAAATCTACTATCCCTTCTACTTTAGAGGCACCGCCGGTAAATACAATACTAGCTCCAATTAAATCAGCAAATCTACTCCGCCGCAACTCAGCTAGAACTAGAGTAAATAACTCTTCATATCTTGTTCCCACAACATTTACCAATATCTTACAAGAAATTTCCCTGGCTGGTCTTTGACTAGTGCTACTTGGTACAGCAATATTCACATCATCAATAATCAAACTATCTAGAGCACAAGCATATTTTATTTTTATCTCCTCCGCATTTTTTGTTGACGTTCGTAAAGCAACAGCAATATCATTAGTCACCTGATCACCAGCAATGGGTATTACTGCTGAATGACGAATAGCACCATCAGTAAAAATTGCAATATCAGTAGTACCACCGCCGATATCAACTAAACAAACTCCTAGTTCTTTCTCATCATCTGTAAGTACTGCTGAACTTGAAGCTAGTTGCTGCAAAATAATATCACTAACATGTAACCCACAACGCTCTATACATTTGACAATATTTTGTACTGCACTTACGCTCCCAGTAACAATATGTACCTTAGCTTCTAACCGAACCCCTGACATACCAATCGGTTCTCTTACCCCTTCTTGACCATCAATAATAAATTCTTGAGGTAAAATATGGAGGATTTTTTGATCAGCTGGAATAGCTACTGCTTTAGCTGCGTCGATAACTCTGTCAATATCTGCCTGGGTAACCTCACGATCACGAATAGCCACGACACCGTGAGAATTCAGACTACGAATATGACCCCCAGCTATACCCGTATATACCGAATGGATTTCACAACCAGCCATCCGTTCTGCTTCTTCAATAGCATATTTAATCGATTGTATAGTAGCATCAATATTAACTACAATACCCCGCTTTAACCCTCGTGAAGGATGAGAACCAATACCTACAACATCAATATGTCCCCCTAAACCAATTTCCCCTACCAAAGCAACCACTTTAGTGGTACCAATATCTAATCCTACGAACAAATTACCTTCACTTTTTTTGCGCATACTATAAATTCTCATCTGTAGATTACTACATTGTCATTACCTCTTAAAAAACTACACTACATTTGGCATAAATTCAAATCAAACTATTGGCTATAAACACTCGCTGCGAGCCAGGGAGAGCGAAGCGAAGGAGAGTAGTCTGCGGTAGCTGACGATTTTTAGCAGAACGGAGTGAGTGCTAAAAATCTATAGCGAGCATAGCGACACACTTGAAAAGATTCAACCATCACAATTTACCCTTTGACAGTGAGGATGCTAAAAATTACTGCTATTTTCAATTGCCACTACTTTCTGAATTATTTATAATTTGAACCTATCTATAGTTAACCGTTATAACGCGTAATAAATATCCTTAAATTGAGGAGAAAAATATGAAAATTTTCTTATCTACTATCATCATTTTATTCGGTATAGTTTTATCAACAGTCACTCGTGCAGTCACTTTAAATATATATGAAAGGCCAGAGACCAATTCAAAAGTAGTTGCATCCCTCACAAAGGGGAAACAACTAATTCCGATCTTTTATACTGACAAAAAAGATTGGGTGAAAGTTGCCAATCCTCAAAATGGTGACGTCGGCTGGGTACAAGTTAATAAACTCAAAAGCCCAATAATAATTACCCAAGTAAATGGCTCAGAAGTTCAGCAACAAATTGTTACTATCCAAGATAACAAAGGGAAAGAACCAACAGTATGTATATCGCATCATTCAATACAGTGGGCCTAAAGAATTAAAAACAGAAGATCAAGCGTGTCGCTATGCTCACTATAGATTTTAGACCATCGTGACCCCTAAAATCAGTTCGCATGGCCGCGACACATCGTTGTGCTTCGCACACCGCAGCCGTCCTGCGGCTGAAAAAC
>JAISFD010000010.1 GCA_031263815.1 Coxiellaceae bacterium | reverse complement strand
GTTTTTCAGCCGCAGGACGGCTGCGGTGTGCGAAGCACAACGATGTGTCGCGGCCATGCGAACTGATTTTATGGGTCACGATGGCCTAAAATCTATAGCGAGCATAGCGACACGCTTGTATTTTTTTGGTAGCATCTTCAATGCCAATAATTAAAACTCCACTAGAAGTATTTGCAAATGCAATTATTGAACGTAATTCATTTTCTGAAGATGAGAGATCTCGCTTAACTTCTAAAGTTTTGCTTTCCGTTTTTTGAAGCAATTCATTAATATTCATACTCTGTATTCTACTCTGAAGCATTCTAGTCGTTAAAACTTCAGAGTAAATATAAAGCTTTATCAGATACCTCCTAAGCTACTGTCTTTAACTGTTATATAAAACGGAATGAACCAAAATAATTATTGTCTTCGCAGTTTAGCTGAAGTTATGATATTTAGATTTAAACGATTGTCTGGAGCCAATGTGATGGTGCGTACTGTTGAGCGCCAAGAAAAAGAAATTGGCATAAGATGCATAATATAAATAAGATGGTTGCGTTTGGTATACCAAGTTACGTGTTTGCTTGAAAAAAATTAGGTCCCTGAGAAGGGTTTACTTGGGTAGGTGGTTTATTCAAAACGTTATATCGAAAAAACGATTTCAAGAGTAGTTTTTGAGGATAGAAAAGCCTCATAAATCAGCTAGTCTGAATTTAAAGCCAGGTTGTAAAGAAATTATAATTAGACTGTTTCTTTAGTAAGTGTATAATTATTTTATTAGTAAAATATCCTTTACTTTAAAGGTGTTGCCTATGAAATATAAAAACTTTAATCGTGACATTTTAAAATGTCATTTTGAGGAAGGGTGGAGTAAATGGCCGTCTGATAGTAATAAAGGAATAGCTATGCCAGCTATTCAGAAAAGTTGTAATCCTCGAGGCAAGTTGTTTGATTTGGTCGCTCCAGATGCTTTTAAATTTGATATGAAGCTGCAAGATGTCATTAAAAATCGTCGTTCACGTCGCAAATTTACGCAAGATTTTTTGACTTTAAAGGAGTTATCATTCTTGTTATGGGCAACGCAGGGTATAACTGATAGAAATATTACTTATCATCGTACTGTACCATCTGCTAGTGCTCGGCATCCATTTGAAACCTATTTAGTTATTAGAAGAGTGAAAGATTTAAAACCAGGTATTTATCGTTATTTACCTCTTGATCACAGACTTTATCTTATTTCTGATGATAAAGTAAAGATTGAAAAATTTTCTACAAGTGGTTTTGAAGTTAATAATCAGCAAATGAAAAATGCAGCTTTGGTGTTTGTGTGGGCAGCGGTGCCTTATCGTAGTGAATGGCGATCTGGACCGTATGCTTATAAATTTGTTGCTATAGATGCCGGTCATGTTTGCCAGAATCTATACTTGGCTGTTGAAACGATTCATGCCGGGGCTTGTGCAATTGCGGCCTATGATCAAAGTGTAGTTGATGAGGTTATTAATGTTAATGGTCAAGATGAATTTGCTGTCTATTTAGCTACGGTTGGTAAGGTTGCCTAGTTTTTTAAGGGGGAAAAATAACGTGGATTTGAGTAATTTAAATATCGCTTTTGATGTTCCTTGTGTTTTGACATTTCTCATATTAATAACTGGTTTGATTTCTTTATTTGATGTGATCTTATTGTCGAGAAAAAGATCGCTAGATGAGAAAATGCCAATTATAATCGAATATGCGCGTTCGTTTTTCCCTATATTATTACTAGTATTATTAATTCGTTCATTCATAATTCAACCGTATCATGTTCCCACAGGCTCTCTTGTACCCACTGTTTTGCCTGGAGATTTTATCGTTGTAAAACAATATTCTTATGGATTGAGAATACCAGTTTTAAATACCAAAATACTTAATGTTGGAGAACCTCAACGTGGAGATATTGTATTATTTCGCTATCCTCATGATCTTAATACACTCTATGTTAAAAGAGTTATCGGTTTGCCAGGTGATCATGTTGTTTATCGCAACAAGGTTTTAACTATTAACAATGTTCGTATGTGGCAAATGCCGATGGAGATAGATGTTGATATTGAAAGTGGTTTTATTACCCCCGCACAAGTTAGGCTCGAGAATCTAGAGAAGGTGACACATAAAATATTTATTAAACCTGGATATAAAGAGCTAGAAGCTATTGATGTTGTAGTTCCTCAAGATTCTTATTTTGTTATGGGTGACAATCGGGATAGTAGTAAGGATAGTCGCGAGTGGGGTTTTGTTCCAGAAGCCAATCTTATTGGGAAAGCTTTCGGTGTTTGGATGAGCTGGGATCCGGAAAAAAAGAGCATTCGTTGGCCAAGAATTGGTAAAAAAATCGAATAGTTGAATGATTGATATATTTTATTTTTATGAAGCATAGGGCATTGTGTGAGAGGTTGGGCTATACTTTTGGTAATTTGGAGTTACTCAGTCGTGCTTTGCGCCATCGAAGTATGGGTGAGCTCAGTAATGAGCGTCTAGAATTTCTTGGAGATGCAGTATTAAATTTTATTATTGCTGCAGAATTATTTTATCGTTACCCAGATATCAAAGAGGGGGAACTAAGTCGTTTACGTGCCAATTTAGTTAATGGAGAAACTTTAGCTGAACTTGCTAGTGAACTTCAAATAGGGAAGGATTTGCAGTTTGGTTCAGGGGAGTTGCGAAGTGGCGGAGCAAAACGTAAATCGATTTTAGCCGATGCCATGGAAGCAATTATCGGGGCTATGTATTTAGATGGAGGATTTACTGCTACTCAGTATCATGTTTTAAATTGGTTCACTAAACGTTTAGATGAGACTACAGGAATAGGTAAAAAAGATCCCAAAACTCGTTTGCAAGAACTATTACAAATGCGCAAGTTACCTTTGCCTACCTATATTGTTACCGCTACTGCTGGTGCAGCACATTCGCGAATCTTCACTGTTGCTTGTAAAATTATGGGGATTGCTGATGTTACTATTGGAACCGGTTCGAACAAGCGTATTGCTGAAAGAGAGGCGGCAGAGAAAATGTTAGCTAAAGTGGAACGATCCTAGTGGCTGGCCATACTTTTAAAACCCACGCTGGTTATGTTGCTATTTTAGGACGCCCTAATGTTGGCAAATCCACCTTACTGAATAAAATTTTAGGTAAAAAAATTAGTATTACTGCTCGGAAAATTCAGACCACAAGACACAAGATTTTGGGTATCAAAACTATAGGAAATTTTCAGGCGGTATATGTCGATACTCCAGGAATCCATAAAAAAATTACAAGCCGACTTGATCATTATATGAATAGGGTGGCTTCGAGTGTTTTAAATGACGTAGATGTAATCATTTTTATGGTAGTTGGTAATCTATGGCGTAAGGAAGATGAATTTATTTTACAAACTATATTACGGACCAAGTGTCCAGTAATTTTGGGTATTAATAAAGTTGATTTAATTACCCAAAAAAATACTCTTCTTGGTTATATCAAGCGAGTTAGTGAAAAATATCAGTTTACTGCTTGTGTGCCATTGTCAGCTGTACGAGGTGTTAATCTTTTTGCCCTTGAGGAGGAGATAAAGAAATTATTGCCACCCAATCACTTCTTTTTTCCTGAGGAACAAATAACTGATCGTGATAAGCAATTTTTAGCTTCGGAAATTATTCGTGAAAAGTTAACTAGGTTTTTAGGACAGGAGCTGCCTTATGCAGTTACGGTGATGGTTGATCGTATGGGGTTAAGGAAAGGCATAATGAATATAGCAGCCACTATTTATGTTGAGCGTCCAGGACAAAAGGTGATTATTATTGGTAAAGGTGGTGAGGTACTAAAAAAAATCGGCATGTTAGCACGTCAGAATATGGAAAGTTTATTTGCTTGTAAAGTTTTTTTGCAACTGTGGGTTAAGGTTAAGGCGAAATGGACTCATGATGAGAAGTTACTACGTTACCTCGGCTATAATTAGAATTTTAGGTTAATCTTTTCTAAAAAATCACTCTAACTAATTATAAAAAATTTTTTTTAAAAAAGATGTGTTATAATGCATGTCTAATCAGAAAGTTAGCTAAGTATGAGGGACTATGCATTTTTATTATCGCAAAGAGACAGATTTATCTTTAGAAAAAGCATTATCTGGAGAATGGCTAGAAACTAATGGATTGGGTGGATATGCGTCAAGTACTATTGTCAATTGTAACACTCGTAAATATCATGGTTTATTAGTTAGTAAGATTGAAGGCCTTCCTGGCAGATATGTTTTGTTAAACAAAATTGAAGATATTGTAGTCAATGATGGCCAAGAAAATTTTTTAATTTCTCATCAATATCCTAATTTCTTTCAGGCAGGTGGTTTTAATAATTTAGAAGAATTTAAGCTTACTACCCATCCTATCTGGAGCTTTAAGTTAGCTGATCTAGTTGTGACTAAAGAAATTTTGATGTTGCATGAAGAAAATACCGTCTTATTTAAATATTCGGTTGATGGTACAAGTAATTGTAAGATTATTTTACGGCCACTACTCTCTTTTAGAAGTTTTCATAATTTGCAACGAGAAAACTCACTTTTAGTATCTGATATTGAAAATTTAGCCGATGGTTTTTCTTGTGCTCCATATAAAAGGTTACCACAAATATTTTTTCAAACTAATGTTGCACATAATTTTATATCACAGCCTCTTTGGTATCGTAATTTTATTTATACCAAGGAGCAGGAACGTGGTTATGACTTTTATGAAGATCTATTTTCACCAGGAGTCATTACTTTTGAGTTTACTACGAAGCGAGAGATGTTTTGTGTTTGTAGTTTGACTCGTCAAAGAAGTAATTTTCCTCTTAGCTGGGAAACAGAGATTAAACGTAGATCTAATAGTGTTGCTAATATAGCGGTCAATGAATTTCGAAAGCAACTGCATCATACAGGGAAGAGTTTTATTGTCCAGGGATCTATAGCTAAAAAATCTCAATCACTAGTTGCAGGGTATCACTGGTTTTTAGAGTGGGGTAGAGACACTATGATCTCTCTTCCGGGATTGACCCTTTATTCTGGGCAAGAAGATGTTTGTCTTGCGATCCTCAAAAATTTTGCTTTGCATGAACATCAAGGATTAATTCCTAATTACTTAGGGCCAACAAAAGAAACTAATGTTCATAATACTATTGATGCAAGTTTGTGGTTTGGTTGGGCAGTGCAGCAATATTATTTAAAAACTGGAAACCTTAAAAATGTAGCTACTTATTTTTGGTCTACACTTAAGAATATTTTTAAGTTTTATCGTGATGGAACTTTATATAACATTAAGATGCGGGATAATGGTTTATTGTATGCTGGTAATCCAGAGCTGAATTTAACATGGATGGATGCGATGATAGATTGTAAGCCAATAACTTCACGTTATGGATGTGCCGTAGAAGTCAACGCTTTATGGTTTAATCTATTGAATTTTATGCTAGAGATCGCTAGAGGAATCAAAGATCCCAGTGAGAAAGAACTACAATCAATAGTAAAGCTTATTAAAAGTTCTTTTACGAAAGTTTTTTGGTGTGAGGATAAGGGCTATTTGTACGATTTTGTGAATGCAGCAGAAAAAAATTCTGCATTACGTCCTAATCAAATTTTTGCAGTTTCACTACCTTACTCCCCTTTATTAATCAGAATGGCAGTGAAAACTGTAGCAGTGGTAAAAGAGCACTTATTAACTCCTTACGGGTTACGTACTTTGGCTAAACATGAGGAGGGATATATTGGCTCGTATAACGGTAATCCGCAAGACCGAGATAGAGCCTATCATAATGGTATGGTATGGCCGTGGTTGTTGGGACACTTTACTGAAGCATTATTAAAAGTAACTTCTGATCGACGAAAAGTATTAGCTATTATTAACCCTTGTCTAGAGGCATTAAGAATGCATTTAGCGGAATATGGGTTGGGTAGTATTGCCGAAATTTTTTCTGGAGACTCACCCCATAGTGCCGATGGTTGTATTAGCCAAGCTTGGAGCGTGGCTGAGGTATTACGTTTAACTTATCTGTTAAATATTAATAACTAAATTAATCTTAAGGATGGATATGAAGGTATTAATGTATGGCTGGGAATTCCCACCACGTATTAGTGGCGGTTTAGGAGTTGCTTGTTATGCTATTGTTAAGGAATTAGCCAGAAAACACGTTGATTTGACTTTAATTTTACCCCAAACATCCCCCACTGATCATATTGATAATGTTAATTTTGTTAGTTGTGAAAGTCTGAATATTCCTATCGATAATGAATTTAGTAGTATTGTCAATATTAAATATCCCGCAATTACGACTTATTTATATCCCTATGTGAAGGCTGGAAATTTCAAACATGTTTTGAGTAATGAGATCCTGCAGGAATTTTTATTGTTATTGGTTAAAATGGATTTGCCTGCGGAGTTAAAAGCTATGGTAGGAGATATGGTTAGGACTGGTAGTGAAATTAAGATAACAGATAGATATGAGATTAGCTTATTGACTGAGGTATTTCGTTATGCATTATTTGCCGGAGCTTTAGCTGAAGGAGTGGAGCATGATGTGATTCATGCTCATGACTGGTTAACTATTCTTGCTGCTATAGAAGCTAGACGCTATAGTCATAAGCCTTTAGTATTACATATCCATGCCTTAGAAACTGATCGCAGTGGCTTGTGGGTAGATAAAAAAATCTATGCTATTGAAAAATATGGGATGGAACAAGCCGACCAAATCGTAGCTGTAAGTCAGTATACTAAAAATAATATTACTGAACATTATGGAATCCCCTCAGAAAAAATTACAGTTGTTCATAACGGTATTTATTGGGATGAAACAATAGCTCCAAAAGTGAAGAAGAATGATCCTCAAATGGTGTTATTTTTAGGGCGTATCACTCAGCAAAAAGGCCCATATTTTTTTATTGAGATTGCCAAAAAAGTTTTAGAAAGAAAGCCTGAAATACAATTTGTGTTAGCTGGTACTGGTGATTTATTTATTGATATGGTCGAACATGCCGCGGGGTTACGTCTTGGTAAAAATATACATTTTACTGGCTTTCTTAATAGTAATCAGGTGCAAGCGATTTTTCAGTTAGCGGATGTTTATGTTATGCCGAGTGTGTCAGAACCTTTTGGTTTATCAGCTTTGGAAGCTTTAGCTAATAATGTGCCAGCGGTAATTAGTAAACAGTCGGGTGTTAGCGAAGTTCTGCATCATACATTGGTTGCTGATTTTTGGGATACTGAGGAAATGGCTGCAAAAGTCTTAGCTTTACTTGAGTATCAAGCTTTAGGTGCAACTTCTTTAGCTCATACATGTAATGATTTACGCATGATAATTTGGGATAATACGGCAGAGAAAATTATCAATCTTTATCAAAAAGCAATAGTAAGGTGAATGCATGGTAGCAATTTGTTTTTACTTTCAGGTCCACCAGCCTAAGCGCTTGAGGAAATATACCTATTTTGATATTGGTCACAATCATTATTATGAGGATGATAAAGTCAATTGTGAAATATTCCAGAAAGTCGCTAATAAGTGTTATTTACCAACTACCGCTTTACTGTTAGATTTAATTCACAAGTATCCTGGGGTATTTAAAATTGCTTTTTCTATTACGGGAGTTTTTATTGAACAATGTAAGCTTTACAGTTCGGAAACGTTGAATGCCTTTAAACAGCTAGCAGATACTGGCCAAGTGGAGTTTCTCAATGAGACTTACTATCACAGCTTAAGTTTTTTATTTTCTCAAGATGAATTTAAGCGACAAGTAGCCAAGCATCGACAATTAATCCAGGAAGAATTTAATTGTAATGCTACCACTTTTCGCAATACCGAATTGATTTACAATAATGATTTAGCTAAGGTCGTAGCTTCTTTAGGATATAAGACGATTTTAGCTGAGGGTGCAGATAAAATTTTAGGATGGCGTAGTCCTAATTATATTTATCAACCTCATGGTTGTCCCCAGCTTCGATTATTGTTACGTAACTATCGATTGACTGATGATATTACTTTTCGTTTTTCTGAAAAAAGTTGGTCAGAATACCCAATTTATGCTGAAAAATACGCTTATTGGTTACATACTTTACATGGGGATGCAGATATCGTTAATTTATTTATGGACTTTGAAACATTTGGTGAACATCAGTGGCATGATACGGGTATTTTTGATTTTTTATTTAATCTCCCTGATTATGTTTTACGACATCCTGATTATACTTTTATGACACCTAGTGAGGCTAGTCAAAGTATCCAGCCAATAGCATCATTAAATGTTCCTCATTTTATGTCATGGGCTGATGTTGATAGAGATTTAACAGCATGGCGCGGTAATGATCTTCAAGAGGATGCTCTGCAAGCTATTTATGGTTTAGCAGGAGATATTTATGCATTAAACGATCCGGAATTACTTAATGTTTGGCGTCCTCTTTTGACATCTGACCATTTTTATTATATGTGTACTAAATATGCTGCCGATGGTGATGTACATAAATATTTTAATCCCTATCATAATCCCTATGAAGCTTATATCAATTATCAAAATATTGTCAGCGATCTTGCTTTAGAATTAGCTGCAAGAAAAAAGTATAAAAAGGATGGTAGTTATTATGAGTGATCAAAAATTTTTATTTGAAGTTAGTTGGTAGGTTTGTAATAAAGTTGGTGGTATTTACTCTGTTTTGCAATCCAAATTGTCCCAAACTCAAAAAAATTTAGGAGATAATTATCTTTTAATCGGTCCGTGGCGAGAACAGAGCAAAGAATTTGTTGAGATTTCCTCACCATTTTTAGATGAAGTAAAAAAAGTTTTAGCAGCTAAGAATCTTCTATGTCATGTTGGTTATTGGGATACGGGTACTAGACCTAAGGTTATTTTAGTTGATTTTAAAAATCGTTATAAAATTGATACTTTGTTATATTCTTTGTGGGCTGATTTTGGGATTGGTTCGATGGCAAGTGATTATGATTACCACGAGCCCATTCTATTTTCAACAGCTGCTGGGGAGATAATTAGTAATCTAGCTGCAAGTAAATTAATTAAAGATTGGCAGGTTATTGCACATTTTCATGAATGGATGTGTGGGGCCGGCATTCTTTATTTAAAAAAACATTGTCGGCAAATAGCCACGGTGTTTACCACACATGCTACAGTTTTGGGTCGAGCACTTGCGCAAAATGATCAACCATCTTGTTAGTTTATCAGCCAATTTTGATGCTGATGCTGAAGCACGTAAACAAAAAGTATTTGCCAAATATTCATTAGAAAAAGTGTCAGCACGGGAAGCGGATTGTTTTACTACGGTTAGCAATGTAGTGGCTAATGAGTCTAGTGTTATCTTAGGAAAGTACCCTGACAAAATTGTGTGGAATGGGTTAGATGTTGAAGCTATCCAGAAAAAAATTAATTTTGAAAAGATACCCAATATCCGGGAGAAATTGTTAGATATTGCTCGCCAAGTAGTGGGACAGAAAATAGATAGTAGTGCTTTATTGTGGGTAACCTCTGGCCGTTATGAGTTTCATAATAAAGGTTATGACTTATTGCTTGAGAGTTTAGCTCAATTAGAGAATAATCTCTCATTAGAGAATAATCTCTCAGCAGATTCTCCTCCGATTGTGGTTTTTTTTCTGGTGGCTGTTAACTGGCATAGTGCTCAAGACAGTTTGTTGGGGCATACTCCTACTTGATACTCCAGAACAATCAAATGCTATTGGTTTATCCACCCACAAAATTTATAACCCAGAGCATGATGAAATTCTCCAATTATGCAATAAACTTAATTTAAAAAATCCTGGACGTAAGATCCATATTATTTTTTCTGATGCTTATTTATATGGTGATGATGGGGTATTTAATCTGACTTATGAGCAAATCCTTGCGAGCTGTGATTTAAGTATTTTCCCTTCTTTTTATGAGCCTTGGGGATATTCTCCTTTAGAAAGCTTAGCTTATTCCACGCTAACAGTAACGACAGATATTGCAGGCTTTGGCTGTTGGGTTACCGAACATGTTAAGCAAGATGTTAAAGGAGTAGTTTTTGTTTTAAAACGGAAAGGGCAAGATGAAACTAAGACCGTGACTGACTTGAACGAGTACTTATTTACGGTTATTAAAAGACAACAAGATAAAGTATACATTACCGATATTTGTAGGAGGGCTTTGCAGATTGCTTATCTTGCTGATTGGCGGTTTTTTTATAAGGGTTATTTAGAAGCATATAATCAAGCTATTAAGTTTAATAAACTAACTCAAGCAGCCTTAGAAATTACAGAATCTGATAGTCAAGTTGTTATTAGTATTTATGATCCTGTAATAACTTTACCACGATTACGCCCTTTACAGTATGAGAGTATTCTGCCGGAACGAATAGCTGGATTGCGGAAGCTCGCCTATAACTTTTGGTGGTCATGGCATGACGATGCCAAGGTGTTATTTCAGAGGATAGATCCCATTTTATGGGGAGAAACTAAGCATAATCCAGTACATTTTTTGAATTTAGTCTCATCCCAAAACTTACAACGTACAGCCAAAGATGATGATTATGTATGGTTATATAATCATGTACTAGAAGAATTTAATAACTATATGCAAACTGATTGTAATTTGCTGAAATTTTCCCATGTATCATCAGTAAATACCCATCATCCAATTGCTATGGTATTGATGAGTGCTTACCTATTTATTCTAGTGGTTTAGGTATTTTGGCTGGTGATTATTTGAAAGCGATGTCTGATCTTCATTTGCCCATGGTAGCGGTCGGCTTATTTTATAAGCAGGGTTACTTTCTACAACAAGTTAATGCTAAAGGTGAGCAAGAAGCATTATATGAAGTGTGGGATCCAAATCAAATTCCCATGAAGCAAGTTAATGATGATACTGGTAAGGCAATCTTAGCTAGTGTCGAAATTTTAGATCGGACGGTATACATTCTGGCGTGGGAAGTTAAAGTAGGGCGTATAAGTCTATATTTGCTTGATACTGATGTTCCTGAAAATGCTGCGTCTGGATCGTGAGATAACTAATAGTTTATATGGCGGGTCGCGGGAGATTCGTTTGATGCAGGAGATTGTTCTTGGTATCGGTGGAGCAAGGTTTTTAATTGACAAACTTAATATAAAACCAGCGCTCTACCATCTTAATGAGGGCCATTCGGCATTTCTATTATTAGAACATATTAGAGATTTAGATCATCAGGGATTTGCTTTTGAAGAAGCTGTAGAAATTGTAAAAAGTTCCTCAATTTTTACTACTCATACTCCAGTAGCCGCTGGTAATGAAATTTTTGCTGAGTATCTAGTCAAATGGTATTTAGAAAATTATGCAGTTTCTCGTTCAGGCATTTCATTTAGTAAACTAATGGATTGGGCTCGAGACCCTAATTCAAAAGAGTCACTTTTTTCCATGACTGCTTTAGCATTACGTTTAACTCTTTGTGCTAATGCTGTTTCTAGGTTACATGGTAAAGTTGCGCGTTCAATGTGGCAACTGATCTGGCCAGGTTTTTTATAGGCTGAGATACCTATAATAGATAATGTTACTAATGGTATCCATTTAGCTACTTGGTTAGGTGACCCCATGCGTCGTTTATACGATGATTATCTGCCTACTAAGTGGTATGAACAACAGTATGAAAAAACTATTTGGGAGAGTGTAAAATCTATTGCTGATAGCGAAATGTGGCAAGCTCATCAAGTCCAGAAAGGGAAACTAATTGATGCTATCAAAAAACTATTCGTTGCCCAGTATAGTTTACGCAACGAGAGTAAAAAATTGATCAATGCATCTTTAAAATCTTTAACCCATGATACTTTATTAATTGGTTTATCGCGACGTTTTACTGCTTATAAGCGTAATAATTTATTTTTACTTGATAAAGAACATTTGGCCAGAATCTTAACTAATGAAAAGCGGCCAGTAGTTATTTTGATTGCCGGGAAAGCTCATCCGGCCGATAGTTTAGGTAAGGATTTGATTCGTGAAATCATTGAAGTTCTTAGATTAGATATTTTTCGGGGGCACATTATCTTTCTTGAAGAATATAATATTGGCTTAGCGAAATTATTAGTGCAAGGTGTTGATGTTTGGTTAAACACCCCAATTTTAGGGCGCGAAGCTTGTGGCACTAGTGGTATGAAAGTCGGTGTCAATGGTGGTATTAATTTTTCAACTAAAGATGGTTGGTGGGAGGAAGCTTATAATGAAAAAATTGGTTGGCAAATAGAAAGTTTAGTTACAATACGCGATTTGGCTAAACGTGCTGATGTAGAGAATATGTATTTATTAGATACCCTCGAGTTTGAGATCATACCTTTATATTATCGATTTAATCGTTATGGTTTTAATCCTGAGTGGGTGGCTAAAATGAAAGCATCTTTAGCTTTAATTGCTGGTCAATATAATACTTGTCGCATGGTAAAAGAATATATTAATAATTTATATATCCCTTTAGTGTTACGTAACGAACAATTATTAAGAGGTAGTTGTAGTGATTTAAATGCTATTATTGCTTGGCAGCGTAGGCTTATTGAACGGTTTAATACGATAAAAGTTAAAGCCATTTTTGTTAATGGAATTAAAAATGGTAAAATAACTTCGCATGGTTTATTACGGGTTAAAATTATATTATATGTTGGCAAAATGAACCCTAATGAATTACAAGTATAGTTTATTTTGTTAAAGAATCATCATTATCAATTAGTACCTGAGCCAATTATTATTCACTTAAGAGGTTTTGAAGCTGAATCTCGTGAGGTAGGAGTGTTGACTTATATTGCTGAATATCAACTCGAAGATACTGGTTTCTATTTGTATGGTGTTAGAGTTTTGCCACATAATCCGGTGTTATTTCGGCAACAAGATGCTAAGGTGGTATATTGGGGATAATACATCTGACGCATGCTTTTTTTGATCGTAATCCTTTAGTAGTGGCGAGAGCTTTATTGGGTAAAGTATTATGCGTTAAGTATCGTAGTGTTTGGCTTAAGGCGATCATTACTGAAACTGAGGCATATTATCTTGATGATAAAGCGAGTCACGCTTATTTGGGTTATACTGAAAAACGTCGAGCATTGTTTATGAAGCCAGGCACCATTTATATGTATTATTCTAGGGGAGGGGATTCATTAAATATTAGTTGCCGTGGAGAAGGTAATGCGGTTTTAGTAAAGTCCGCTTTGCCTTTTACCAAGGAGAAAGGTGCTGAAAGAATGGTGCAGTTAATGCAATATTTAAATCCTAAGAAAAATTCTAAAGAAGTGCGTTCAAGAGAAAATTTATGTTCTGGCCAAGCTTTACTTTGTAAAGCTCTTAATTTAAAAGTAAGTGAGTGGGATCAAAAGCAATTCGATCGTAAAAAGTTTTATCTTGCTGCTTATGGATATCAACCAAGAGATATTCTCCAAATAAAAAGATTAGGAATCCCTAATGGGAGAGATGAGCATTTACCTTATCGCTTTGTTTGGTCAGATGCTAAGTCTTGGTTATTATAATATAGCTTATCACATCGATTACAATTTTTGATTTGTGTCTAATATAGTGAATTTGACTATATATAACAACATATATTTATATGAACAAATCAAAAATTGCTTTAAAATAATTGGATAGCTAGCGTGGGCGAGATATATTTGTCATAAACTAGATCAAAAAAACTAGTCTACAAAAGGGTAATAAATATTACCGAGGGTTTTGGTAAATCAGGATATAATTTTTTAACATAAAAATTACTTCTTCTATTAAATGATTTTTCACACAGATCTTTTCTTTTGGTGTAATGAATTCGCTTATGCCCTGCAGCAATTGATTACTTTTTGTTTTCTCCAAGTGTGTCGCTATGCTCACTATAGATTTTAGGCCATCGTGACCCCTAAAATCAGTTCGCATGGCCGCGACACATCGTTGTGCTTCGCACACCGCAGCCGTCCTGCGGCTGAAAAACGCTACA
>JAISFD010000008.1 GCA_031263815.1 Coxiellaceae bacterium | reverse complement strand
GTTTTTCAGCCGCAGGACGGCTGCGGTGTGCGAAGCACAACGATGTGTCGCGGCCATGCGAACTGATTTTATGGGTCACGATGGCCTAAAATCTATAGCGAGCATAGCGACACGCTTGTCCTGCTCCACTTGAGGAAGAAGAGAGCGAAGATAGCCGTCTTTTGGCCAGAGAATTGTTTAAAATTGCTATGGCTGAGTGGATTGCCAAACAGAATTTATCTAGTGAAAAAGAAAATGAGCTTTATGGGATGTTGAATAAAGAAAGTTATGATGGGTTGTTGGGTAAAGTTCAAGGTATTTTTGATGGTACAGGGATATCTCATGATGATGTTCGGAAAACCGTGGGGGGGGGGTAGTTGGTGTAGGTGAACTATTGGCTTCTTTGAAGCAGAGGGTAGGAGATATATATCAGGCATTTAAGGGGCTATTTTCTAGAGAAGGACTTCCTCCGCCGTTGCCTCCTAGATCGACGACACTGGGGGCGTCACAAATTCTAAAGCCACCGCCTCTATTCGTATATTGTTGGGTCGTTTAGCTGTACATTTAGCGCAAGGTGAGGAGGCATCGCAGCGTATTGAGAGAGTTGATCTTCTAGGGGAATTAGGTGCTTTTGATAGAAAAAAATTGAAACGTGCGGAACTCCTACAGATGTCATTAGAGCCAGCAAAACCAGTAAGTGCTATGCCTACTAACGAAATGATGCTTGAGCTTAGAAAGGCTCAAGAGGCTAGAAAAACTGGGGGTACAATGCCTGCGGTTGAGTCTACTGAGGAGCATACGCAACGACTTCGTGCTAAGTTAAAGCATGTGGAACCAGTAGTGGAAAGACATGGTGATATAGTTGGGCGTGTGGTGGAAAAATCAAGCCAGCAGCCACCAAGCGTTCCAGAAATAGCAGAACTAGAAGAACAGCAGCAGCCAACAACCCCATAGCGAAAGATGATTGTAGGTTGTAGCGTGGGTTGTATTTTTAATTACTTGAATCAAGCGCTCTTTTCCCATAGAATGCTTTATCTAAAACTCTTTGCCTCCCTCAATACTTTGAGGGAGGCTTGTTTTTATAGTAAACCAAAAGGAGGATTATGCGACATTATGAAATTGTGTTTTTAGTTCATCCTGACCAAAGTGAACAAGTACCGGCTATGATTGAACGTTATAAGACGTTGGTTAAAGGTAGCAATGGTGCTGTGCATCGCTTTGAAGATTGGGGTAGACGTCAATTAGCTTATCCTATCAATAAGGTTTATAAAGCTCATTATGTGCTTTTGAACATCGAATGTGATAACAATACTCTCAAAGAGATCGAAAATAGTTTTCGTTTTAATGATGCTATTTTACGTAATCTAATTTTGCAACGAAAACATGCGATAATTTCACAGTCACCGATGTTGAAATCAAAAGAGGAATCAAGTACTAAAGGGGAGGTTAGTGATGAAGATGGATCATCTTTTGAATCTTAAGGTGATTAATAATTGGCATGAAAAATTTGGAGTTAAATTATGACTGATGAAAAAGTGAAAGTAGTTTCTAATAAAGATCCAGAAATTGATTATAAAAATCTTGGTCTACTAAAAGCAAGTGTATTAGAAAGTGGCCGTATTATTTCTGGGCGAATTACTGATGTTGTTCCGTGGAAACAGCGTAAAATTGCTAAAGCAGTGAAACTCGCAAGATACTTAGCTCTTTTGCCATATACTGATCAACACTGAAAATTTTAAAGTGAGGTTGAGGATGGAAATTATTCTACTAGAAAAAATCAGAAATTTAGGTGACATTGGTGCGAAAGTTACAGTTCGGCCTGGGCATGCACGAAATTATCTTATACCTTATGGTAAGGCAGTTATAGCAACTCAAGCTAATCTTGAAAAGTTTGCTAAAATGAGAGAAGAGTTTGAAAGAAATGCAGCTGAAGCTTTGAGAGTAGCTAAAGAACGTGCCAACAAACTTGAAAAGGCAATTATTAATATTCCGGTTAAAGCAACCGAAGAAGGCAAATTATTTGGTTCCATAAACACGAGTACTATAGCAAATGCGCTTAAAAATATTGGTTTTGAAGTTAAGAGAAGCGAAATTAGTATGCCAAGTGGAGTAATACGTCAAGTTGGTGAATATGAAGTTGCTTTATTATTGCATAGTGATGTTACAGTAAAAATTAAAGTTAATGTTTCGCCTACTGAGATCAGTTGATTAAGCATCTAATCAATTTATGAAAAAGGTATGTCTCGCGAGAAACAGGTAAAATCTAAATATACTAAAACTGAAGAGCTAAAAATCCCTCCCCATTCGATCGAAGCTGAGCAATCTGTATTGGGAGGGTTAATACTTGATAATACTTCTTGGGATAAAGTAAGTGGATTGATTTGTGAACAAGATTTTTATCGTCCTAATCATCGGTTAATTTTTCGAGCTATAGAGGATCTTGGAAGACGTAACCAACCATTTGATGTTCTCACATTGGCTGAATCATTGAAGGTAATTAGTGAACTCGAAAATGCCGGTGGTGAGATTTATCTTTTTGAGCTTGCAAAGAACACCCCTACGGTTACTAATATTTCTGCCTATGCTGAAATAGTAAGAGAGCGTTCTATTTTGCGTCAGCTTATTGAGATTTCTAGAGAGATTGCCGATTCTGCTTTTAATCCCGAAGGTAGAGAAACCAAAGAGATTCTTGATTGTGCTGAAAGCAAAATTTTTAAAATTGCTGAACAGCGTGCTCGTGGACAAGGTCCAGTTGATATTAATACGCTTCTTACAAAAACTACAGAACGGATAGATACTTTATACCATTCGAATGGGCCAATTACTGGAGTGTCTACAGGTTTTACTGATCTTGATGATATGACCTCTGGGTTACAGCAAGGGGATTTTGTTATTGTTGCAGGTCGCCCATCTATGGGTAAAACCGCATTAGCTATGAATATTGTTGAACATACGGTAATTAAAGGGAAAAAGCCGGTTTTAGTGTTTAGTATGGAGATGCCCGGAGAATCTTTGGCGATGAGAATGATATCTTCTCTTGGACATATTGATCAGCACAAAGTTCGTACTGGAAAATTGCATGATGAAGATTGGCCTCGTTTAACTTCAGCGGTGAGTATGCTTTCTGAAGTGCCTCTATATATTGATGATACTCCATCGATGAGTCCAGCTGAGTTACGCGCTCGTGCGAGACGGGTAACGCGAATTAATAAACAAATTGGCCTGATAGTTATTGACTATTTACAGCTGATGCATATTCCTGGATTTAGAGAAGGGCGGGTAGCAGAGATTACCGAGATTTCACGTAACTTAAAAGCGCTTGCCAAAGAACTTGATGTACCGGTTCTAGCTTTATCTCAGCTTAATCGAAGTTTAGAACAACGTATCGATAAACGTCCCCAAATGTCGGATCTCAGAGAATCAGGGGCAATCGAACAAGATGCAGATGTAATCGTATTTATTTATCGGGATGAAGTCTATCATGAAGATACTCCTGATAAAGGGATTGCCGAGATTATTATTGCAAAACAACGAAATGGTCCTATAGGTAAAGTGAAGTTGACTTTCCTGGGTCAATATACCCGCTTTGAAAATTTTGCTGCCGTTAACTATGTGGGGTAATAGCCTATCTATCGGTTTTTAGTTGTTTGTATGTTTTTATGTAGCACCGGCTGAATAGAGCTCTATCAAATTTAGCCTAGTCGGTGCTTATATTTTATGAGTAGCACGAGCCAAGAGTACCGGATAAGCGCCAAGTTATACGGCTAATGCTGGAAGAGATAAAGAATACTGATGGCCGAACCAAACAAGACTGTGAGACCAATGCTGCGAAGAGATTGATAAAGAAGCTCCGAGCGAT
>JAISFD010000020.1 GCA_031263815.1 Coxiellaceae bacterium | reverse complement strand
TTTTTCAGCCGCAGGACGGCTGCGGTGTGCGAAGCACAACGATGTGTCGCGGCCATGCGAACTGATTTTAGGGGTCACGATGGTCTAAAATCTATAGTGAGCATAGCGACACACTTGATAAGTAAGCTGGTAAGTAGCTTGGTATTTAGATTTATTTGTTGTACAAACAAGACATGTTTATAAAGCTAACAAAAGTTAAGCAGTTTACCTATGTCCAACTGGTAAAAGGATATAGAGAGGGCGATAAAGTTAAACATAAAACTATTCTTAACTTTGGAAGACTAGATGAGTTGCAGCAAGATAAGTCTTGGAAAGACTCATTTATAAAGCTGGCGAATATTTTAAATGGAGAAACGGCAGCAGTTTTCGATATAAATAAATGTAGCGCCAAGAGAGTATTAAATTGGGGATATATAGTCTACCAAAAGCTCTGGAAAGTTTTTGGCATAGACAAGATACTACAAACTATCCAAGAAAAGACTAGAGTCAATTTTGATATCAATAATGCCTGCTGTTTGATGGCCATAAACCATTTGTTGAATCCGCATAGTAAACTTGGGATCCTATAGTAACCAAGACATGTATACCAAGTATACAAAAATAGAGTTAAATCACTTGTATCGATCCTTAGATATTTTGAGCAAAAACAAAGAAAATCAAGCGTGTCGCTATGCTCACTATAAATTTTTAGCACTCACTCCGTTCTGCTAAAAATCGTCAGCTACCGCAGACTACTCTCCTTCGCTTCGCTCTCCCTGGCTCGCAGCGGTCGCTCTTATGTCGAACTGAGGTTAGATTAAGTTTATTCTATAAGATATTCTAAAATGGTCTCTGGTTTTTGCCAAGCTGTTTGCTGGTTTTAGGTGTAGCCAAAAAATGAAAGCCTGGTTTTACAACCAAAAATGATAAAAGTTATCAATTGATTCTATGGAAAATCCACATTTTTTATACAAATGACATGCCGGAATATTTGATTTTTGAGTAACAACTTGAAGCTTAGAAAAGCCTTTTTTGATAAAGTAATTCTTTGCAGCCTGTACTAGTTTAGTTCCAAATTTTTTACCACGACAAGAGGAAGCAACTGCTAGTAATCTTATATCGCCCCGCTTCTTTTTTGTGCTAAGAGTAATCATTCCTGCCACCTTATGTTTATTCTTTATCACTAATACTTGATCTGCGGCAATATTATTTACCGAATTTTTTAGCCACGTCTGATACATTTTTTGCATTAATTTTTTGGGCATTTTGGGGTCAATGCCGAAACGGGAAAGAGTGCTGATAGCTACTGCTAATTGTTGCATCTCAGGAGTAGGTTTTTTTGATCGATAAATTTTAACTTCAGGTGAAGTTTGTGATGCCATAGATTTATTAAGGTTGATAGCATACGTTACTGGTTTACAACTAAGCAAGCCTTGGAAGTTACGTATTGCTTTTTGGGATAATTTGTTGGCACCATCAGCTTGCCAATATACTAAACGAATTTGTTGTGCGCGTAATTTATCTAAGATTGATTTAAGTTTTGTTAATAAGAGTTTTGAAGGTAAGATTTTTGCCACCTTAAAGCCAAACAGTTTAGTATCGAATTGTAAAATTTGGTATTCCATAGATTAGAATAATGGATCTATAGTTTCGCCAGTTTGGTTGATTGAACTTTCTATAACTGGAGGCTGTTCTTGAGCCGTAGTTTTAGGGATGGTATCTTGCGTAAAAATTTCAAATATAGCATCTTTTTGTTCAGGATTAGCTAACAATCCTGTTGTAGGATCAATTCTAACTGTAGTAGTATCATCTGGTCTTTCTATATTACTTAATGGTTGGTTGTCTAGAGCATTCTGCATGAATTGTATCCAGATTGGCAAAGCTGCTCGACCGCCATGTTCGTAGGTAGTACGAGGATGATCAAAACCGATCCAGACTGTTGCAACTAAACTACTATTGAAACCGGAAAACCAAGTATCTACTCGTTCGTTAGTGGTACCTGTTTTTCCCGCAAGATCACTTCGGTTTAGGATTTTAGCTTTTTTTGCCGTCCCATATTCTATAACATCTTTGAGAGCATCAGTAATTAAGTAGGCATTTTGTGCGGTAATTACTCGTGGTGCTTCCGGTAATTTGGATTTAACTTCAGGAACTGTTATAGGACGAGCTTCAAAAGTGGTCTTATTGCCCTTATTATTAGTTTCAACAATTGAATTGATAAAGAATGGGGTCACTTTGTAGCCGCCATTAGCAAATACTGCATAACCAGTAGCCATTTTTAGTGGTGTGGTAACGCCAGTTCCTAAAGCTAAAGAAGGGGAAGGGGGCACTTCCTTAGAACCTTCAAAGCCGAAATTTTTAAGATAGCTTACGGTATAAGGAATTCCAATATTTTGCAGCAATCTAATCGATACCAAATTACGGGAGTTAGTTAGCGCAGTGCGTAGGCTTGTTGGTCCATAAAATGTTTGGGTGTCATTTTGAGGTCGCCATAAAGTTTTGGTTGCTGGATCTTCTAATACTACAGGGGCATCATTGATAATGGTTGCTAATGTAAGTCCTTTGGCCAAAGCTGCTGAATAAATGAAGGGTTTAAAAGCTGAACCAGTCTGACGTTCAGCTTGAATAGCGCGATTATAATTACTTGCAGTATATGAGAATCCACCATTGAGTGCTAACACTGCTCCGTTTTTAGGATCAAGTGCTACTAATGCTCCTTCGATTTTTGGCAACTGGGCCAGTCTCCATTGATTATTTGTAGTTTTGTAAACACGAATAATATCTCCACGAGAAAAGGAATGTTGTGCCCATCTAAAATTATTATGACTGATATGGATAGTATTACCATTAGTTAACAGCGCTGAGATAGTTTTATCTTTTGCACTTAGTATTGCAGCTGGTTCAAGATCGCTAATTATTGGGATGTTTTGTAATCGATAACTCCAATAACTTTTATTAGCTGGGGCGAGTTTCCCTTCAGGGCCACGGTAACCATGACGCTCATCATAGGCTAAAATCCCATCGTGTAATGCAAGATTGGCAATATTTTGTAATCGTGAGTCAATAGTAGTATAAACTTTTATTCCCGCCTCGTAAGCAGTATCTCCATATTGGGTAACTACTATATTCCGTGCTACTTCAGCAGCGTATGGAGCAGGTACTTCAATTTGTAGTTCATGATAATTAGTAGCAATGGGAGAAGCAATTGCTGTTTTGTATTCTGCTTGTTTGAGATGGCCGTTTTCTAACATTCGTAATAAGACATGATTACGACGTTCGCGAGCTAATTCTGGATTAGCTATAGGATTAGCTCGGGAAGGAGCTTGAGGTAGGCCTGCGATAGTGGCTGTTTCGGCAGGGGTTAAGTTATCTAAGGATTTTCCGTAGTAAACTTGCGCTGCTGCTGCTGCCCCGTAAGCACGATTGCCAAAATAAATTTTGTTCAAATAGAGTTCAAGAATCTCTTTTTTATTAAAAGTGCTATCAATCTTAAATGCTAGAAGGATTTCATTAAATTTACGACCAAAGGTTTTTTGGCGATTGAGAAAGAAATCGCGAGCAACCTGCATAGTAATAGTACTAGCCCCTTGCGATTTTTTACCAGATACTAAAAAAGCTATGCTAGCTCGTACCAATCCTAGAAAATCTACCCCACGGTGTTCATAGAATCTTTGATCCTCAGTATCGAGGATAGCTTGAATTAAACGTTTGGGTACTTGTTCAAGTGTAATTGGAATTCGTTTTTTTTCACCAAATTCGCCAATTAATTTCCCATCTCTTGAATAAATTCGAAGTGGAATTTGCATACTTTTATCTTTCAATTGTCTTACGTCAGGTAAGTGGATGAGCATATAAAAATAGAAGCCACCGAAAATGATCAACCCAGTGAAAACTAAACTCATAAGAGCAAAGGAACTATTTTTAATGAATTTAACGAAAAAATTCAGCATGTAGCAACATTAGATACTGGAATTAAGGGAGCAGTTTATACTATTTTTACTGATTTTAAAAATAAATAATTATGCTTTCGCGACTATTTATAAAGTTAAAAATATTTTTTCTCTAGTTGTCCCCCTCCCGTCATGTATAACAAGATGGACAGAGCTACTTTCTCAATCTGATCTTGTACCTAAGATTATTGATATTAATATTTATGCATCAGAGCGCGCTATTCGGTATCAAGAAAAAATATTTCTGATTTAGTCGCTGTAATTAATGTAGATTGCAATCATATTTTAGTCATTGTTCTTGATGCTAGAAGATTAGTTTATGTCCATGAAGATTTTATTGAGGAAGACAAACTCGGGTCGGTAGAACAAGTTATTATTCAGCTAGATTTAAATGTGCAATTAATATCTTCAGCATTATCATATTTACCATCCCAACTAATTTTGGTTGGTGAAAAAGTTATATCCCTAGATTTGGTTACTACTATTAGAGACAGGTTTAATATTAAGACCAAAATTGCCGATCCGTTTTGTGAAGTAAATTTTTTTTCGAGTTGTGAAGTAGAGCTTATTCGTCGAATCCCCCATTTGATGTTAATTAGTTTTGGTTTGGTATTAAGAGTAGGAGATTATGAGCAACATTAATCTTTTACCCTGGCAAAGAGAAATTGATGCGAAAAAGTTTTTTATTTTAAAATCCAAATAATAGTTTTTTTCAAGTGTGTCGCTATGCTCGCTATAGATTTTAGGCCATCGTGACCCATAAAATCAGTTCGCATGGCCGCGACACATCGTTGTGCTTCGCACATCGCAGCCGTCCTGCGGCTGAAAAACGCTACATTAACTTAACGCTCA
>JAISFD010000018.1 GCA_031263815.1 Coxiellaceae bacterium | reverse complement strand
GAAAAACGCTACATTAACTTAACGCTCACTATAGATTTTTAGCACTCACTCCGTTCTGCTAAAAATCGTCAGCTACCGCAGACTACTCTCCTTCGCTTCGCTCTCCCTGGCTCGCAGCGAATGGCTTACTTTTTGCTTTAAACTATTACTTTTAATATTTAAAACAAACACTTGTAGAATCAAATTGATCTTTTAGTTTAGATAACAGCTCGTTTTTCGGATGAACTCTCCATTCATCACCTAAGATTAATTTAGCATCTATCGTATTATTATAACTAATAAAAATTGGACAATTACCGCCACGATAATCGCTCAATATTTTATACAAATTTTGCAAAACCTCACCAGTTAGATCATTCGCATCTAACTTTAACATTAAATATTTAACATAGATTGCTCGGGCTTGATCTAAATCCATCGCACAGCTTGCTCTAATACGATAGCCGTCAGAAAAATTATCAACTACAACCTCCCCTTCCACAATTACCAATTGATCTTCAACCAAAAAATCCCTGGATGCTGTAAAATTCTCAGCAAACATTGTTACATCAATACTAGCAGTGGCATCTTCTAAAGTAATAACTGACAAGCGATTCCCCGATTTAGTAGTGACTATCTTTAAAGATTTAACAAACCCAGCAATTAGTACCATTTTACCAATTTCAGGAACTAGCTCAGAAATAGTAGACTTAATAAATTGGTCAAGTTCACAAGAAAATTGTTCAATAGGATGCCCTGCTAAATAAAAGCCAAGTACAGATTTCTCACGTTTTAAACGTTCATCTTTCGTCCAATCTTCAACCACAATATAATTTTTAGTTAACTCTTCATCTGGCAATAAATCACCAAACAAATCAATTTGACCACTAGTTTTATGTTCTTCGTATTGATTAGCCATTTTTAAGGCAAGTTCAACATTTACAATTTGGGAAGCACGATTGGAACCAATTTTATCTAGTGCCCCTGCACAAATTAAAGCTTCAAGCACTCGCTTATTCACCTTACGAGTATCAATTCTTTTACACAAATCAAGCAAATTCTTAAATGCACCATTAGCATTACGTGTAGCCAAAATAGATTCTACTGCTGCCTGTCCTACCCCTTTTATTGCTCCAAGACCATATAAAATTTCACCATGACTATTAATATCACTATTAACAGTAAAACGGTAATTACTGCTATTAATATCTGGAGGATTAATACTCAATCCTAAATTTCGACATTCATTTAATAACAAAACAATTTTATCAGTGTTATCCATATCAGAAGATAACACTGCTGCCATAAACTCTGCTGGATAATGAGTTTTAAGCCAAGCGGTTTGATAGGCAATTAAAGCGTAGGCTGCTGAATGAGACTTATTAAAACCATAACTTGCGAACTTTTCCATAAAATCAAAAATAATGTTAGCTAAGCGCTTATCAATATTATTTTTAGCTGCGCCTGCAATAAAAATTGAACGCTGCCTGGCCATCTCTTCAGGCTTTTTCTTACCCATAGCTCTACGCAATAAATCAGCATTGCCTAAACTATACCCTGCCAGTACTTGTGCCATCTGCATTACCTGTTCTTGATAAATCGCTACTCCATAAGTAGGCTGTAAAACTGGCTCAAGTTTAGGATGGAGGTAAGTGATTCTGGTCCGCCCATGTTTACGATCAACAATTTCATCCAACATCCCAGACTGTAAAACTCCAGGGCGAATAATCGCGACAAGGGCGACAATATCGTTAAAACAATCGGGCTTAAACCGTTTAATCAAATCACGAGAAATACGGGATTCTAATTGAAAAATTGCAGTAGTTTTCCCAGATTGCAATAATTTATAAGTAGCTTCATCGTCAAGTGGTAACTTATTAATATCAATAGGCTGATCTAACTTTTTGTTGATGTATTCCACTGCCCAATTAATAATAGTTAAAGTACGTAATCCTAAAAAATCAAACTTTACTAACCCGATAGCTTCAGCATCATCTTTATCAAATTGGGTGATAATCCCTTCCCCCTCAGCTTCACAATATAAAGGCATAAAATTAGTTAAAGCAGATGGAGCAATAATAACTCCTCCAGCGTGCTTACCTGCATTACGTACAATCCCTTCAAGTTTTCTGGCCAAATCAATCAAGGTTTTTACATCATCCTCTTCATTATATTTTTTTTGTAATAACTCCTCCTCTTTAAATGCCTGTTCCAAACTCATGCCGATAGCAAAGGGGATCAGTTTAGCAATTTTATCGACATATCCATACGGATACCCAAGCACCCTACCCACATCGCGTACCACTGCTCGTGCAGCCATCGTGCCATAAGTAATAATCTGTGCCACTTTATCTCTACCATAACGCTCCATAACATAAGCAATAACTCTATCCCTTCCATCCATACAAAAGTCGATATCAAAATCAGGTAACGATACCCGCTCGGGATTCAAAAACCGTTCAAACAGTAATTCATGTTTAATGGGATCAAGATCAGTAATCCCCAAAGCATAAGCTACCAAAGAACCAGCACCCGATCCTCTTCCTGGACCAACAGGGATGCCATTTTTTTTCGACCAATTGATAAAATCAGCTACAATTAAAAAGTAACTAGCAAACCCCATTTGATTAATTACTTTTATTTCATATGCAAGTCGTTGGTTATATTCATTTTGGATATTAGCTAAATTAGAAGATTCACTGAAATTCTCACGAATTCGCTTTTCTAAACCAAAATATGCTTCAGCAATAAAATATTTTTCAGGAGTAGCATTTTTATCAGGTACTGGAAAAATAGGAAGTAAGGTTTCATCAAAACTTAACTCAACATTACACCGCTTAGCAATATTGACTGAATTCACCAAACTCTCCGGAATATCACAAAAAAGTTGTTCCATATACTCTTGTGAACACAAATATTGTTTTTCACTATACATACGTGGACGATTGGGATCATTTAATACATAGCCACCATGAATACAAACTCGAGCCTCATGAGCTTCAAAATCTTCTGGAGTTAAAAAACGGACAGCATTAGTAGCAACTAATGGTAAATTCAGTTTTACTGCTAAATCAAAAGCCTTAACTATATATTCCTCCTCTCGTGGACGTCCCGTTCGTTGTAGTTCCAGATAATAACGATCAGGGAGTATTTTTTGCCAAAATTTTAAAAGATTTTGAGCTCCTGCCAAGTCATCTGCCAATAGTGCTTGTCCCACATCACCACTTTTAGCACCAGACAGCACAATTAAACCATCAGACAATTCTTCTAACCACACTTTCTTGACAATTGGAACCCCTAAATATTGACCTTCAACAAAAGACTTGGAAACTATCTTTAATATACGCAGATAGCCTTGTTGATTTTGAGCTAACAATAGTATTTTAAAAGGATAGGCACGATTTACTTCATTTTCAAGCCAAACCTCTACACCAATAATTGGTTTAACACCATATACTACAGCAGTTTTATAAAACTTTACAAGCGCAAAAAGATTACTCTGATCAGTTAAAGCGATAGCTGGCATATTATAAGTAACACACTTGGCAAACAATTGATCAATACGAACGATACCATCAACAATAGAATATTCAGTATGTAAATTTAAGTGTATAAACTCAGCCGCCATAGCATGTAGTAGAATAAATGGTCGAATTTTATCTTGCAACAACTTTCTAGATATCTACGTGCGGCTCTGCTTATATATATTTCTTTACTGGAGCAAAACTCCGACGATGAATAGGAGTGATACCAAGTTGTTGCAAGGCTAATAAATGTTGGAATGTCGCATACCCTTTATGTCTTGCAAATCCATATTTAGGATAAACAATATCGTAAGTAACCATCACCTCATCACGTGCAACTTTAGCAAGTATTGATGCAGCACTTATAGATGGAACTAAAATATCACCTTTAATAATCCCTTCAGCAATACAATTTACTTTTGGTAAAAATTGACCATCAACTTGAACATGGTGAGGTTTAATATTTAAAGCATCGATGGCTCGCTGCATAGCAAGCAAACTTGCTTGTAATATATTAAGCAGATCAATCTCTTCGGGAGAAGCAGAACCAAGAGCCCAAGCGATACAATTTTTTTTAATGGTTTCAGATAATACTTCTCGCTTTCTGCTGGTTAACAATTTTGAATCAGTTAGCCCAACAATAGAATGCTTAGGATCTAAAATTACAGCCGCAGCCATAACAGGCCCCGCCAAAGGACCCCTACCAACTTCATCGACACCAGCAACAATATTCATAGTTTATCCGCCGAAAACTATGCTTCTCTAAAGTTTAAATGCAGGTAATAGATTTTGCTTTGCTCCAATCTCTTTTATCAATGATTCAACCTTCCGTTGAAGTGCAGTATCAAGATTACCAGAAACAATATTAAGAGTATCACCGAAAGTACCTGCAAATTTTTTCAGCACACTACAAGCCTTATTATCAGATGGCAGGGCATTACTAAGACTTATAAAAAACTTAGCCGCTAACAAAACAACTTCTGTTACTGCCAACCCCTTGTTATAAACACCTTCTCTAAACATATTTACCAATTTATTAATATCATTCTTATAAAATTTCAAATAATCTTTATTAAACTCCTCTTGAACAAGATCTACTCCAACAAGTATATATTTTGCCATATCAAACATCGATTCAGGTTTACTCACCATAACTTCGTTTGCTCCCTCTGCAGCGAAGCCAGAAATCAATGACATTGCCCCCGCCACAAACTGTTCAACTGATTGAGGAAGATTTTTAAGTTTTAACGTACCCATACCACCACTACCCAAATTTCCTAATCCCGCATATCGATTCATCATAAAAATTCCCCCCGTTTTTAATTAACTTAACCAAACATTAATTATTTTAGTTTATCTCCAAAATCCCTACAATTCAAATCACAAAAACTTCTTCTTCATGAAACTTTAAATTATACTAGTAGTTATGCCTAATAATATCCGTATTGTACTCGTTAACCCCTCTCATCCTGGCAATATTGGTGCGGTTGCTAGAGCAATGAAAACGATGGAACTTAAAGAGTTGTATATTGTTAATCCTAAAGATTTCCCTAATGCTAATGCTACGGCTATGGCTGCTGGAGCTGATGACATCTTGGCTGCAGCAATTATAACCCAATCACTTCCAGAGGCCTTACATAACATTCACATAGTTTTTGGTGCTAGTGCACGCTTACGATCTCTTCAACTACCAACTTTTGATCCTAAAACAGCGGCTAATACTATAATTAACAACACAAAAACACATAATATTGCTATATTATTTGGCCGTGAAAGTAATGGACTAAGTAATGAAGAACTAGAAATGTGTAACTACCACATACATATCCCTACTAACCCTAATTTTAGTTCTTTAAATATCGCATCAGCAGTACAACTCATTGTTTATGAAATTAAAATAGCCAACCAAATTAATACGAATATTGATACTCATCAAATAGCATTGGCAGATACAAATGAAATACAATCTTTTTATCAACACTTACAACAAACATTACTCGCTATTAGATTCTTATATCCTGATAACCAAAAAAGCATTATGGCCAAATTAAAAAGACTATTTAATAGAACCAGATTAGAAAAAACTGAAATTAACATTTTTCGTGGCATCCTAACGGCTATAAATATTGCTATTAAGAAAAAAAATGAATAAACCAATTTATCTCGATTACATGGCCACCACTCCTGTTGACCCAAGAGTTATTAAAAAAATGTGGCCTTATTTAGAAAATTTTTTTGGTAATCCAGCTTCAAAACATTTTTATGGTTGCCAAACAAAAACCGCAATTGAAGAAGCACGTAATCAAGTTGCCTCCTTAATCAATTGTAATCCCAAAAACATTATTTGGACCTCTGGAGCTACGGAAGCTAATAATTTAGCCATTAAAGGTGCTGTACTTTTTTATAAACGCCAAGGAAAACATATTGTTACTTGCCAAACTGAACATAAATCGGTACTCGATACCTGCAAATTTCTAGAAACCCAACAAGGATTCGATATCACTTACCTAGCTCCTGAATCAGATGGTTTAATTGATCTTGAGAAACTAAAAAAAGCTTTGCGCCAAGATACTATTTTGCTCTCAATCATGCACGTAAATAATGAAATCGGTGTTATTCAAGATATTGCCAACATTAGTGAAATTACACACTCACGAGGAATATTGTTCCACGTAGATAGCGCTCAAGGGGCGGGGAAAATTCCCATTAATCTCCAAAAACTAAAAATAGACTTAATGTCATTTTCTGCTCATAAGGTTTACGGGCCAAAAGGGGTGGGAGCACTATATATTAGATCTAATCCTCAACTCCATTTAGTACCACAAATCCATGGTGGGTCACAAGAAAACAACTTACGTGCAGGAACTTTAGCTCCTCACCAAATCGTCGGGATGGGAGAGGCATTCCATATTGCTCAACAAGAGATAGCAACCGAGAGCAAACGCTTATTAAGTTTACGAGAAAGATTTGTGTACGGAATCAAAAATTTAGGAGATATTTATATTAATGGTTCTCTAAAAAATCGGATTCCAGGTAATTTGAACCTGAGCTTTGCCAAAGTTAAAGGGGAGATTTTACTTGCTGCTTTAAAAGATTTAGCAATATCGACCACTTCTGCTTGTATTAAAGACAATTCTGAACCATCATATGTACTTTGGGCAATTGGTGTACCAGATCAATTAATTACGAGTAGTTTTAGGCTCTCTATCGGGAGATTTACTACTATCAAAGAGATCGATTTTGCAATTAAACATATTAGCGAAGTTGTTACTAAACTAAGAAAGGAGATACCGTGAAAAATACTCTTTACCAGTTCTACTATTATGTGCCTAAATCTCATCTAGCAATAACCAAAAAAGCTATATTCTCTGCAGGAGCAGGTAACATAGGAAATTACAGTTGTTGTTCCTGGCAAACTAAAGGATTAGGCCAATTTAAACCAGAACCTAAAAGTAATGCCTATATAGGAAAAATAGGTAAAATAGCTAAGGTCCCCGAATATAAAGTAGAAACTGTTTGTATGCAGACAAAAATAAAAGCTATAATTAAAGCATTGAAAAAAAATCATCCTTACGAATGTCCTGCATACGGTTTTATAAAATTGACGATAATTTAACAAAGGGACTATAATAAAAAACAGGGAGTTTTATGTTCAAAAAAAATCAAAACCATGACACTGCAAGAGTAACGCCATCAGTACGAGTTGACGTCCAAACTAATTCTATCAAACAAGCTTTCCTTGATAATCTCGCCTACCTGCAAGGAAGATTCGTACCCATAGCATCACTTAATGATTACTATATGGCACTCGCCTATACTATTCGGGATCACGTGATGAGTAATTGGACTAAAACTGCTAAAACATATCTAGAAAAAGAAAGTCGTACTGTATGTTATCTTTCTGCTGAATTTTTACTAGGACCACAACTCGGCAATAATTTACTGAATTTAGGAATATATCCCCAGGTTAAAAAAGCTATTGAAGAACTTGGTTTAGATTTAGATATTCTCTTAGAACAAGAAGCCGAACCTGGTTTAGGTAATGGTGGACTGGGTCGTCTGGCTGCTTGCTATATGGATTCTTTGGCAACTCTAAATATTCCTGCAATCGGTTATGGTATTCGCTATGAATTCGGTATTTTTAATCAAGAAATTCGCAATGGTTGGCAAATAGAAAATACTGATAAATGGTTACGCTATGGTAACCCTTGGGAGATTGCACGCCCGGAAATATCTTTCGACATAAAATTTGGTGGTTACACCGAAAGTTATACTGACAGTAATAAACGATTTCAAACGCGCTGGATACCAGATGAAGTAGTTAAAAGCATTCCTTATGATATCCCAATTATTGGCTATAAAGCAGCAACGGCTAATTTTTTGCGTCTTTGGAAAGCTGAGGCTTGTGAATCTTTTGATTTCAAAGCCTTTAATATCGGTAATTACTATGGCGCTGTTCAGGAAAAAGTTGCTTCTGAAAATATCACTAAAGTGCTCTACCCCAATGACGAACCGACAGTAGGGAAAAAATTACGCCTCAAGCAACAATATTTTTTCGTTTCAAGTTCCTTGCAAGATATGATCCGTATCTACAAACAACGGGGCAAATTTTTAGGATATTTTAGTGATAAATATGTTATTCAATTAAATGATACGCATCCTGCTATCGGCATTGCTGAACTAATGAGACTCTTAATTGATGACCATCAAATGGGATGGGAAACAGCTTGGGATATTACACAAAAAACTTTTTGTTATACTAATCATACAATTCTACCTGAGGCTTTAGAGAAATGGCCATTGTCACTTTTTGCAAGTATACTACCAAGACATCTCGAAATTATTTTTGAAATCAATCGCCGCTTTCTAGAACAAGTCCGGATTAAATTTAATAATGATATCGCAAGAATAAAACGGATGTCGATTATCGAAGAAACTGGTGAACGTCAAATAAGGATGGCTAATTTAGCATGCATCGGTAGTTATGCTATCAATGGGGTATCAAAACTTCACACCGAATTACTCAAGCAAGAAGTTCTACGCGACTTTTACGATTTTAGCCCAGAAAAATTTAGCAACAAAACTAATGGTATAACTCCTAGACGTTTTGTTCTATTAATTAATCCCAATCTTGCTAATTTAATCAATGAAGCCATTGGCGACGGCTGGATAAAAAATTTCTTTGAGTTACGTAACTTGGAAAAATTTGTCAATGATTCAGCGTTCATCGAGCAATGGTTTAAAATAAAATATAACAACAAAAAAGAATTAGCCCATTTTATTGCTAAAAAAATGGGAATAATCATTAATCCTAATTCGCTTTTTGATATTCAAGCTAAGAGGATTCACGAATATAAACGGCAACATTTAAATCTTCTTCACGTAATCGCCATGTACAATAGGATTCGGAATAATCCCAAGATTGATTTTGTACCACGTACGGCTATCTTCGCAGGTAAAGCGGCGCCTGGTTATCACAAAGCAAAATTAATTATTAAACTAATTAATGATATCGCTGATGTTATTAATAACGATATCTATGTAAAAGACCAGCTAAAAGTTGTGTTCCTACCTAATTATAATGTCAAAAACGCAAGCCTAGTCTATCCGGCAGCTAATCTTTCCGAACAAATTTCTACCGCTGGTAAAGAAGCATCTGGTACTGGCAATATGAAATTTGCTGCTAATGGTGCTTTAACTATTGGCACATTAGATGGTGCTAATGTCGAAATGCTAGAAGAGATTGGTCAAGACAATTTTTTCCTTTTTGGTTTAACTGCTAATCAGGTATCAGATTTAAAAAACAAAGGTTACAATCCTCTTAATTATATTAATCAAGATAGCGAATTAAAAGCAGCTATTGATCTAATAAATTCTAAACATCTCGTTGAAGATCCAGCTCTCTTCAAACCGTTAATTGATAGTTTAATCTACAATGACGAATTCTTAGTATGTGCTGATTTTAAATCTTATGTTGCTTGCCAAAATCATGCAAGCTCTATCTATCGTGATAAAACACAATGGACTAAAATGTCGATTCTCAACACTGCCCGCATAGGTAAATTTTCATCGGATCGAGCTATCCATGAATATGCCGAAGAAATTTGGAATATCAAGCCGGTACAAATTTAAAACTATTTACCCAGGATTAGTTAGGCTACTCATAATCTTCTGGGGAAATAAAGTCTTTAACCAATCAACTATAAATTGTAAGTGTGGAATAAAAACAGACTTCTGCCACCAATCCTCCTGTACAAATGATGTTGATGATACTATTAACATAACTATAGCTACTAATAAAACACCTCGCGCACATCCAAAGATTGTACCCAAAAAACGATCAGTACCACTCAAACCACTTTTGACAATAATAAATGAAAATAAACAATTAAATAAAGCTCCTATAAGTAAAGTCAATAAAAAAATCCCCGCAAAACTAACAATATGCCTAATAGCAACATTAGAGAAATATGGTGCTAAAACTACTGACATAGCCTGGTAAAACTGAATTGATACCCAAAATCCTACAATCCAAACAAGAAGAGAAATAAATTCTTTTAAAAACCCGCGCACTAAGCTAATTAATGTTGAAATTAAAATAACAGCTACGACAATACAATCAACTATATTAAGGTGTAATAATTCTTGAATAGTACTCATCTTTTATTTCTTACCACATGGCCATTAATTTTGAATTTAACCCTTAATTGATTAGCTATTTTCATAGCTTTAGCTCTACTCGTTTCACGTCCTACTAAAACCCTACTCATTGGCCCACGTGAAGTAGTAATTTTTTGTGAATAAACATGATACCCTTTCTTCTGTAGATTTGTAATCATCTTCTGTAATCGAGCTTTATTAGCAAAACTACCAACCTGTACCGACCAAAATGCCTTAGCGCCTTTGTTCTTTACAGTCTTCCCTCTACCAACCACAGCACTTTTACCTTCATCGGCTTTAGAAACTACGGGAACCTCTGTTAGCTCGTTAGTAGTAGGCTCAGTTTGTACTTGATTAGTCTCCTCTGCCATTAAAGTATTTACAGCAGAAACATTAGCCGCAACAGCTCCTCCTTCCTCGGGCGTAGTTGCTTCAAATACAGACTGAGGTGACTGTGACTCTACAGAAAGTTCCTTTGTTGATATCTCATTAGAGACATCCTGCGAAGTGGGTAAGGCTATACTTTCTTGGTTAACAGAAGCGATTGGTGTTGTTGGTATATCAATCTCTCGAGAAGTAGACTGTTGCTTCTTTTTTACACCACTTGTAAATAAAAAAGGGATTAATAAAGCAATAAAAGCTATCAACACAATAATCCCAACAACTCTCTGTTTATATTCTAAAGCCATTTTCTACCTCCAATAATTTTAAACTAATAAACCCTTCTGCAACCGTATAACAAGATCCAAATATTATCATTTTATCCTTTTCTCCACATTCTGCAATTGCTTGTTGTAAAGATCTAGCAATTGTCGGTAATAAGGTAAAATTTTTAACTCTGTTTTTTTGGAAACAGGCCACTAACTGTGATTCTTTAGCTGCTCGCACATTGTTTAAGACACCAACAAACCATTTATCTATAACTCCTACTAAAGGTTTCAAAATAGCGCTAATATCTTTATCTTGTAACATGCTAACCACCGCTAAAATGCGCCCAGATAATCTATTCTTCAACAAATTAGCAGCAAGTAAAGTTGTCGCTTCAAAATTATGTGCAACATCAAATATCATTTCTCTATTGTAAACTATAAGTTTTTGAAACCGTCCAGGTAAAAAGGCATTATTTAATCCAGAAATAATTGCCGATTGAAAAATTTTAAAATCTACCGATAATATCTTGATAGCCATCAGTGCTAAAGCAGCATCCGCTAGTGGTAACTGGGGCAGAGGTAAGTCGGTTAAAATTTCTTTGCCAAAACTCCAATGCCAAAATTCTCCTTTCTCATCATAAGCAAAATCTTTATTCAAACAATATAATATTGCTCGAGCATTATGCGCTACCATGTAAACACTTACAGGCATATCTTTACCACAGATTACTGGTTTAAAAGGACGTATAATACCCGCTTTTTCCCTACCAATTTTATCTCTGGTATCACCTAAAATTTTAGTGTGATCAAAAGAAATCGTAGTGATAATAGAAATATCATTATCTATAATATTTACTGCATCGAATCTACCACCTAAACCCACTTCAAGAATTAAAAAATCTGGACATTGTCTTTTAAAAATCACTAAAGCTGCTAAAGTACTAAATTCAAAATAACTTAAAATAACATCAGCTTTAATACATACCTGCTGAACTAAATTAAAAGCCCAACATAAAATCTTTTCATCAACTGCCATGCCATTTACACGCATTCGTTCATTGTAATGTAAGAGATGAGGAGAAATATAGGCACAAGTTTTAAAACCTGCTGCTAATAAAATCGATTCTAAAAAAATGACTGTTGATCCTTTACCATCAGTACCGGCTACAGTCATTACCTTACCCGCAAAATTAAGTACATTTAACTTGGAGGCAAGACTCCTTAGATAATTAAGAGATCGATGGGCTAAACCAGATGGTAAAGAATCAAGGTACTGTAACCAATCAGTCAGATTATTAATCTTCATCTACTGGAGGTTGTTCTAAATGCAATAATTTAGACAAAAGACTGGCTATAGTATCTCGCATCTTACGACGCGGCACAATCATGTCAATGGCACCGTGATCTAATAGAAAATGACTCTTTTGGAATCCTTCCGGCAATTGTTGTCTCATGGTTTGCTCAATTACTCGTTGACCGGCAAAACCAATTAAAGCACCAGGTTCAGCTAAAATAATATCTCCAAGATTAGCTAAACTAGCAGCAACCCCACCTGTAGTAGGATCGGTTAAAACCGAAATAAAAGGAATTCCTTCAGATGCCAATTTAGTTAATGCCGCACTAGTTTTCGCCATTTGCATCAAAGAGATTAAGCCTTCTTGCATTCTAGCACCACCACTCGCAGCAAAATTAATGAGAGGCAACCGCTCCGACAAAGAAGTATCCACCCCTACAACAAATTTTTCTCCAACTGCTGCGCCCATGGAACCACCAATAAAGTTAAAATCAAAAAAAGTACTCACTATTGGAATATTTTTAACTGACCCTTTCATCACTATGAGAGCATCTTTTTCTCCAGTCTCTTTTTGAGCAGTTAACAAACGATCTTTATATTTTTTAGAATCTTTGAATTTCAAGCGATCAACTGATTCAATATCTTGGGCAAGTTCTACTCTATCACTTTTATCCAAAAACACATCAATCCGTTCGCGCGCTGTAATCCGAAAATGATAATCACATTTAAAACATACAAACAAATTACGTTCCAGCTCAGTATGATAAATAGGGACGTTACAAACGTTACACTTAGCCCAGATACCATCAGGAACGCTTTTCCGCTCCGAATAACCGGTGTAAATCCTCTTGGAAATTAATTGTTTAAACCAACTCATATATCTTCATTTTAGAATTTACAGATTATAACGCTCATTTTACCATTTAGTGAAGTTAATTAATAATCTAGACCCGAACTAAAAATCAGAACTACTTGACCTTAAGTACACCAAGAGTTAATTGAAATTCGCAATATAATTAAAATAATACCAATTAATATCACCATAAAAAGTAAGCCTTTCCCACCAAACATCCGATATAACTGCTTACGCATACCTTGAGTATAACGTAACTTGTACACCATTAAAGCGGGCAAGATAATCGTAAGGATGACCATAAAAATGGACGCATAATCTAAAGCTAAAATAAATCCTTGAGGAAAATAAAGAGCGAACATTAATGGCGGAATAAAAGTTAGTCCTGCAGTTTGCAAACGCCCTAAACGGGTATTAGCAAACTTAAAACCGTCAGCAATAAAATCAAAAAGACCCAAGGTGACTCCAAGAAAAGACGTGGTCATAGCAATATTAGAAAAACCATTAATGCCAAAACTCGCCCACTTACTATTAATAATGGCAATAATCACCATCATCAAACTACCAACTGAACCTTGAACTTGTTTAAAACTATTACTCTCACCATCTAAAGGAATAACATTTAAAATAATACTCACCCATAAAATATAAATTGCTAAAGTTACCATAGTACCTAAAATAATAATGTTACGTAGTTTCTTTGGCTGATCCCCAAGATATATTCGGATACTTGGAATTACTGTATGATAACCAAAAGCAGTAATAAAAATAGAAAAAACTGTAATCAAATATTTACTCTTAGCTAGAGTAACTTCACTTATCATTGCCGCCCTATCGACATAGGGAATTAAAAGTGCTAACACGGTAAAAAGCAATAATCCTTTTACACCAATTAAACTCCGATTTAAAAAATCGGTAGCTTGAGTACTCCAAAAAACTGCTCCGCCCAAAATTAATATAAATAAAGATGCATTAACAAAATTTGGAACATCTATTTTAAAATAATAGTGAAATAGTTCTTTTAATAAAGATGTTGCCCCAGCAATATAGGCAGCAGCAAGAGCATAGAGCAATAACAAACACGATAACCAAGCTACAATTTTACCAGCATTGCCGAGAGTTGCCTGAGCCATGCTACTGAAACTACACGATCTAGCTTCTAAAGACAGATTAACTTCCAAAACTAGTAATCCAGTCACTACCATCAAGATCCAAACAACAATAAGAGCTCCAATAGCAAAAATTGGTCCCAGCGGCGCACTAACAATTGGCAATGCAAAAATTCCCGCCCCAATTGAAGTTCCAATAACTATTAAGATGCTGCCAATAAATCTACTGTGACTTATACCTTTCACAATTTAAGATATACACTTTTTGTTTTAATAAGTAAACTATGCTCTGACTTGAGTTAGAGTAACAAAATAATATAAAATTGTTCAAGTGTCCAAACGGATCCCAGCAAAATTAAAAGCTCAACTAGGAGAATACTTAGCCGAATGGTATCGCCGCTTTGGTAAAGTAGCGCCGCGTCGTGTTTATCATGAAGATGACAAGGGAAGCGGGGATTTAGGCACAGCCAAACCATTATTTGAAGGACATCCATATCTTAGTGAAATGCCAATTGGTGCTCCGTCCGATTTAGCTTCCATTATTGTTAATGATAATCGTACCTTAGATGAAGTAGATAGACGTAGGGACGAATTAACCCAAGAGTTACAAAATAAACTGGCTTTAGAACTTGGATACAAAAAGCAAAAACGATTCGAATACCAAGTTAGACCTCAACCGTTTTAGAGTAATATTTTATGTCACTCTCAAAAACAATCATCTATGGTTCAAACAAAGAAGTTATAGATTATCTAAAAACTAACCCTGACCTCGATATTATTGATGAGTACGGTTACACACCATTAATTCAAACTGCGATAATCAACAATATAGCCAAAACAAAAATCTTGCTTGGAGCCGGAGCTAAAATTGATTTTACAGACTTAACTGGTAGAACTACCCTATTCTGGGCTGTTGATAACGACAATCTTGAATTATGTAAATTATGTTTAAAATATAATGCCAATCCCAATGCGTATTCAAGCGGTGGACAACCACTACTAGTTATGCCCTTAATGAAAAATCAAGATGCTATAAAAAAACTTTTGGTAGCTTCAGGTGCTAAAATAGATTTCGCTCAAGACTTTTTAAATGCCAAATTAATTGGCCACAGTTTTGAACTTGAAGGCAGAGTAGATATCGTTGATACTCACAACACTTTTATCGAAGTTGAACTTGAAGGGTTTTATCTAAGATTTACTTTAGAGATCGCAGCAAGTTCCCTCACCGATTTTAAAAACAATTTTGCTGCTAAAAAAATGCGTAAATATTTCGACCATCTAGATACTATTATTCACTCTCTTCAAGTTGCCATCACCTTAATTCGTCTTCAACACTATTTGATAGACATCAAACAATTCCTCAATCAAATAAACTCTCTTTTAGATAATGATCCTCTAATTTTACCCATATCTTTTGGTGGACATGCCATCACCCTAATCAAGTTTAGAGAACAATTTATAAGATGTGACCGCGGTGAATATGGTAAAGATAATGGTACTGTTATTTACTATGACATGCATAATCCTGCTCGTCTTACTAAAACATTTTGTCGCGAACTGCTCTATAAAAGGCAATACCCAGGATTTATCAACTCTGGCTTAATTGATTACTTGGGACTAAAACCCCAAAGTACTCTGGGATTACCTTTGCAAAAAACTAGTAATTGTTCTTGGGCAAATGTTGAAGCATTAATTCCAGCTTTAATGTATCTACTTCTACTTGAAGAGGATAATGAAAATGACGCAAAAAATTGTGAAAAAGATGCTCTTGACTTTTACTATGAATGGCGCGAGTGGAATAAAATTAGATCATTAGATTTTTGTATCCAAAGCATTAAAAGTGCTAAAGTGGCACGGCGAATATCAAAAGTTGCACTTCTTGCAGTGATCCTGTTTCAAACTTGTGAAAATAATAATCCTAAAGATCGACAGAAAGCTAATAAGATTTTAGCTGTTTTGTCTCAAAAAGATTACTTACCTATATTACAATGCTATGCCAAAACATTTTATAGGGAAAAAGATAATCTACTTTGGAAAAGCTTTGCTAACTACTTAGAAGAGTACGGCATCGATATCGAAAAGTTATTGCTGATTGGATCGTAACTTCAAGTAATGCTATCAATATTGTGAGTCATTTACTTGAAAGAGGAAGTCCTCGTACCAAACACCATCATGAAAAGCGAACTTTCCTCTTAAAAGAATGTTAGAATTCTATAGAAAAGCAGTATAGTTGTATTCAACTAAACATAGTATAATGTAAAAGTTAATAATAACAAGGAAACCTAAAGACCTACTTATGGAACCTGAAAAGAAAGAAAAACTTACCACCCAGTTAAGAAGACTAGAACATCAACGTAATAAGCTCGAAGAACAGCTAAATGAGCTTATACAAAGAAGAAGAATAAGTATGTCTGAAATAAATCAAAGCCCAGAGGAGACAGGAAAACTACAAGCTTTAGAAAATAGTATAAATATGCAAATAAAAGGTATAAAAGTTGAAATACAAAAACTTACAAGCGTGTCGCTATGCTCGCTATAGATTTTAGGCCATCGTGACCCATAAAATCAGTTCGCATGGCCGCGACACATCGTTGTGCTTCGCACATCGCAGCCATCCTGCGGCTGAAAAACGCTACATTAACTTAACGCTCA
>JAISFD010000019.1 GCA_031263815.1 Coxiellaceae bacterium | reverse complement strand
TTATATGCATAAATAGCGTCTCCTTGGCTACTGATTATACATTCTAGCTCATTTTATCTGCTCTCAACCCATTATCCTACAAGCCTTCCTTATTCATTGAGAATCGCTGCATATTTTTTAACATGTAAGGATTGTAATGCTACTTTGTAAAGTTCATTTTTATTGGCACCAGTTATTTTGGCAGTTAGGATAATTGCTTGTTTAGGTGACATATCTTTCGATAACAACTCTAGAACATCAATAACTTTATGATTAATTACCACTTCCTCGTTAATACCTGTAACCAAAAACACGAACTCTCCTTTTTGATGTTTAGACTCTGCAAGTAACCATTCTTTTATTTCATAAAGAGTATTGCTATAAATTGTTTCAAAAGTTTTAGTTAGTTCCTTAGTAAGAACAGCTCGGCGACACTCCCCAAAAACAGATATCATGTTAGTTACCGTCGCCAATAAACGGTGAGGAGATTCATAGAAAATCATCGTACGAGTCTCTGATCTCAACTCCCGTAGATATCGTAATTGTTGTTGGGGTTTTGGTGGCAAAAACCCTTCAAAAACAAATTTATTAGCAGGTAATCCCGAAATACTTAGCGCAGTGATAGCAGCACACACCCCAGGAATAGGAATAACTCGTAAACCATTTTTTTGAATAGTTTGTACTAAATAATTCCCTGGATCACTTATTAGAGGAGTGCCAGCATCTGTTATTAAAGCGATATTTTTTCCTTGTTGTAGCTGGTCTAAAATAAATTGACTCCGCTTAGTTTCATTATAACTGTGAAGAGAAATAACTTGGGTTTTTATCCCATAACGCATAAGTAAAGTGGCACTGTGTCTCGTATCCTCTGCAGCAATCAGATCCACCTGTTTTAAAGTTTCTAAAGCCCGTAAAGTAATATCAGCTAAATTACCGATAGGGGTTGCGACAATAAATAGTTCTCCTTTTTTTGTCATAATTTTTCCTAAATAAGTATGCTTTCTAAAATTACTACTTACCCCATACTTTATTTAGATCAGCTGGCTAAGTAATTTAACTGCTGGAGCCACACGGATACTTGATTCATTAGTAAAGTCTTTCTTACCAAAAGCCGATATTTGCCAGGCTTCACAATTGGGGAAGCGGATTTTCAAATATTTTAAAGCAGCTGAAACTTGAGCATCGTCCAATTTACACTCAATGAACATTAAAGGGGTTTTGCGTTCCACTAATACAAAATCTACCTCTCTGCCATCAATATCACGGAAATAGCGTAACTCTAATTCCTCCCCATAGACATCTTGGCGAAAGTGTGTCCATTTTAATAATGCACTCGCTACTAGGTTTTCGAAACGTTTTGACATATCTTGGATCACAGTCCAGTCAAAATGATAATGTTTTTGTTCTTTTTTTACCGCACGAATTTTAGGCGCCCCAAAAGGGGAAATACGAAAAATAGCATATAATCTTTCCAGTATTTGAAGCCAGATGGCTACGGTTTTATGGCTCAATTGTAGATCCTCTCGCAAAGAATTTATGGAAAGTGGCGATCCTACCAACTCTGGAAGACGGATAGATAATAACTCTAGATTCCCTAAATCTCGAACTCTTTCAATTTGTACTAAATCTTCACGAATTAATCTATTACGATATTCTCGTGACCATCTTTTAGTTTCTGTCTCTTGAGCAGTAAAAAATGGCTCAGGGAAACCACCAAATGTTAAAAGATCCACAAGATCTTTCGATGTATTTGAGTTAAGTTCTGCTAAAGATAAGGGATGTAGACGTAAATAGTAATAACGCCCCTGTAAAGAGTCTCCGGAATAACGATAATAATCCAAACGCGCACTACCTGTAACTAAGATCTGGGATTTATGCTTCAGGGGCAAATTATCATAAATTCCTTTAAGAAAATTTCTCCATGATCTATATTTGTGAATTTCGTCAAAGACCCACAACTTCGTAGAACACAATTCCCCTTTTAAAATACGTTCTCGATCTTCTGGTATATCCCAATTTAGATATCCTTGATTACTAGTCAATAAACTTTTCGCTAAAGTAGTTTTACCAATTTGTCTGGGCCCACCGACAAATACCATTTTGCGATTAAGATCTTTTTTTATTTGAGAACTTAAGTAGCGTGTTAACATAAAAACATTGTGCTATTTTTTTTGACTATAGTCAAATTTACACGCCCATATTTTCAACTGGTATCAAAAATATACAGTAAATTAGCCATAGACTGATTTTTAATTAATTCACTTTAACTTCCATGAAATCCAAGGTATTTTTAACAAGTCTAAACTTGAGATCTAACAAAAAAATAGACAATATGAAGCACAATTTAAAAATTATTGTCGGCCTCGGCAAAACTGGCATCTCTTGTGTCCGCTATTTAACTAAACAAAAATGTAACTTCGCTGTAGTAGACAGTAGATCTCACCCTCCCGCGTTAGAGGAACTACAAAAAAAATCCCCCTCAGTCCCAACATATCTAGGAAAGATTGATGAAAATATTTTATCTCAAGCTCAAGAGTTAATCATAAGCCCTGGGGTACCTTTATCCGAACCTGCTATTGCTGCATGTTTAAAACGGGGGATTGAAGTTATAGGTGATATTGAACTTTTTGCTCGCACCGCTAATGTACCAATTATAGCAATTACTGGTTCTAACGGCAAAAGTACGGTCACAAGTTTAGTTGGTGAAATGATCAAAGCGGCCGGAAAAAGAGTTGGCATCGGTGGTAATTTAGGTGTACCAGCTTTAGACCTTCTCAATCAAAATGTAGACTTTTATGTTTTAGAACTTTCTAGCTTTCAACTAGAAACTACAGTTTCGTTAAAAGCTAAGGCGGCTGTAGTACTCAATATTTCTCCAGATCACATGGATCGTTATCAAAGTTTTAACGACTATTTACAGATAAAACAGCGGATTTATACTAATTGTCAAGTAGCAATCATCAATAGAGATGATCATTTGAGTCATGCGCACACTAATCTATCTCAGCCAGTAATTAGCTTTGGCAGTTCTAAACCTCTAGCTGATGATTTCGGCATTGATCATGGTTATTTAATGTATGGTAATGAAAAAATTATCCCCATAAGTAAATTAAAAATAAAAGGATTACATAATGCAATTAATGCAGTGGCAGCTCTTGCTCTTGGTAAGGCAATTGATTTGCCATTACAGCAGATCCTTTCTGTACTCTATGAATTCCCAGGTTTACCTCATCGATGCCAATGGGTTGCAAATATCAACGGCGTTGATTGGTATAACGATTCCAAAGGAACTAATGTCGGTGCAACTACAGCAGCGATTGAAGGTCTAGGCAAAGAAATTAGTGGAAAAATTATTTTAATAGCTGGTGGACTTGGCAAAGATGCTGATTTTTCTCCTCTACAAGATGTTATTATCAAATATGTAAAAACCGTGGTACTAATTGGTAAAGATGCGCCATTAATTCAAAAAACTTTAATGGGTACAAGCAAAATTTTATTGGCGCCTTCAATGCAAGAAGCGGTTATAATATGTGCTAAAGAAGCCTCTTCTAAAGATGTAGTGTTGCTCTCACCTGCATGTGCTAGTTATGATATGTTCAACAATTTTGAACACCGCGGAGAATTATTTATTGAGGAAGTAAAAAAATTGTAAACTTTAATAAATGAACATCTTATTTTCCAAAGAAAAACAAGCAGCTTATTATTATGACTACTGGTTAATTTTAGCAGTTTTTGCATTACTTGCTATTGGTTTCTTACTCCTAGCATCAGCTTCGATGGGGATATCTGATAAATGGTTTCATAATCCTCTACATTTCCTAGCTCGTCAAACGGTATATCTTATTATTGGTATTGTAGTAGTTTTTTTCGTCAAACAAATACCCTTAACTTTCTGGGAAAAAATTAGCGGTTATTTATTATTAGCCAGTATTTTCCTCTTGATACTAGTTTTAGTCCCAGGCATTGGCCGTGAAGTAAAGGGAAGCACACGCTGGATTGGTCTTAGTATTGCCTCTTTACAAGTATCGGAGTTCGCAAAATTTTCAATCATTATATATATTTCAAGTTATTTACTTCGCCATCAAGAAGAGGTGCGGGCAAGCATCCGTGGGTTCGTAAATCCATTAGTATTACTAGGAATCATCTCTTGGTTATTAATACTCGAACCTGACTTTGGCGCCATTGTGGTAATGCTTTTAACGGCATTAGGTATGATGTACCTAGCAGGAGCACGTCTTTGGCAATTCATCATTTTACTAGCATTAGTAGGGATAGTCTTGGGAGCACTAATTGTTGTTTCCCCCTATAGACTATTACGTTTAACTTCATTTTTAAACCCTTGGGCTAAACCATATGATAGCGGCTATCAATTAGTACAATCGTTAATCGCTTTCGGACGCGGAGGTATTTTTGGCATTGGTTTAGGGAACAGCATTCAAAAACTATTTTACCTTCCTGAAGCACATACTGACTTTCTATTTGCAGTACTCGCAGAAGAGTTCGGGATCTTTGGTCAGGTAATTGTTATCGGTCTATTTTCGTTTTTCGTCGCTCGGACTTTTTACTTAGGGCGCCTAGCTGGAAAAATTAAAAATTGGTTTGCAAGTTATCTTGCTTACGGGCTAGGATTGTTAATTGGTATTCAGGTTATTATTAATATTGGTGTGAATATTGGCTTATTACCTACAAAAGGCTTAACTTTACCCTTCATGAGTTATGGTGGCAGCAGTATGCTATTTAACTGTGTAATTGTTGCTGTTTTGTTACGGATCCATCATGAAGTAACATTCAAAGCCATTTTTACACCACGTTCATATTTTTTAACAACGAAAGTAAAACACAAAAAAGCAATTGAGAAAAATACTTATGATTAAAATTCCTTTAATGCGTCGTATTAAAAATATTCACTTTGTAGGCATTGGAGGCTCAGGAATGAGCGGCATTGCTGAAGTGCTACTAAATCAGGGGTATAAAATTACCGGCTCTGATCAAAATACTAGCCTAGTAACTAAGCGGTTAACTGCGCTCGGGGCAAAAATTTTTGTAGGTCATGATGCTACAAATATTTTAGGTGCAGATGCAGTCGTAATTTCTAGTGCTATTAGCCCCATCAATCCTGAAGTACAAGCAGCTAATAAAGCCCATATCTCCGTTTTACCACGAGCACAAATGTTAGCTGAGTTAATGCGTTTTCATTATGGTATCGCTGTTGCTGGCACCCATGGGAAAACTACTACCACCAGTCTAGTTTCAAGCATTTTGGCGGAAGCTAAGCTCGATCCAACATTTGTCATTGGTGGCATCTTGAATAGTGCAAGCTCCAGCGCCCGTTTAGGAGACAGTCAATATTTTGTTGTTGAAACTGATGAAAGTGATGCTTCATTTTTATATTTTAATCCTATGGCAAGTATTATTACTAATATTGATGCAGATCATATGTTAACATACGGCCACGACTTCGTGCGACTTAAACAAGCCTTCTTAGACTTCTTACACCGTCTGCCATTTTACGGTCTAGCTGTTGTATGTACCGATGACCCTATCATTAAAGAAATTTTACCTCAAATTTCTCGTCCAGTAATAACTTATGGCTTTAACACTGACGCTGATGTCCAAGCATGTGATTTTAAACAACGGGGTTTTAGCTGTGATTTTAAAATCCGCTGGGAATCACAATTTAAAGAAATTCCGATCCATTTAAATTTACCTGGACGACACAATGTTCTAAACGCACTCGCCGCTACCATTATTGCAACCGAATGTTGTTATATTAACCCTAGTACTATCAGTTCCGCCCTTTCACAATTCGCCGGAGTTGGGCGTAGGATGCAATACTATGGCGAAATTTCTCTACCTCAAGGCAAAATATTGATAATCGATGACTATGGTCACCACCCTAAGGAGATTTCAGTAACCATAGAAGCTCTTCGTGCTGCATGGCCTGAGCGTCGCCTAGTGCTTGCTTTTCAACCTCATCGCTATACACGCACCCAAACGCTATTTGAGGATTTCACTTCTGTTCTATCAACAGTAGATTCACTAGTACTTATGGAAATTTACTCCGCCAGTGAAAATCCTATTCCGGGAGTAGATAGTCGTGCACTTGCACGTAACATTAGACAACGAGGTAAAATTGAGCCTATTTTTGTTTCTAACAATGAAGAACTGCTGAAACTATTACCCGACATTTTACGCACTAATGATATTTTATTACTCCAAGGTGCCGGTAATATTGGAACTATTGCACCACAATTAAAGGAAAAATTTGGCCCATGAAAGGTAAGCTTAAGCATCATCACTTGTTAGCAAAATATACCTCTTGGAAAATCGGGGGACCAGCAGAATATTTTTACCGTCCCACAGATTTAGAAGATCTCACAGAACTTCTTCAAACTTGGGAAAAAGAACCTATCACAATTCTAGGTGCAGCTACTAATGTTTTAATCCGCGATGGAGGAATTAAAGGTTTAGTAATTTATCTACGTAATTCTCTTAATGATATCGAAATTATCGATGGTTCTAATTTGTGGGTTGAGGCAGGATTGAGTCTTTCGCATTTAGTAAAAAAATGTGCTGATTTAGGTATGAGAGATGCAGCTTTTCTGGTTGGAATCCCAGGAACGATAGGCGGTGCATTAAAAATGAATACCGGTGCTTATGGTGATTATATTTGGAATCATGTCCAAATGGTAGAAACTATCAATCGTCAGGGTAAAACAAAAATAAGGAGAGCTAATGAATTTAAAGCCGAATATCGTGAAGTACATAGTTTAGCTCAAGATGAATGGTTTACAGCCGCACAATTGACCTTTACTAAAAGTAAAATAGAAACGACTAAACAACAAATTGATATTTATCTCCAAAAACGAAAAAGCTCTCACCCTTTAGACTTACCCAGTTGCGGTTCAGTATTTCGTAATCCTCAAGGGGATTATGCTGCCAGATTAATAGAAATTTGTGGACTTAAAGGAAAACGTATTGGTGGCGCACAAGTTTCTGAAAAACACGCTAACTTTATTAGCAATTGTGGCAATGCTACTGCTACTGATGTTGAAACTTTAATTCAAGAAATTATCATAACAGTGCAAAAATCAATTGGTATTAAATTAATTCCTGAAATAGATATTCTAGGGGAAAAATAACTAGAAAATGCAGCCAAAATCCCAAAACAAAAAATATATCCGTAAAGTATTTTTTACTATTGTTATTTTAGGAATAGGAGGAATTTTATCATGGTGTATATGGAACTTCACTCAACCTATTTATTTCCCTATTAATCATATTAAGATTTTCGCTACCTATGAACATATAAAACAAGGAGATCTACAAAAAACTATATCTTCCTATACCGATAGAGGCTTTTTCCACTTAAACGTCAAGGGCATGAAACAACAATTATTAAAATCTCCTTGGATATATGCAGTCTCAGTACAACGTGAGTGGCCTGATATTATTAAGATTAACATAGTAGAGCAACACCCCATTTTACAATGGGGGAAAAATGCTCTTATTAACTCCGCAGGAATTATCTTTACTCCATCTCCAATTACCTTTCCCAAGGAATTACCAATAATTTTTGGCCCTGAAGAAAAAGAGGCGGAAATTTTTGCATTATACCAAAAAATACTTCTTGCTCTTGAACCTCTAGATTTAACTCTCAAAAAATTAATTTTAAACTCAACACATTACTGGGAAATTCTGTTAAACAATAATACGGTAGTTTACATGAAAGAAGCTAAGTCCCTAAACCAAATCGAGCTTTTAACTAATGTTTATAGAAAAATAACGGCAGATCGTGTACAAGCACCAAAATCTATTGATTTACGCTACCAATCTGGATTGGCGGTAAAGTGGGAGTAATCACAATTACATTAGCTATCTAGGAATACTACCAAAAAATTCGTTTAGTCACCTTAATTTTTATAGTGATTTCTTCATTTTTTATTTCAATTATTTGCGGTAAATCAATATGTTTTGAACGATGAGCCCTAAATCCAAAGTATTTTATTTGCCAACCATTTTGTCTAAGAAAAACTAAATGCCCATGTTGATCAAAATTTATAGCATCAATTTTCCCAGGAACAGGGTGAGCTAAAATCCAATAACGAATATTAGAAACTGGTAATCGCCATCCTAATTGATCATATATTAATTGCTCCGGCGTCTTGGCCCTAATATATTTTTTCTTCGCCTGCCAAAGCGTGACATTATTTGCATCACCAACAATTCGAATATTACTTATGTTTAAAGGACCAAAAATATTGATTGTATAACAGTTCTCTTTTTGCACCCATGTAAAATGAGCAAAATCCCCTTTTTTATTGTATGTAACACTTAAAGCTCCACTTAAATCCCAACCGGTTACTTGCTGTAGTGTTACTTGACGTGCTTGACAAGAGGGCGGTGGCTTTTGAAAACAAACACAGCCAGATGAAAATATGACGATGATTAACATGACTGCAGTTAGTAAAAAATGAGTTGAACTAAAAAATTTCATCATCATAAACAAAGAATTACAACAAAAACTGCATTATAATAACATATAATAACCAAATAGATACTGCTCTGGAGTTGCAAAAATAAAATTTTATGCTATATTTTGTTCTCTCAACCACTACCAGTTAAAATTGGTAGGTTGAATATTATGGCTAGAAGCCGGGAACGTTTTCTAAAGAAAAGTTTGAAACATTGTCAGGTTTATGAGCATCAATATGAGTGTTAATATATTCATCAATAACAGCAATTCTCAATGAACAGAGCAGTTCTAATATTTTAATGACCAAAAACCAATAAATCACTGCAATTACTTATGTAATACAATAAAGATCCTTAAAATCTAGAATATTTAC